>CAZVEW010000054.1:0-15150 GCA_964625955.1 uncultured Vicingus sp. | reverse complement strand
CACATTTTCAGGTCATTTTAGATCGATAAAAATTATTTTGCAACAACAAATTTGTTAGTGCTAAGCATTTTTCCATTTGCATTGTAAATATTATAAAAATAAATGCCATTATCTAAATCAGCAACAGAAATTTTAATTTTATTTGTATTAAAAAGCATGTTTTTAACCTCTTTACCTGTGATATCCATTATTTCTACAAAAACATTTTCTATTAAAGAAGGCGTTGTTATGTTTATAATATCTTTTGTAGGATTAGGATAAAGTAAAAAAGGAACAGATACAATGGCTGTTTCGTTAATACCAACAGTAGGTGTTGATTGTAGCCAATCGGCATCATTAAGAGTTCCGTTAGTATTATAATCTATTTCAACTAGCGGAAAACGTGCTGTTGCATCATTTGTCCACCACCGAGCGGTATTTGTGGTATCTTTAGTTGTTTGGTTAACACCAAACAAGGTTGCAAGTGTAGGACTAATTAATGCCCAAGTTCCATTAGATAAAGTAAAAGTTGAATCTGTATTGTAAGTTGTTTCATTTTGTCTTAAACTAGGAAAAGTACCAAAAGGCGTGGTTACATTTCCCCAAGCATCAATTGAACCGCTATAAGTGGTTAATCTTCTAATTTTTATAGAATCAATGGTGGGTAAAGGACCTACTCCATCAGGATCTACCCCTAAAAAGAAAGTAAAGAGTGTTCCATTCCAATTACCACTATAGCTCGTGCCATAGGTAATAGGGAAACCTACGATTGGAAAAAGAAGAGGAATAGGAGTAATCGTACCATTTATGTTGGCAGCTTGCCCCATAATATCAAGACCTGTTACAGATTTGTTTAAATAAGTCCAAGTACTGTCTTCTGCTGGATCTGTAGAAGTCATTACCACATTAGCCGTAGGAAAATTACTTGCTAAAGGCTGAGAAGTCTTTTTTCTAAAAAATAGGGTGTCAAGCCTATCGGTACCTAGTCCAGAAAAATTCCAAGTTTGGTTTGCACCAGCAGAACCTATTGATGTAATAGTTAACGTTGAGTCGTACGCTTGATAAACGTTTTCTCCCACGCTTACAATGTTTGTGCTATCAACAGTTATTTGTCCGAAAGAACTATAAATACCAATGGTAGCAAACAAGAATGAAGAAAGTAAAGTTTTTTTCATAATATTTATTTTGAATAGTGAAAGGCAAAATTAACCTTTATTGTATTAAATTACAATTAGTTATAGAAAAAAATTGTTGTTAATGAGGTTAATTGAATTTTTGTGAGACTTCTTTTAAGCTAAATAATTAATACATTTGCTACATGAGTTCTATCAGACAAAATAAAGTTGCTAGCTTATTACAAAAAGAAATAAGCAAAATATTTCATTTAAAAGTAAGTAACTGGTTTCCCCACACCATGATAAGCGTAACAGTTATTAGAGTTTCTCCCGATTTAAGTTTTGCTAAAGTATATTTAAGTGTTTTTGGTAAGATGGAGCCTAAAGAATGTGTAAAAATAATAACTGAAAATGTGAAATTAGTTAGGGGTGAACTAGGAAAAAGAGTAGGTAAACAATTGAGAATTACACCAGAACTTGCTTTTTATGTTGATGATTCTTTAGATTATGCAGAAGAAATTGATCAACTTTTAAAACAATAATAAATTCTTTGAATTTTCCATTTTACATAGCAAAAAGATATTTAATTGCTAAAAAATCTCACAATGCTATAAATATTATTTCTTGGATTTCTGTTTTAGGAATAGCTGTTGGCACACTTGCATTAATCATTATTTTATCTGCATTTAATGGGTTAGAAGATTTAGTAGAGAACTTGTATGCCTCTTTTGATCCTGATATAAAGATAACCATTAACAAAGGAAAATCTTTTGATGCCAATACTTTTCCAAAAGAAAAAATAATGGCTTTGCCCGAAGTTAAATTTTATTGCCAAGCATTAGAAGAGGTTGCATTGGTTAAATATAAAGATAAACAAACCGTAGCAACTATTAAAGGTGTAACGCCTAATTTTTATCAAATGAATGGTTTAGATTCTTTAATTGTTGAAGGAAAAGTAAACTTACAAAACAAAAACAATCTTATTCTAGGCTATGGAATTGCCGATCAACTTTCATTATTTTTAGCTGGCCAAATCGATAATAATGTGAGTATAATTGTACCAAAACCAGGTAATATAAAATCATTTTCTTCCACTTCAGCATTTACCAGAAAATTCGCTAAACCAACAGGTATTTTTTCTGTTAGCCCAGATTTTGACACAAAATACCTTGTAGCTTCATTGCCTTTTGTTCAAAAATTACTAAATCATAAAGGTAAAGTATCCTCTATTGAAATAGGTTTAAAAAAAGGAAGTGACTGGCATATGGTAAAATCAAAAATTCAAAAAATTATTGGCTCAAAATATACCGTTAAAACACGTTACGAATTAAACGAATTAATTTTTAAAACCAATAAAACAGAAAAAATGATGGCACTATTAATTTTATCTTTTATATTGGTAATAGCCTCTTTTAATATTATTGGCTCATTAACCATGTTAATTATTGATAAGAAAAAAGATGTATGGATTTTAAAAACAATGGGAGCAAATAATAGTGTTATTCGAAAAATTTTCTTTGCTGAAGGAATGCTTATTAATTTATTAGGAGCTGTTTCAGGAATGATTTTAGGAACGATAATCTGTTGGGCTCAAATCCATTTTGGATTATTAAAATTGGAAGGTGGTGTGGTTGCATTTTATCCTGTTAAACTAGAACTTACTGATTTTATGTATGTATCTATCATTATTTTTATTATTGGCTTAATTGCGTCTTGGTATCCTGTTAAAATACTAACTAAGAGGCATTTATAATTATTCCTCTTTCTTCTATGCTAAAATTCTAAATTAATTTTTTGTTATAATTTTAATAATAAGTTGCTTAATTTCTAATTATAAGATATATTTGATTACAAATATAAAAGACTAACAATGAAACTATTAACTGCAATTTTATTAGCACTAATATTAAATTTTCAAAGTAATGCCCAAACATGGCAAAATATCGGACCAGGGGCGGGAAGCGATTTGCATTTTTTAAGGGTTCATCCCGATAGTGCCAACGTAATTTATGCAGGTGGAGATATTGAAGGCATTTTTAAATCTTCCGACAATGGCGCCTCTTGGAAAAACATTAACAACAATATTGCCCAAATGCCTTATGGTGGTGATATGTATTGGACAAACGATATTGTGATAGATCCAATTAACCACGAAACCGTTTACTATTGTTCGGGTGTTGGTTTGTTTAAAAGTACCAATGGAGGAAATACTTGGAGCTTACTTTATCCTACAAACATAAATTCTAGTGCAGATTTAGCTTCAGTAGCAACAATTGCTGTAGATTCTGCCAATACTAATAGAATGTTTATCGGTTTAGGAGATGGTGCTGATGGAACATTTGCTGATTTTTTGCCTTTTCCTCAATACGATGGAAAAACAGGCATTTATAGAAGTTTAGATGGTGGTGCTAGTTGGTCACTACTCACCACAGGCATTCCAGATTCAACAAGTATTCATTCTATTGTTTTTGCTCCAACAGGAAGTGATACTATTGTTGTAAGTACTACTAAAGGAATTTACAGAAGTGATGATGGAGGAAATACTTGGATTTCTAAAAACATAGGCTTACCTCATGCCAATACACACCGATTAAAAGCACTAAATGCTTATGGGATTTTTACCTTGTATTTAACAGTTAAAACACTTGGAACTCCCGGAGATTCTAACACTTTTGCTGGAGGTATTTACATTAGTGAAGACCAAGGAGATACTTGGATAAATATTACTGCCAACTTGCCTAAATACGATGCCGCAGATTCTTTATTCTACGACTATTGGAAATTAGATGTTAACCCTTTAGACCCTGATATTATTTTTACTGCAACAGTAAGAGGTAGTGGATTTGATGCTCCTGGAATTTATGCCACTTTTGATGGGGGATTAACTTGGGATTATATGTACGGTTGTGATTATACCGGATGGATGGATGCCGCAACATTTTTTTCCGACCCTTATGCTTTTGATATTGTTATTGCACCGTCCGATACTGCAAAAATCTACATCTGTGCTGACCAAGTTACCAAAAGTAGTGATGGAGGGGTGTCATGGCAACAGGCTTATACCAATCAAGTTGGTGCTGCTTGGCAATCTAGAGGCTTAGAATTAATGAATACCGACAACATTGCTTTCGACCCCTTAAATCCTAACAGAATTTATATTGGCTACGATGATTTTGGTCTTTTTCGTTCTGACGATAATGCCACAACTTTTTTACGTATGGACTCTATTCAAGACCCAATTATTGGTTCTTTAAGTGAGACAGATGGCGTAAAAGATATTCAAATAGACCCTATTAATGGCGATTTATACGTAAGCAGGTGGCAAGGTTCTCAAGGGGGGTTAAATGCAGGGTTTACTGCTGGTGGAGTTGTTTTTAGTAATGATTTTGGCACTACTTTTTCTGATATTAATGGAACAATGCCTGTTGGGAGGCATGATTTAATCTTGGATAAAACTACCGGAACATCAGGAAACAGAACCCTTTATAGTGCTGTGTATCATAATGGTGTTTATAAAACAAGCAATAGCGGAACAACTTGGACAGCCATAAACACAGGTTTGGGAGCAAATGCTCAATATGTTTGGAAAATAGCTATAAATCCAAATAATTCGCAAGAACTTTATTTAGGGTTAAACTCTATGGGATTAGGATTAAACAGCTTATATAAAAGTACGGATGGTGGTACAAATTGGACAGTTGTAAGCTCATTTCCTACTGGCGATGTGTTGAGTATATTCGTTAATAATTTAGGTGAAATTTATGCCTCCGTTACCGATAATTTTGATTGGGGAACTACAGGCGGACTATATAAATCTACTAATGGGGGAAGTACTTGGAACTTAATTTTAAACCACCCAAGAATTGTTGATGTTGAAGTTCACCCTAATAATAATCAAGCTGTTGTTGCTGTTGCTCAACAGTGGTACAAAATGGAAACCAACCCACAAGGTATTTATTTAAGCACAGATGCAGGAGCGAGTTTTAATAATATTTCAACCAATGTAAACCATACCTTTTTTAATTTTGCAAAGTTTAATCCTAATAATTTTCAAGAGTTGTATGTTGGAACTGCCGGAGGAGGGTTGTGGGTTAGCAGAGATTTGATAATTCCAATGAGTTTAGAAGATATAAATAATTCAATTCATCATGTTGTTTATCCAAATCCCTTTAATGAATTTACTACCATTTTGTTTGATAAAAGTTTAAACGGAGAATATGACTTATTGATTTATGATGTAGTAGGAAAAGAAGTGCGGCAAATTAATAACATTGATGGAAATAAGGTTGAAATCAATAAAAAAGATATAGGTAAAGGCTTGTTTTTAACCTACTTAATTAATCACAATAGCGGAGAAAAGGTCTTCTTAGGAAAATTAATTAGTCAATAGATTAAACAAAAACACGCTTTATCTCATCCAACGCAGCATAAACATCAGCTACATTATCTTGGGTAACGAGTTGCATTCGGTAAGGTTTAAAATCAGGAATTCCTTTAAAATAATTACTATAATGCCTACGCATTTCTAAAACGCCTAATTTTTCACCTTTCCATTTTACTGACATTTCTAAATGTTTTCGTACCACATTAATTCTATCTTGAATTGTGGGTTTAGCTAAGTATTCACCAGTTGACATAAAATGTTTAATTTCATTAAAAATCCACGGATAGCCAATACTTGCCCTTCCTATCATTACTCCATCAACACCAAATTTGTTTTTCATTTCTAATGCTTTTTCAGGAGTATCTACATCTCCATTACCAAAAACAGGAATGTGCATTCTTGGGTTATTCTTCACCTCTCCAATTAATGTCCAATCTGCTGCTCCTTTATACATTTGTTTTCGAGTTCTGCCATGTATGGAAATTGCTTTTATGCCAACATCCTGTAGCCGTTCTGCAACTTCAATAATGTATTTACTATTTTCGTCCCAGCCTAAACGAGTTTTAACCGTTACGGGTATATTGGTTGATTCAACAATGGTTTTAGTCATTGCCACCATCTTAGGAATATCTTGTAAAATTCCTGCTCCCGAACCTTTCCCTGCTACTTTTTTTACCGGACAACCATAATTAATATCAATAATATCAGGATTTGCTGCTGTTGTAACTTCAGTTGCTCTTTTCATCGATTCAATGTTGTTTCCAAAAATTTGAATCCCAATAGGACGCTCGTACTCAAAAATATCTAACTTTTGAACACTTTTTGCAGCATCTCTAATCAATCCTTCCGAAGAAATAAACTCAGTAAACATTAAATCGGCACCATTTTCCTTACATAAAGCACGGAAAGGAGGGTCGCTTACATCTTCCATAGGAGCAAGCAATAAGGGAAAATTTCCTAATTCAATATTTCCTATTTTTACCATTCGAAACAAAAATAACATTTAATTATGTCAACAAACACCAAATTAGCCGATAAACCAGCTTTGCAACTCGTTTTAATTGTTGGTTTATGCTTAGTTTCTGTGGTAATTTTTTCTATAATTGGTGGAATTTTAGCCATGTTGCTCTATAATTTCAACCTCTATAATATTACTGATTATACCAACGAAAACACCATTGCTGGCTTAAAATTATTCCAGTTATTTAGTGCCATTGGTTTATTTGTTGTTCCGCCAATAGTTTACGCCTTTATTAACGATAAAAAAGGGTTTAACTTTTTACAAATAAATAACTTTTCTAAGCCCATTAACTATTTACTAGTTATTGTGTTAATGATAGTTTCAACACCAATATTATCGTGGCTTGTAGAAATAAATGCCAACATGGTTTTACCCGATTTTTTACACGGATTAGAAGTGTGGATGAAACAAAGCGAAGCAGATGCCACTGAGCTTACAAAAGTATTTTTAACTTTTAATGGCATTGCTAGCCTACTTTATGTTTTAGTTATCATTGCTGTTGTTCCTGCCATTGGCGAAGAGTTGTTGTTTAGAGGCATTATTCAAAAGATAGTGATTTCCTCTACTAAAAATAAACATGTCGGTATTTGGGTAGCAGCTTTTTTATTTAGTGCTTTACACATGCAATTTTACGGGTTTTTACCCAGAATGCTTTTAGGTGCTGCTTTTGGGTATTTATATGTTTGGTCTAAATCTCTTTGGCTGCCAATTTTAGGGCATTTTTTAAATAATGGAAGTGTAGTTTTACTCACCTATTTTTATCCCGAAAGTATAGATAATACAGACATAACTTCTTTTGCCGATAATAATTATAAAGTACTTTACTACTTACTAAGTGTGGTGCTTACAGCTCTTGTTTTATTTTATATCTACAAAATAAATAACCCATCAGCACCCTCAAAAAATAATACCTTAGCAGCAAGTAAACACTAAAAATTATAATCATGAAAAAAATAGTATTACTCCTTATTAGCAGTTGTTATTTTACAACAATAGTTTTAGCTTGGGGACAAACAGGACACAGGGTTGTAGGTGAAGTTGCTCAACATCATTTAAATGAAAAGGCATTAAAAAAAGTTGAAAATATTTTAGGAAAAGAAAGTCTAGCAATAGCATCAACATGGATGGACGAAATTCGCTCAGATAGTGAATATAATTATACCCACGATTGGCATTGGGTAACTATTCCAGATTCAACGACCTACAGTAACACCATAAAAAACAAAAAAGGAGATGTAATTGTTGAGATTAATCACATCATAAAAGAATTAAAAAAACATCAACTAAGTGCAGAAAAAGAGCAAACAGATTTAAAATTTTTAATTCATCTTGTAGGCGATGTACATCAACCACTCCATGTGGGCAACGGAAAAGATAAAGGCGGAAATGAGGTAAAAGTAAAATGGTTTTGGAAAAATACTAACCTACACCGTATTTGGGATAGCGGTATGATAGATGGAAAAAAATTGAGCTATACAGAACTTGCCAAAGCCATTGACCATTATGATGATAAACAAATACAGCTATGGCAAAACTCCAAAACAATAGATTGGGCAAATGAATCTGTTAATTTAAGAAAAAAAGTTTATGATTTCGGTAGCAATAAAAACCTTAATTATAAATACCTTTATCGTCATTGGAATTTGGTTTGTTTAAGACTCGAACAAGCAGGTATTCGCTTGGCAGGTATTTTAAACGATATTTACGGTAATTAGTTTGTTGTAGAACATACATTTATCATTGCAACACAATTAAATGTTTCGTAAATTTGCTTAATAAATAAGATTCGTGTAAACGAGTAAAAATTAAAAAGTTATGAATAGTATATTATTATTAGGAATGCCAGGTGGTTCTGAATGGATAATAATTGGTGTTGTTTTAATTTTGTTATTTGGTGCAAAAAAAATTCCTCAATTAATGAGAGGATTAGGCTCTGGAATTAAAGAATTTAAAGAAGGCATAAAAGAAGGAGAGCAGACTGAAGATAAAAAAGAAACAGAAAAATTAAAATAGTCCTACTCTTTTATCGATTAGAGGTTAAATTATTTAGGATAAGTTCCTCACTAATTTTCTTATTGAGTAATAATTAACCTCAAATTTTCTTAATGCTAAAAATAAATATTTCACTTTTGAACCTAGAAGCCGATATAAAAAGTAAAAACCCCATTGAAAAAAGCAAATACTTCAATGGAATTTCACAAATTTATACTAGAAAGATATCAAAACTCAAAAAATTTACGTTTAATAAGTAGTGAAGTACTTTTTAACATACCTAATTTTAATATTTGGTGTAATTTATACTTATGCTCAAAATGATACGATTAGAAAACATTTATTGTTTTCTGAATTAGAAGCAGACGACCCTGTTTTAGCTGCTATTGACAGTATGATGGCAACTCAATATTTTGAAAGTTTAGGATTTAACGATGATATTAATTCCTTAAATAAAAATCATTACGCTAAAGATTCTGTGCCTATTTTTGATAGCCTGACTTATCACAAAAGGTTTTCAAAATTGAATGCCAATTCTCCTTTTAGTTTAGTGTATAATGATTACACAAAAGATTATATTGCCCTTTACGCAAAACGAAGGAAAAAAATTACAGGGAGGATGTTAGGGCTTGCCCCTTCTTATTTTCCAATATTTGAAGAAACCTTAGATAAATACAATTTACCCTTAGAATTAAAATACTTACCTATTGTGGAATCTGCACTAAACCCAAAAGCAAAATCGAGGGTTGGGGCAACTGGTTTATGGCAATTTATGTATGCCACAGGGAAAATGTATGGCTTAAAAGTAAGCTCTTATTATGATGAAAGAAGTGATGTATATAAATCGACCGATGCGGCATGTAGGTATTTAAAAGATTTATACAACATGTACCATGATTGGGATTTAGTTTTAGCGGCTTATAATTCTGGTCCAGGAAATGTAAACAAAGCCATAAGACGATCTGGAGGCAAAACTTCTTATTGGCAAATAAGAAGTTTTTTACCAAGAGAAACAAGAGGTTATGTGCCTGCTTTTATTGCTGTAAATTATGTAATGAGTTACGCATCGGAGCATAATATTTTCCCCATTTTGCCCGATATGGAATGTATAAATACGGATACCATTCATGTAACAGATCATGTGTCGTTTGCACAAATTTCAGAATCGTTAAATATTCCGATAAAATATATTGAGTTCTTAAATCCATCTTACAACAAAAATTTTATTCCTAATACAGATAAAGCAAATGCCCTACGATTGCCTGTGGCAAAAATTGGCGATTTCTTAACCAATGAAAAAGAAATTTATGCTCACAAATCAATAAAAGACATTAAAGATAGTATTGCCATTGCACAAAATAAAATGATAGCGCCTAGAAATGGAAAAGCTGTCGTGTATCATGTAAGAAGTGGAGATGTAATGGGTAAAATTGCACAACGTTATCATTGCAGGGTTAGTCAGATTAAAAATTGGAATAACTTGCATAGCGATAGGCTTAGGGTGGGGCAGAAATTATATATTTATGCCAAATCGAGTTACCTCGCCCAAAATAAAACCAAAGCTAAAATTGAAGCCAAAATGGCACGTAATAAAACAACTTCTGATGGCAAATACATTTATTATACCGTTAAAGAAGGAGATAATTTATGGGATATATCCAATAAATATAAAGGTGTTAGTGTTGAACAATTACAAAAATTAAACAGAGGTATTAATTTTAAGCGACTTAAACTAGGCACTAAACTAAAGATTAAATCGGTAGGATAGCTAAGCTATTTTAAAATAGACTCAAAAAAAACATGGATTCATTTCAAAAAATAGTACTAAAAATAACTTTTATATTTACTACTATCATTTTGTTTGTTTCCTGTGACAGAATTAATGAAAAAATTCTTCCTTCCATTACAGGAAAATCTGGTGACTTATTAGTTGTTGTAGATTCTTTTTATTTTAACCATCAAACAGGAGAAGCAATTAAACAAACTTTTACACAAGAACAAAAAGGATTGCCCCAACGCGAAGCTTTATTTAATTTAATTAAAGTGCCTCACCGTTCTTTTGCAAGAATTTTTCAAACTAACAGAAATATTATAATCATTAACATTAAACCCAACAAAAAAACTAAAATTAGCATCAATAAAAATGTTTGGGCTAAAATGCAGTTGGTAGTTAATATTACCGCTCCAAATGATAAAATTGCAGCCGAAACCATTCTTAAAAATGGAAAAACATTAATTAATTATTTTAATGATAAAGAGATAGAACGATTACAATCGAAATATGCACTTAACGCAAATAGTAACCGAGCTAAATTTTTAGAAAAAAAACTTGGACTTAAGATAAATATTGATGATTTGTTTTTTGTTGCATCAGAAGACAGCAATTTTGTATGGTTAAGAAAAGAATACAATGTTGGCAAAAACCCTGTAAGTCAAGGAATTATTCTTTACACCTATCCTTATAATAGTGATAGTGTTTTTAATGTGTTGAATTTGGTAGCAAAAAGAAACGAAATAACAAAAAAATACATTAAAGGAGGTGCTGAAAACTCCTACATGACTGTTTATTCTGAATATACACCAGATGAAAAAGAAATTAACCTAAAAGGTATTTATGTTAAAGAATTAAGAGGCTTGTGGCAAATGGAAGGAGATTTTATGGGAGGTCCTTTTATTAGTTATTCTATGGTTGATGAAGCGAAAAAAAGAGTAATTACCATAGATGCTTATGTTTATGCCCCACAATTTAACAAGCGAGAATATTTAAGAGAACTAGAAGCGTTAGCACTTACCATAAATTTTTAAAACTTCCTTCAAAAAAACATGTTAATTAACGTTATTATCTTTACCCCTAATTATGAAAGGCAATAACAAATTCTATAAAAGTGAGAAATTAAAAAGCAAAAAAGAGATTGATTTGCTTTTTCAATCAGGAAAATCGTTTAAAGAATCTTTTTTTAGAATTTTATATTTACCATGTAAAGGTGAAGAATTACCAAAAATTTGTATAAGTATTCCCAAAAAAAATATTAAATTAGCAGTTAATAGAAATTTATTAAAAAGACGCATTAGAGAAGCCTATCGCTTAAATAATAGTGAATTAAAACTACATTGTAACAAGCTTGGAATATCAATAAATTTAATGCTAATATATACTTCAAAACAAATTTTTACATATAACGATATTGAAAATAAAATAAAAGTAATTTTAACACGTTTAACAAAGTTGAGTGAAGTGGCTGATAAGTAAAATATTTATTATTTTAATTCGGATTTATCAGCTAAGTATATCCCCAATTTTAGGTCAAAATTGTAGATATACACCAACCTGCTCACAATACAGTGTTGAAGCAATTAGTAAATATGGACCATTAAAAGGAGCTTGGCTTTCAATAAAACGAATACTTTCATGTCATCCGTGGGGAGGACATGGAAACGACCCAGTTCCGTAATGGAGCAATTTTTGTTAAAATTAGAATAGGTAAGAAAGAAATAAAGATAATATGAAAAAATATTTAAGAAAAGTAATTGTAATTATTACCATTACAATAACAATTATAACCTCTTTTGGTTTTGCTGACAGTTATTTCGAAATATCTAAAAACCTCGATATTTTCGCTACTCTTTTTAGAGAATTAAATATTTATTATGTTGATGATACAGACCCAGGTCAATTAATGAAAACAGGTATCGATGCAATGTTAGCATCATTAGACCCCTACACCAACTACATTCCAGAAGATAATATGGAAGATTACAAAATGATGACTACAGGTCAATATGGTGGAATAGGAGCCTTAATCCAAAAACAAGGAGATTATGTAGTTGTTTCTGAACCTTATGAAGGGTTCGGAGCATTTAAAGCAGGCTTAATGGCTGGCGATAAAATCTTAAAAATAGACGATAACGATGTGAAAGGAAAAACTACTTCTGACATTAGAGAATATTTATTAGGACAACCAGGCACAACATTAAAAATAGAAATTAAACGACCCGGCACAACTAAACCATTAATAAAAACTGTTACACGCGAAGAGGTGAAGATTAAAGACGTTCCCTATTATGGCATGATTAAAGATTCTGTTGGCTATATAAAACTAATTAGCTTTACAGAAACAGCAAGTGCTGAAGTAAAAGAAGCCTTAATTAGTTTAAAAAATCAAAATGCCAAAGCTATTGTTTTAGATTTAAGAGGAAATGGAGGAGGATTACTCAGAGAAGCTGTAAATATTGTTAACTTATTTGTGCCAAAAGGAACAGAAGTTGTCAATACTAAAGGTAAAATTAAAGATTGGGATAAAATCTATAGAGCTTTAAATAACCCTGTTGATATAGAAATTCCTTTGTCGGTTTTAGTTAACGGAGGATCAGCATCTGCTTCTGAAATAGTTTCGGGCTCTTTACAAGATAACGATAGAGCAGTTATAATCGGGTCGCAATCTTATGGCAAAGGATTAGTACAACAAGTAAAACCCTTAAGTTATAACGCTAAGCTAAAAGTAACGGTTGCAAAATATTACACCCCAAGCGGAAGATGTATTCAAAAATTAGATTATTCTCACAGAAATAAAGATGGCGAAGTAGAGGAAGTGCCAGATTCTTTAATTACAGAGTTTAAAACAATACACAATAAAAGAAGCGTTTTTGATGGCAAAGGAATTACGCCTGACATAAAAATATTACCTAACCTTATAAGTAAAATCTCAACAAGTTTATTGCAGAAAAACCTAATCTTTAATTACGCAACACAATATAAACTAAAGCATGACTCGATAAAACAGGTTAAAGATTTTCTCTTGTCAGAAAACGATTATAACGAATTTATAAAATTCTTAGATGGAAAAGATTATAATTACAAAACAGAAAGTGAAGTCCTATTAGCGAAATTAGAAAAAACCACAAAAGACGAAAAATATTTTAATGATGTGAAATCAGAATACGAAGCCTTAAAATTAAAATTAACACACAACAAAAAAGGCGACTTAACCAAGTTTAAAGACGAAATAAGCTATATTTTAGAAAATGAAATTGTTTCACGCTATTATTATCAAAAAGGACAAATAGAAGATTTATTAAAACACGATGTCGTTTTAGATGAAGCTATAAAAACACTAAGCAATAATAAATTGTATCAATCTATTTTAGCCGGAACTAAATAAATTACAATTAGATGTTAAAAATATCTAATCCTTTCTTTAAAACAAGAAACCTTTACCTCTTTTGCTTAATGATGATAGCCGTTGGTTTATCCCTCTCCAAGCCAATGGTTAGCATGGGGCAAATAGGGCTATTTTTAATTTGGGTGTTTGATAAAAATATTAAACAAAAATTCTTAAACTATTACAAAAACAAAACAGCAGTAGTTCTTAGTGCTCTTTATTTGGTAACTATTTTTGGTCTTTTATACACCTCTAATTTTAATTATGCTATTGGCGATGTAAGAAGAAAAATGCCTATTTTCTTTCTTCCTTTTTATATTGCAGGATTTAAAGCCATTACCAACAAAGAATTTTTGTTGCTATTTAAAATTTACGTAGCAGGAATTTTAGCATCTTCTTTTTGGAGCATTTTTGTAATGTTAGGAGGATTACATATTAATATTGTTGACCAACGAAGTTTATCGAGATTTAATTCGCACATTAGGTTTGGATTAGAAATTTGTTTTGCCATATTTGGTTCAATTTATTACCTAATTACCGAACCAAAAAAACAACAAAAAGCATTTTGGCTTTTAATTATTGTATGGCTTTTTTCATTTTTATTTATCATAAACCTCTTTACAGGAATTGTTATTTTCTTTTTATCATCAATTATCTTACTACTAATTTTTAGCATAAAAACAACATCAAAAAAAATAAAATATGTTTTTGGTGCAACTGTTTTTCTTCTTTCCTTTTTAGGATATTATTTTATAAATAATACCATAAATAATTATTACCAAGCAGATAATATTACAAAATTAACCCCTTTAAAAACCACAAAAAATGGAGAAATATATAAAAATGAAACAGGTAAATTAGCCCAAATTAAAGAAAACGGTTATTTTGTTTACAAAAATATTGCTTGGCACGAACTTGAAAATACTTGGAACAAACGAAGTAAAATTTTATTTACAGCTACCGATTTAAAAGGACAAAAGCTAAAACACACCTTAATTCGATTTATCACCTCTCAAGGAAAAAGAAAAAATAAACAAGCGGTAATGGAATTGTCTAACAAACAAATTGCTGCAATAGAAAAAGGTATTGCCAATTGTAAATACCTAACAATGAATGAGATATCAGTTCGTTTTCATAAAATAATTTGGGAATACGATAGGTACATTCATGGTGAAGACATTAACGGACATTCGGTTATTATGCGTTGGGTTTATTGGAAAACAGCATTTCATATTTTAAAAAAGAACCTACTTTTTGGTGTTGGTACCGGTGATTTGCAAGATGCTTTTAACCACCAATATGCACTCGATAAAACCAATCTCTCAGAAAAATACCATTTAAGAGCCCATAATCAATACATCACCTATGCAGTAAGTTTTGGTGTTTTCGGACTTCTTATATTTTTGCTAACCTTATTTTACCCATTTTTTAAAACTAAAATGTTTAACAATTATTTATACCTTTCTTTCTTTATAATTATCTTATTAAGCATGTTAGCCG
>CAZVEW010000053.1:0-15248 GCA_964625955.1 uncultured Vicingus sp. | reverse complement strand
AGCAAACGTAAGCTGAAAGACCATGAATATCAGGTGGGGCTTATTCAATTTAACATCAAAATAACCGATATAAATCATTTCTATATTTTAATTTATTTATTAGCCCTTTTGATGTTAGGCTAGTATTATTTTCTTGACAATTTTAAATCTATTGACACTTATCATTTATTTTTAGCAAAAAATAGTTGAACTTTGCCTTAAATATATAGTTGGAATGATTACTTCTAAAAAAAGAATTTTTAGCAAAGACGAGATTAACTCTCTAAATAGTAAATACATCAAATTAAGCGTTAAAGATAGAATAGTTGAATTATATAAAGATTTTAAAGCGGAAGAAGTAATGCTAACCTCTTCTTTTGCAGCTACTTCTGCATTCTTGTTAAAGATTTTCTCCGACATTAACAACAAACAGAATATATATTTTATTAATACAGGCTACCATTTTAATGAGACTCTGGCCTACAAAAAACAATTAACCGAATTATATGGTTTAAATGTAATAGATATTGCTGCCGAAAAGTGGGAACACGATTTCACAACTACAGATAAGACTTGGCAAAAAGACCCTAATTTATGTTGTGCTATCAATAAAGTTAAGCCACTAAACATTATTAAAGAAAATTTTTCTATTTGGGTTTCTGGTTTAATGGAGTGGCAAAGCGATCACCGTGCTTCATTAAATATTTTTGAAGAGCGTGGCGGAATTTTAAAGTTTTACCCATTATTAGATGTTACAAAAACAGAAAGAGAAGATTATATTAAATCTAACAAACTACCATTTCATCCTTTAGTAAAAAAAGGATATTTCTCCATAGGCTGCAGCCATTGTACTGTCCCTGGCAAAGGAAGAGAGGGAAGATGGAACAATAATCCAAAAACAGAATGTGGTTTACATTTATGATTTTTTAGAACGATTTTATATATAGCCAACAATTTTGTAACTAATAACCCCAAACCATTCGTGCGTCAGTATATTCCATTTTTTTAGTGCTTCAATATTTGGAATAAATAAATAATCAAAAACAAATTTTCGTTTTCCTGCGTATTGGTCAACACTAAAAGGAGCTACTGGTAACCCAACTTTTTTAAAGCATCTTTTTGCTCGTGGCATATGGTATCCTGAGGTAATTAAAATAAAGTTGCCTTTTTGAAAGCTTTTATTTAAAATTTTAGCGGTATTTACTGCATTTTCGTGTGTGTTTCTTGATTCAGACTCTATTATTAAATCTTGTTCGGGAATACCTATTTTAAGAAGATAATTCTTTAATATCAAGGCTTCCTTTTCATTTGGTTTAGTAATTGATCCTGAGCCACTAACCAACATTATCTTTTTAGCTTTACCCGTTTTATATAGCTTCAATCCATGCAACAACCTATCAATTGAGGCGTGAAAACCTTCAAGCTCTTGCTCTGCATCGTAAGATGTAAAACCTCCTAACACAATAGCAACATCGTAGGTTTTGGTAATTTCAGAATATTTAGCATCTCTTTCTTCGTAAAATCTAAAAGCCTCATCAACAATAAAAGAATTAGAGAAAAAATACAGTAAAACAATAGCTGTTAGAAATATTTTTTTTTTGCTTCTTTGGTTTTTAGATAAAACTCCCCACAACAAAAGAATAAACACCCAAGTTAATGGTGAAATTAAAAAGTGTAATATTTTCGAAATAATAAAAAACATCAGTTATTAATAATTAAATCTTCTAGGGTTTCAATCCATAAAGGGTGGTTGTTTAAACTTTGTACTAATTGAAATTTTTCTCCACCTTTACTCAAAAATAAGTTTTTAAACTCAGTTCCCACCTCTAAAGTTGTTTCTAAACAATCGGCAACAAACGAAAGCGAAAAAATTAATACATTTTTAATATTTTGTTGTGGTAAATCGGCTATTACTAAATCGGCATACGGTTTTAACCACGGGTCGCGATTTCTAGTTTCTAATCTCGATTGAAAAACCACTACATAATCGCCCGGGTTTAAGTTCATTTTTTTAGCAATTAAACGGGCAGTTTCAAAACATTGAGCACGATAACATCGTTTATTTTTAGCAGAATATACACTACAACAATTTTCATTTAACTGACAAAACCCTGTATCACAATCTTTTAAAATATGTCTTTCTGGCACACCATGAAAACTAAAAATAACTTTATCAAATTTATTGGTGTTCCAATATGACAAGCCTAATTGAGCAAAAAAATTAATAAATTTTTTGTTGGTAATAAAGTTTTCAATAAATTGAATGGTTGGATTAAAATTTATTTTTTTTAGCTCTTTTTTTACTTTTTCTATGCTCGATTTTGTGGTAGAAGATGCATATTGCGGATACATAGGAATAACTAATAAATCATTAATATTATACGTTTTTATTTGTTTTAAAACGGTTGATATTGAGGGGTTTTGGTAACGCATAGCAAAAAATACAGTGTAATTAGTAGCTAACTTTTCTTGTAATAATTGCCTCACTTGTTCTCCAAAATATTTAAGTGGTGAACCATTTTTAGTCCATAATTGTTGGTAGTTTTTTGCAGATTTTGGAGCTCTAAAAGGAGCAATTATTAAGTTTACCAATAACCATCGAGTAATGTAAGGCATATCAATTACATACTTATCCATTAAAAACTCACGTAAATATTTTCGCACATCTTTAACGGCAGGACTATTTGGTGTGCCTAAATTTAATAGTAATACTCCTCTTTTTTGCATATTAGCAAAAATACAGATAATGCTATCGTATTTAAAAGTTTATTATTTAATTTAGTTTTTTTTATGTTATGGATTATTTTTACTTAAAAGCATTACACATTATTTTTGTTATTACTTGGTTTGCAGGCTTATTTTATATTGTGCGTTTATTTATCTATCATGTTGAAGCAGAAGATGAAAGCGAAAATGCCAAAGCCATTCTGCAAAAGCAATATAAGTTAATGAGTAAAAGATTATGGTATGGTATAGCTTGGCCATCGGCAATTTTAACTGCTTTTTTTGCTTTTTGGTTGCTTTTTGGAACTCACACAGGTCGAGCTTGGTTGCTAATGCCTTGGATGCACATAAAATTAGTTTTTGTGGCATTGCTTTACGTTTACCATTTTATGTGTCATCGAATTTTTGTGCAATTGCAACATGATGAAATAAAATATAGCTCTTTTAAATTACGTATTTGGAATGAAATAGCCACAGTTTTATTGTTTGCCATTGTATTCTTGGTAATACTTAAAAATAACATTAGTTGGATTTGGGGTGTTATTGGCATCATTCTTTTTGGAGGTTTGTTAATGTTAGTCATTAAAACATACAAGAAAATACGAGAAAAGAAAAAGGGCAATTAGAACTCCCCTTAAACAACTTCTTAATAATATTCTAAAATTAAAATTCCAAAATACACCAATAACATGGTGCCTTCCACAAGTCCTGAAAAGAAAAGTTCTGGTCGTTTTTTTGTAGAAAATGTAATTAAAACCCCTGTTATAATCACAGTAATACATAAAGAAACAAATTGTTGTAAACTTATTTGATGATAATAATTGTAATGAAAATAAGTAAGCAATAAATAGCCTATTAAAAGTATCTCGGCAAGGTATATTGATCTTTTCACCCCTAAATAACTTGGAATAGTTTTGATGTGAGCTTTTAAATCAAACCTTAAGTCTCTAATATCGAAAGGAATTGTAATTGCGAAAATAAAAAGAAACTGTTTTAATAATGTTTGTAAAAAAATAGGTTCAAGCATTTTTCCAAAACCATATTCGTTAAAATAAGGTAATGCTACGGTTACAAAACTCCACACAAGGGCAATAATAAAAATTTTAACAAACGGAATGTTTCGTACAGCAACAATTTTTTCTTGCCAAGGGAAAACTGGAAAAACATAAAAAATAGACAGAAAAGCTAAAGGAATAAGAAGGTAAATTATTGCTATATTAATGTAAAAAAGAGAAACTAGAGTAATAAGCCCACTAACTGCACTTGTTGTAAAAAGTAAAGAGCGATTTCTTACTATCCAACTTAAACGAACACCTATTTTTTTGCCTAATAAGTTACAATTTTTTAATCTAATAATCCGCTGATAATTGTACGTAAAGTAAGTAGAACAAAATACCAAAACTAATATCCCTCTACAGTTATTGTGTGGTAATTTTAATAAAATATAGGTTAAGTGTGTTAGTGCCAACGCACAAAAAGAAACAAATACATTACTATAAACAATAAGTCTAACAAAAGAAATAAGCGGCTTCACATAATTATTTATTGATGATTATTGATGATAAGACTAATTAAGAAACCCGCCCCCATGCCTAGCAAACTGCTTTTTAGTGCATTTTGGGTTCGCTTACCTTTTGCTATTCTTTCATAACCACGTAAATATTCGTCTTCCTTTAAAAAAGTTTTATCGGTTATTTTATGTTGTCTAACTCTTGTGCCAAAAGGAAGCGTAAACATCGTAAAAATTAAAGGCGAAGGAATGTACAAAAAACTTTGGTCTTTGTGCATAAAATAACCTGCTGCTCCGCCAAAGGCAAGCCCTGTAATGGTAATAAATTTTGCACCATAAGTTTGCTGAGCATCTCTTTCGCCATAAACGAAAAACTTCATATCCTTTACTTTTAAAAAATTGCCCGACAAGGTATCAAATTCGTACACAATTTTTTCTTTATTATTTTGGGTGTACGAAAATATGCGGTATTTGTCTATAACAAACTGCTTATTTTTTTCTGTTTTAAAAGTAAACTCATAATTTGTTTTATCCACCAATTTTCCTTTAATCTCTTTTCCGTTTAAAAACAGTAGTTTATCTTGAGCCATCAAGTTAAAACAAGAAAGAATAATAATTCCTATTAATAATATTTTAAATATAAATCTCACTATTTTTTCTTCATTTTATTTTATTAAACGTTAAAAGTATGTTTTTGGTTTGATTTAGCAACAAAATTAAAATAAAAAGCCACTATAACTAAAAATATGGCTCAATAATTAAAAATCGCACTTACACGATTTAGAAAATTTTATTTTAGTCGTAGGCAGCAAATCCTTAATTTTTTGGTGTTCTTTGTTACTCATTAAAATAACTCGCATATCAATTACCTCTAACGTATTTTTTAAGGCACTAATTTCGTGAGGCAAAAAACCAATATCGTTTCCCCACAAATCTAAATACTGTAATTTAACAAGATATTGAATACTTGATGGTAATGCTATAATATGATTTTGATTAAGGTAAAGCTTTTTTAAATTTACCAGTAAACCGAGTTCTTTAGGTACTGTTTTTAGTTTGTTCGATGATAATTCTAATATTTGTAAATATTTAAATTTTGCAATTTTAGTCGGAAAATCTTGAAATTTATTTCTACTTAAATTTAAGCTATTAAGATTTTTAAATTGTAAGATTTCTTGTGGCAATGCAACTAATTTTGATTTTTTTAATGATAATTTATAAACTTTTAGAGGGTCTTGTTTTAGTGCTTGTTGTAAATTGTAGGTAGGCAATGTATCTAATGCAATACTATCTAAAAGTTGTGCTTTAAGCAAAAAGCTACAGCACAAAAAAAAGCATGTAATATAAAATTTATACTTCATCTAAAATGGTATTCACCCTTATTTTGTCTTTTATTAATTGCTCTTTTAATAAAGGTAAAGTATTAAAATTTTGTTCGTTACGAATCCGCTCGTAAAAAACTATTTTAATAACTTTATCATAAATAATTTTATTAAAATTAAAAACATTAACCTCAATAGTTTGCTTGTTGCCATTTAAAGTTGGACGGGTGCCAATATTAAGCATGCCGCTAAACTTTTCACCATCAATAAACACTTTCACAGCATAAACACCTTGTTTTGGAATTAATTTGTACCAATCTTTTACTTTAATATTTGCCGTAGGAAAACCAATTTCTCTTCCAACTTTTTTACCTTTAATTACCTTTCCTGTGATATTGTAATGGTAACCTAAAAATTGAGTGGCAGCATTTATTTCTCCATTAATAAGTGAATTTCTAATTTTGGTTGAACTTATATTTATTTGTTGCACTTCTTGTGCAGGAATTTCTTCCACATCAAAACCATAAAGAGGAGCATATTCTTTTAAATGCTCGAAAGAACCCTCTCTGTTTCTTCCAAAATGATGGTCGTAACCTATTACCAATTTTGTAGCACCTATTTTATTAGCTAAAATATCTCTCACAAATGTTACAGAACTTAATCTTGAAAATTCTTTAGAAAAAGGATGAACAATTAAATGATTAATTCCAGCTTTTTCAATGAGTTGAATTCTTTCTTCAATGGTATTTAACAATCTCAACTCATCATCTTCAGGATAAAGCACCATTCTTGGATGAGGGAAAAAAGTTAACAACACCGTTTCGCCATTTATGTTTTGTGCAATTTTTTTTAAACGATTAAGAATTACCTGATGTCCAACATGAACGCCATCAAAAGTGCCAGTGGTAACTACTGCGTTTTTAATTTTTTTAAATTCGTTGATGTTTTTATAAATCTTCACTAAATTACAAGCTTGCTTTAATCTGTTACAAAAATATTCAAACGACAAATATCCACATTTATCTTAGTTTAAAACGTATAAAAAATAATGACACTATTTTTGTAGAAATAATAATAAAATTATAGTATTTTTGCAGCCAAAATTAAGACCGAACAGTTAAATTAAAAAAAAGCATTAAAAATGTCAAATAACACAGGAAAAATAACTCAAATAATTGGTCCCGTAATCGATATAAGCTTTGCTGATGCAGATAAGCTTCCAAATATTTTAGATTCGTTAGAAATTATTCGAGAAGATAAATCAAAAATAATTTTAGAATGTCAACAACATGTTGGTGAAGATACTGTTAGGGCTATAGCCATGGATGCAAGTGATGGTTTGAGGAGAGGAATGGAAGTAATTGCAACAGGCTCGCCAATAGTAATGCCAATAGGCGAAAAAATTAGAGGTCGTTTATTTAATGTTGTTGGAGATGCCATTGATGGTATTGGTGCAATTAGTAAGGAGGGGGGGTATGCCATTCATAGAGACCCACCAAAATTTGAAGAGTTAACCACCTCTACCGAAGTATTATTTACAGGTATTAAAGTTATCGATTTAATTGAGCCTTACTCTAAAGGTGGTAAAATTGGTTTATTTGGCGGTGCAGGAGTTGGTAAAACCGTATTAATTATGGAATTAATCAACAACATTGCTAAGGGACACTCAGGTTTATCCGTTTTTGCAGGTGTTGGAGAAAGAACAAGAGAAGGAAACGATTTATTGAGAGAAATGATAGAATCTAAAGTAATTAAATATGGGGAGGATTTTGAAAAATCTATGGAAGAAGGTGGATGGGATTTATCTAAAGTAAATAAAGAAGACTTATCAGAATCTATGGCAACATTGGTTTTTGGACAAATGAACGAACCTCCTGGTGCAAGGGCAAGAGTTGCTTTATCAGGTTTAACCTTAGCCGAATACTTTAGAGATGGAGAAGGTGATGGACAAGGAAAAGATATTCTTTTCTTTATTGATAATATATTTAGATTTACCCAAGCAGGCTCTGAAGTATCTGCATTATTAGGTCGTATGCCTTCTGCGGTAGGCTATCAGCCAACTTTAGCCTCAGAAATGGGAGCCATGCAAGAGCGAATTACTTCAACCAAAGCTGGTTCAATTACATCGGTACAAGCAGTTTATGTGCCTGCCGATGATTTAACTGACCCTGCACCAGCAACAACTTTTGCTCACTTAGATGCAACAACTGTACTTTCTCGTAAAATTGCTGAGTTGGGAATCTACCCAGCAGTAGATCCTTTAGATTCTACTTCTAGAATACTAACCCCAGAGGTCGTAGGTAAAGATCATTATGATACTGCACAAAAAGTTAAAGAAACTTTACAACGATATAAAGAATTACAAGATATTATCGCCATTTTGGGAATGGATGAGTTATCTGAAGAAGATAAATTAGTAGTTCACAGAGCAAGAAGAGTTCAACGATTTTTATCTCAACCTTTTCACGTTGCTGAACAATTTACAGGCTTAAAAGGTGTATTAGTTCCTATCGAAGACACTATTAAAGGCTTTAATATGATTATGGATGGAGAGGTTGATAAATACCCTGAAGCAGCATTTAATCTTGTTGGGTCTATAGAAGAAGCCATTGAAAGAGGAGAAAAAATGTTGTCTGAAGCTTGATTAACACCATAAAGATTATGCAATTAGAAATAGTAACACCAGAAAAAAATCTATACCAAGGAGAAATAACATCAGTGATTTTCCCTGGTTCTGCTGGTTCGTTTGGCATTTTAGATGGTCATGCACCAATTGTTGCCACCCTAAAAGAAGGTCAAATTAAAATTATAGAAACAGATAATTCTGAAACATCTTTTGATGTACAAGGAGGAGTTGTTGAGCTAAATAACAATAAAATTATTGTTTTGGCAGAATAGCATTTACTGTGTTTAAAGAAATAGAAAGGCTACATAAATGTAGCCTTTCTGCTTTTATTCAATTTAATAGAAAATGCTAACCTGAGCTTTTACAGCAAACTCAGATTGCTAGTTTTTAATTCGTGTATAAAGAACAAACTTTGTTGTAAAAAAATCTTCAGCAAAAAAATTGGCTATTGGAAAAACTTGCACTTTCTTGTTGCTTTCTAATATTTCTTGGTTTAAATCTCCTCCCTTTAAGAAAAAAACACCTGATTTAAAATTATTTTTAGTGTCTTGCATGAAATTACCTTTAAGCCATGGCAAAAATTTATTTATACTAGTAACTGCTCTTGTTACAACAAAGTGAAATCTTTCTTTTACTTCTTCTGCTCTCTTGTGATAAGCTCTTACGTTTTTAAGCTCAAGGGTGGTTATAATATTATTTACCACTTTAATTTTTTTACCAATAGCATCTATCAAAACAAATTCACATTTAGGAAATAAAATTGCCAAAGGGATTCCTGGTAAACCACCTCCTGTCCCTACATCTAATATTTTTGTACCATCTTTAAAAGCAATAACTTTAGCAATTGCTAGAGCGTGTAAAACATGCTTTACATAAAGATCTCCGATATCTTTGCGAGAAATAACATTAATTTTAGTATTCCATTCGTTATATAAATATTCTAACTGGCTAAATTGCTCTTTTTGGGTCTCGGACAAATTCGGGAAATATTTAATAATAACGTTATTTGCAAAATCCATACGCTAAAAATTATATTTGTTATTTAAAAAGGTGTTTTTACAACTAGGTTTATACTTTAGAACTTTCCTTTTCTATGCTGCATTAAAGAATAAAGCTGTTCTCTAGCTCTAAATAACTGAGCCTTAACTGTACCCAAAGGCAAATCTGTTTCTTTAGCAATTTCTTCGTAAGAAAGCTCTCTAAAATAGCGTAAAATAACCAACTCTTTATACCTCGGTTTTAATTGATCTACAATTGCTCGCATAATTCGTATTTTCTGTTTACGAATAATTTTTTCTTCAGGATCTAAATTTTCTGACTTTATATCAATTTTCATTTCTCCTCCCTCACTATCCGTAATCGTTTTATCGATAGATAAAATGGTCATCTTTTTTTTACGAATAAAATCAATACAATTATTTGTAGCTATCCTAAACAACCACGTACTAAAGGCAAAATTTGGCTCATACTGGTGAATTCTATTAAATGCTTTACCAAAAGCTTCAATGGTTAAATCATCCGCATCATCTTCATTTCTCACCATCTTTAACATCATATAATAAATAGAATCTTTGTATTTACCCATTAATTCAGCATAAGCTCGCTCATCATTTTCAAATCGAGCTCTAAGCACTAATTTATAGTCTATTTGTGCTTTTGGAGATAAATTTGAACCTAATTCCATTTGGTATTTTTTTGAATAATGTTTGAAATTACTAATAAAGGATTAAAAAGCATAAAAAATAGTTCAAAAAAAGGTGTTAATAGTACCAAATCTGTGCATTTTAATCTTTTAGCAGATTGCCTAAAAATAAGCATTTGAATTAAATATCTAATCACAAACAAGATAACTATTAGATGAACAGGTCTAATTTTTACGACCAACAGGATAAAAAGTAGCATAAAAGCTAATTGACTTAGTTGTAAAATTCCTAAGATAAGCTGATGTTTAAATTTATAATGAGTTCCTGTTAAAAAATGTCTCTTTTTTTGTGTAATCCAAGACTTAAAAGTAGTTTTTGGTGTAGAAATGGTATGGGCTTTTGCATCAATTACTACTTGCGTATTTTTAGCGTTAGCCACTTCGTTTATAAATAAATCATCATCGCCAGAAAGTAGGTGCTGATGGCTTGCAAATCCTTTATTTTTAAAAAATAATGTTGAAGAATAAGCTAAATTTCTACCAACGCCCATGTAAGGGATTTTTGCTAATGCAAAAGATAAATATTGAATGGCTGTGTATAAAGTTTCGAAACGAATTAATTTATTTAAAATACCTCTTTGTTTTTCGTAAGATCCAAATCCTAAAATAATTTCTTTATTGTTTTCATAAGCCGACATTAATTTTACCCATTGGTTAGATGACGGCTTGCAATCGGCATCGGTAAGTAATAAATTTTCGTATTTAGCAGCTTTAATTCCTAAAGTTAATGCAAATTTCTTACTTCCAAAAAATCTGTCATTATCTGGCACATTTACAATTTTTAAATTTTTATATTGTAAACTAAATGCCTTTAAAACTTCACTACTGTCATCTACAGAATGGTCGTTTACTACAATTACTTCAAAAGCTGGGTAATCTTGGCTAAAATAGTGAGGTAAAAATTTTAACAAATTATCTCTTTCGTTTTTGGCACAAATTATTATCGAAACGGGTAAATTATTACTTAAAGTATTTTCTTTTTGTTTGTAAAATGCTAATCTTGAAAACATTACAATATAAAAAAACAACTGAATAACAAAACAGATTAAAAAAATTACTTCCAAATAATCCCAAATATTATTCAAAGCAAAAAAATTAAACAATTCTTTTATATCCATAATTCAAATGTAATTCCTTACTATGGGCTAAATAATTATCTTTGACCAAGTTTTTAAATACAAATAGTTAATAACCGAATGGATTTTAAAATAGAAACAAAAGACTTACAATCTAAAGCAAGAGCTGGAACAATAACAACCGACCATGGCGAAATTAAAACGCCTATTTTTATGCCTGTTGGTACTGCCGGAACTGTTAAAGGAGTGCACCAACGCGAGTTAAAAGAAGATGTTAAAGCTCAAATAATTTTAGGAAATACTTACCATCTTTATTTACGACCAAATTTAAATATTATAGAAAAAGCAGGAGGATTACATCGGTTTATGAATTGGAATAAGCCTATTTTAACCGACAGTGGAGGATATCAGGTTTATTCTTTATCGGCAAGAAGAAAAATACAAGAAGAAGGAGCTACTTTTTCATCTCACATTGATGGTTCTAAACATTTGTTTACACCCGAAAAAGTAATGGATATACAACGCACTATTGGTGCAGATATTATAATGGCTTTTGATGAATGTACCCCCTACCCTTGCGAATACAAATACGCAAAAAACTCTATGCACATGACACACCGTTGGCTAAAAAGATGTTGCGAAAGATTTGATAATACAACACCAAAATATGGCTACAAACAAACATTATTTCCAATAGTGCAGGGTAGTGTTTATAAAGATTTGAGAAAACAATCGGCCGAAAAAATTGCCTCGTTCGAACGAGAGGGAAATGCCATTGGAGGCTTATCTGTTGGCGAACCAATTGAAGATATGTATGAAATGTGTGATATTGTTACCGATATTCTTCCAAAAGATAAACCTCGCTATTTAATGGGTGTAGGAACACCTATTAACATACTAGAAAACATAGCTTTAGGTATTGACATGTTCGATTGTGTAATGCCCTCCAGAAATGCAAGAAATGGCATGATTTTTACCAAAAATGGTACCATTAACATTAAAAATAAAAAATGGGAAGCAAATTTCTCTCCGCTCGATGAAAATGGCACAAGTTATGTTGATGCTTACTACACTAAAGCATATTTACGCCATCTAATTATTTCTAAAGAAATTTTAGGAGCACAAATTGCCACTTTACACAATTTAAGTTTTTATCTTTGGTTAGTTAATGAAGCTAGAAAACAAATAATTAATGGCACTTTTTATGATTGGAAAAATAAAATGGTAAAACAGTTAGCAGAAAAACTTTGAAAAAAATAGATTACTATATCATTAAAAAATTTTTAGGCACATTTTTCTTTACCCTAATATTAATAATTTGTGTAGTTATTGTTTTTGATATATCAGAAAAATTACAAGACTTTATAGAACGAAAAGCTCCTGTGCACGCCATTATTTTTGATTATTACCTTAACTTTATTCCTTACTTCGCTAACATGTTTAGCCCTTTATTTATTTTTATTTCCGTCATATTTTTTACCTCAAAAATGGCAAGCAACTCCGAAATTATAGCCATTTTAGCAGGTGGGGTAAGCTTTAAAAGATTGCTCCGACCTTTCTTTATCTGTGCTGGTTTATTAACCATTTTATCTTTTTATTTAAATAATTTCTTAATTCCAGATGCCAATAAAAAACGGTTAGCTTTCGAAGAAGTTTACTATCGTAATAAGTTTAGAAATGTTGCTCATGATATTCATATCCAATTAAACAAAACTACTTATGTTTACATGACTAATTTTAATGCCGATTTAAATATAGGAACCAACTTTTCTATTGAGAAATTTAATAAAGGAAAATTAACTTACAAGTTGCTTTGCGATTATGTAAAATGGGATAGCGTTTTAAATAAATGGCAAATAAATAATTATACCGAGCGTTATATAAATGGCTTAGATGAAACCTTAAAGAAAGGCTATTTAAAAGACACTATTTTAGATTTAAAACCAGAAGAATTTAAAAGAAGAAGTAGTTTTGTTACTACTATGAATTACTTTGAGTTGAATGATTACATTAAGCAAGAAAAATTTAAAGGATCTCAAAATGTAATAAGGTACGAAGTTGAAAAACAAACTAGAGGAGCTTATCCTTTTGCTACTTTTGTATTAACAGTAATAGGCGTTTCAATTTCTAGCAGAAAAGTTCGAGGAGGAATTGGTTTACATATTGGTGTAGGTTTACTAATCAGTTTTTCTTACATATTATTTATGCAAATAGCAGCCACATTAGCCACCAACTCCAACGTTCCTGCAATTATTGCTGTTTGGATTCCAAATATTCTGTATGCTATTTTGGCATTATTTTTATTAAAATACGCTCCAAAATAAACTAGCTTTCAAAAATACCATAAACAGCGGATCCACTTCCTGTCATTGAAGCGTAAATAGCTCCATTTTTATACATTTTTTGTTTTGCCTCCTTTATTTTAGGATGGTGTTTAAATATAGGTAACTCAAAATCATTTTTAACAGCACTTTTCCAATTTAAAATAGGTTTATCAATTAAATTATATAAACAAGTATTGGCTTTTTTTGGTATAACTGTTTCATACGCTTCGGCAGTGCTAATATGAGTGTTTGGATAAACAATTTTAATTTTATAATTACTCAAATCGAGCTTAATATTTTTAAACACATCGCCTTTTTGAGTGGCATAAACAGGTTTGTTTTCAATAAAAAAAGCACAATCGCTACCTAGTTTTTTAGCGTAATTAATTAATGCTTGATTACTTAATTTTAAGCAAAATAAGTTATTTAGTATTTTTAGAGTAAAAGCTGCATCAGCCGAACCGCCTCCTAAACCTGCACCAATAGGAATTGTTTTATGTAAATGAATTTTAACAAAAGGAATTTTAAAATCTTTTCGTAAAAAAAAGAAGGCTCTTACACATAAATTGTGTTCATCATTTTTGGGTATTTCTATCCCTGTCGATTGAAACTCGACTGCTTTTTTGTCTTTGTTTTCTACAATTTCAAGTACATCGCACAAAGTATTTATTGGATAGAAAACACTTTCAATATTATGAAAGCCATCGTCTCTTTTCTCAATAATATTCAGTCCAATATTTATTTTAGCATTTGGAAAATCAATCATTATCGTTCATTTTATCTATCGAAACAATCAAAAATACAAAAATGAAAGTTGCAAGTTAACAAATTTAGTAATTTAGCGGTTTATTAATTACCGTAATAATAAAAATATGGCTGTTTATTTAGATTTTGAAGAACCAATAAAGGTGTTAGAAGAACAACTAACTGAAAACGAAAAACTTAAGAAAGATAAGGACGTTGACACCTCTGATATTAACAAAGAAATTGAAAAAAAGCTTAAAGAAACGCGTAAAAAAATATACAGCAACCTTACTGCTTGGCAAAGAGTTCAAGTTTCGAGACACCCAGAGAGACCTTACACCTTAAGCTATATTGATGCTATTACCAAAGGTAATTTTATTGAGTTACATGGTGATAGAACAGTGAAAGATGATAAAGCCATGGTTGGTGGTTTTGGAAGTATTGATGGGCAAACAGTAATGTTTGTTGGTCAGCAAAAAGGAATTAACACCAAAATGCGGCAATACCGGAATTTTGGAATGCCCAACCCCGAAGGGTACAGAAAAGCTTTGAGATTGATGAAATTGGCAGAAAAATTTAACAAACCTGTTGTGTGTTTAATCGATACCCCTGGTGCTTTTCCGGGTTTAGAAGCCGAAGAAAGAGGGCAAGGAGAAGCCATTGCACGAAATTTATTAGAAATGTCGCAACTTACCGTTCCAATTATTGTTATAATTATTGGCGAAGGGGCTTCGGGTGGTGCATTAGGCATTGCTATTGGCGATAAAGTTTTGATGTTAGAAAATACTTGGTATTCTGTTATTTCGCCAGAATCTTGCTCTTCTATTTTATGGCGAAGTTGGGAGTTTAAAGAACAAGCTGCCGAAGCTTTAAAATTAACCTCAAAAGATATGCTTAGCAACAAGCTTATTGATGGTATAATAAAAGAACCTTGTGGTGGAGCTCACACCAACCCTAAACAAATGTTTATCACTATAAAAAAAGAAATTTTAAAACACTTAGCTACTTTAAAAGACATTGATAAAGAGCTATTAGTTAAAAATAGGATAGATAAATTCTGTGCAATGGGTGTTGTTAAAAAAGGGGCGTAATAATTCATTCACATCAAAATTTTCGTTACCCAAACCTATAAGACTGACTCATTCGCTAAAAAATATTTTCTTAACGTTCCGCCCTACCTTGCATCTTATACCAGTTTAAAATCAAAACACCCGATATAAATCATTTCTATTTTCCTTTTT
>CAZVEW010000052.1:12577-15442 GCA_964625955.1 uncultured Vicingus sp. | reverse complement strand
ATGAACAACAACATTAACACCAACAAAGCACCAAAACCAATGGGATTATATCCGCATGCAAAACGTGTAGGTAATTTATTGTTTTTATCAGGTGTAGGTCCACGATCTGCGGGTTCGGGAAGCGAAGAAGCCAATATTCCAGGATTGAAATATGATAAAAATGGAAATTACGAAACTTTTGATTTTGAAGCCCAATGTCGTTCGGTTTTCGATAATGTTAAAATTATTTTAAAAGAAAGCGGTAGTTGTTGGGAAAATTTAGTTGATGTAACTACCTTTTTAACAGATATGAAACGAGATTTTAAAACCTATAACCGAGTTTATGCCGAGTATTTTGATAAAAATCAACCTTGTAGAACTACAGTAGAGGTAAATGCCTTGCCATCGCCTATTTGCATAGAATTAAAGTGCATTGCTACTATCGATTAAGATTTTTTTTGCCCAAATTATTGCTTCTTCTTTAGTTGTAAATATCTTTGTTGGTGCTGAAGGCTTATTAACTTTTATAAAAAAATTTCCTAAAATACGATGAGATAAACTGTTAATAACAAAAGCAAGGGCTTTTCTTTTCTTCTCCATCGGATTAGATACTAAAAATTCTCTTGCATCTTTAGAAATAGAAGTGTAATCTCCACTAATAGCAACAACAACATAATCCTCTCCTTTCGTTAATTCTAAATCTATTTCTTTTATTTCAGCAATATCTTCTGTTTCTAAAACACTTTTATCTTTAAGAGAAATAACAATAATGTTTGGTGGCAAAAGCTCTATAAAAACCCTATTTAATTCGATTTTACTCAACAACGTAGTCATAATAATAGACATTTATTTTTTTGCTAAAATTAAAAATAAATATTAGCTAAAAAAATGATTAAATTCGCGTTCTTAATTTAGCTAATGAGTCAGTATAAAACATATCAAAAATTAGATTTGCCTAACGTTGCAAAAGAAGTGCTAAAAAACTGGGAAACCAACAAAGTTTTTGAGAAAAGTATATCAACAAGAGAAGGAAAACAACCTTTTGTTTTTTATGAAGGACCACCTTCGGCAAATGGGCTGCCAGGCATTCATCATGTAATGGCACGAGCAATTAAAGATATTTTTTGTCGTTACAAAACCCTTAAAGGATTTCAAGTACAACGTAAAGCAGGTTGGGATACACACGGATTACCCGTAGAGCTAAGTGTAGAGAAAAAATTAGGCATTACCAAAGAAGATATTGGCAAAACCATTTCTGTAGATGCTTATAACAAAAAGTGTAGAGAAACAGTAATGCAATACACTGATATTTGGAATGACTTAACCGAAAAAATGGGCTATTGGGTAGATATGGAACACCCCTACATTACCTACGAAAATAAATACATGGAAACCGTTTGGTGGCTGTTAGCTCAGCTATACAAAAAAGATTTAATGTATAAAGGTTACACCATTCAGCCATATTCTCCTGCAGCAGGAACAGGTTTAAGTTCGCACGAATTAAACCAACCGGGGTGCTACAAAAACGTAAAAGATACTACGGTTGTTGCACAGTTTAAGATAAAAGAGGGGCAAGTCCTCCCTTTCGGGGAGGATTTAGGAGGGGCTGAGGCTTATTTCCTAGCTTGGACAACCACCCCTTGGACTTTACCATCAAACACAGCGTTGGCGGTTGGAAAAAATATTGATTATGTGTTAGTTGAAACATATAATCAATATACAGGAAAGAAGATGAAGGTTATTTTAGCGAAAGCTTTAATCGGGGAACAGTTCTCTGGAAAGTATGCAGAATCTGAAGAATTAAATTATGCTGAAGGAGACAAGAAAATACCTTTTCAAATCATAAAAGAATTTAAAGGTTCAGATTTAGTAGGCATTCAATACGAACAATTGTTGCCTTACGCACAACCTTGTGAGGATGCTTACGCCTCCCCCTCGGGGAGGTTGGGAGGGGCTACTTTTATCGTAATTTTAGGAGATTTTGTAACCACCGAAGATGGTACAGGAATCGTACATATTGCTCCAACTTTTGGTCAAGATGATGCACGTGTTGCCAAAGAAGCAGGCGTTCCTGCCATGTTGGTAAAAGATGAAAATGGAAATTTAGTCCCTTTGGTAGATTTACAAGGAAAATTTAGAAAAGAACTTAAAGATGATGTTTTTGGGTTGGCAGGTGAGTATGTTAAAAAAGAATATTTAACAGCAGAGGAAATAGCTAAAGAATTAACCAAACAAAAGGAAAATCTCCAATCTCTAATTCCTAATTTAAAATCTTATTTAAGTGTAGATGAGCGAATTACATTAAAATTAAAAATAGAGAATAAAGCCTTTAAAATAGAAAAACACGAACACAGTTACCCACATTGTTGGCGAACCGATAAGCCTGTTTTGTATTATCCTTTAGATTCGTGGTTCATTAAATCTACTGCCGTAAAAGATAGAATGATAGCACTAAACAAAACCATTAACTGGAAACCTAAAAGCACAGGAACTGGTCGTTTTGGCAATTGGTTAGCCAACCTAAACGATTGGAATTTATCACGTTCTCGTTATTGGGGAATCCCAATTCCTATTTGGCGAACAGCAGAAGGAGAGGAAGAAATTTGTATTTCATCTGTTGAACAACTAAAATCAGAAATAGAGAAAGCTATTGCAGCAGGTTTAATGCAAAAAAGCCCTTTGGCTGATTTTGAAGTGGGAAATATGAGTAAAGACAACTATGAAACATTTGACTTACACAAAAATTATGTAGATAATATAATATTGGTTTCTTCATCAGGTAAACCGATGAAACGCGAAGCAGACTTAATTGATGTTTGGTTCGATTCTGGATCTATGCCTTATGCCCAATATCACTACCCTTTTGAAAATAAGGAATTGATAGAT
>CAZVEW010000052.1:0-12477 GCA_964625955.1 uncultured Vicingus sp. | reverse complement strand
GCAGATTTTATTGCCGAAGGAGTTGACCAAACTAGGGGTTGGTTTTTTACGCTACACGCCATCGCAGCAATGGTTTTCGACTCTGTTGCGTATAAAAATGTAGTTTCTAATGGCTTGGTTTTAGATAAGAAAGGACAAAAAATGAGTAAGCGTTTGGGCAATGCTGCCGACCCTTTTAAAACGCTAGAAAAATACGGAGCAGATGCTACCCGTTGGTACATGATTACCAATGCACAACCTTGGGATAACCTAAAATTTGATTTAGACGGAATTACAGAAATCCAACGCAAGTTTTTCGGAACACTTTACAATACCTATGGTTTTTTTGCTTTATATGCCAATTTAGATGGATTTACTTATGCTGAAGAGGAAGTTCCCATCAATAAAAGACCAGAAATTGACCGTTGGATAATCTCAAAACTCAATTCATTAATTAAAAATGTAGATGGCTTTTTTAATGATTATGAACCCACAAAAGCAGGGCGAGCAATTCAAGATTTTGTAAACGATGAATTAAGTAATTGGTATGTTCGCTTGTGCAGAAGACGATTTTGGAAAGGAGAATATGCCCAAGATAAAATAGCTGCCTACCAAACCCTGTATAAATGTTTAGAAGTGGTAGCACAGTTATCTTCTCCAATAGCTCCATTTTATATGGATAAATTATACACCGATTTAGTGGCCGTAAGCGGAAAAGGAAATAATACTTCAGTGCATTTATCTGAATTTCCTATTGCCAACGAAAATGCAATTGATACCGATTTAGAAGAACGAATGGCACTGGCTCAAAAAGTTTCTTCAATGGTGTTAAGTTTAAGAAAAAAAGAAAATATTAAAGTCCGTCAGCCATTACAAAAAATAATGGTTCCTATTTTAGATGATAAATTTAAGCGTCAGTTACAAGAGGTTGAAAATTTAATTCTTTCAGAAACCAACGTAAAAGAATTAGCGTATTTGACTGATACAGCAGGTGTTTTAGTAAAAAGTATTAAGCCTAATTTTAAAACATTAGGTCCAAAATATGGAAAAATAATGAAACAAATTGCTGCTGAAGTAAGCCAGTTTGGTGCTGATGAGATTTTAGAATTAGAAAGTAATGGAGCTAAAAATTTAACCATTGATGGACAAAAAGTTGTGCTGGAGTTAACAGATGTAGAAATTTCAACACAAGATATTCCGGGTTGGTTAGTGCAAACTGAAGGCGAAATTACGGTGGCTTTAGACATTACAATAACAGCAGATTTAAAAGCAGAAGGCTTAGCGAGAGAATTTGTAAATCGTATCCAAAACCTGCGAAAAGAAAGCGGATTGGAAGTAACAGACAAGATTTATCTTAAAATTTTACAACACAGAGAAATAAATAAAGCAATTAATCAAAATAAAAATTATATTTGCGAAGAGACTTTAGCAAAGCAACTCGATTTAGTTGACGAGCTAAAACAAAACGAAGGAATTGCAGTAGTATTAGAAAATGATATTAATACTGTTATTTCAATAAAAAAATCAAATTAAAATTAAAAACTATGTCAGAAATTAGATACTCAGATGAGGATTTAGCAGAATTTAAAGCTTTAATAGAAGAAAAATTAGAAAAAGCTCAAAAAGATTTAATAGCCTTAAGAGCTTCTTTATCTCATAAAGATGGTAATGGTACAGACGATACTGCTCATTCGTTTAAAATGATGGAGGAAGGAGCCGCTACCTTATCAAGAGAAGAAGTATCACAGTTAGCTGCTCGCCAAGAAAAATTTACTAAACATTTAGAAAATGCTTTAATACGAATTTCAAATAAAACTTATGGCGTTTGTAGGGTTACTGGAAAATTAATTCAGAAAGAAAGATTAAGAGCAGTTCCTCACGCAACATTAAGCATTGAAGCTAAAGAAGCACAAAGATAATTTCTCAAAAGTAACGTCATTGAAAGGAACGAAGCAATCTTTTAAACTTAAAGCAAACATTACGAGATTGCTTCGTTCCTCGCAATGATGAAACAAATTCAATGAACAAATTTCTTTCTATCTTAACAAAACCCATTGTTATTACACTTTTAGTATTAACACTAGATCAATGGCTAAAAATTTGGGTAAAAACTAACATGATTCTTCAACAAAAAATTCCACTTTTTGGTGATTGGTTTTTTATTGATTTTATCGAAAATAGAGGCATGGCATTTGGAATGGAATTTGGTGGCGATATTGGGAAATTAGCACTAAGCTTATTTAGAATAATAGCTGTATTTGTAATCGGTTATTTTTTATTTAGTTTGCCAAGATCAGCACCTAGAGGATTAAAAATTAGTGGTGCATTAGTCTTTGCAGGTGCCGTTGGCAATATTATTGATAGTGCTTTCTATGGGATTGTTTTTAACGATAGTTTTAACCAACTAGCTACCTTTTTACCACCAAATGGTGGCTACGCTCCCTTTTTACATGGTTGGGTGGTAGATATGTTTCACTTTTATGCTTTTTGGCCAAATTGGATGCCGTACATAGGTGGAAAAGAAATTTTTCCTCCCATCTTTAATTTGGCCGATGCTTCAATATCTGTAGGAATAACACTAATTTTTATCTTCCAGAAAAGGTTCTTTAAAAAAGAAGAATTAGCAGCACAAAACAACTTAAACGAAGTCTCAAATCTTAAGCAAAAAAATTAAGTTTTTTTTGCAACCTTATTATTCTCTTTTCCGTAATAGTAAAAGTTAATGTTAGAACGAAATTCTATGAAAAAAAATCACGTATTCTTCTTGATATTTGCTTGCAGTTCATTTTTTGTAACAGCTCAAATTACTTCTCCTATTCAAAATAATATCAAATCGCTAAATATTCCTTATCCAATTAATTTAAAAACTGTTCACAATAAATCAGCCACATGTATTGATTCTATTCGGTATCCACAGTCTAAATTAACAGGAATTGCAGAAACAGGTCCTTTAACTAATGATATAACTAAACAGACAGGTATATCCCAAGCATATCATTTTGTTGGATCTGGGCTAATACATGGAATTGGAGCTTATTTATTATTAGATTTCGATGGCATACCTAATAATACCACTCCTATACAGGCAAAAATTAAGATTTATAATATTGATGGACAAAATTACCCCACCACAGTCATCGATTCGGCAATGGTGCAGGTCGTTGATGCAGGATTTCAAGAACAAACACTCATGTTTTCCTCGCCAATTACCGTTACTGACTCGTTTGCCGTAGCCCTTGAAATGGGTGCTTTTAATGCCACTACAGATACTATTTACTACACTACAAATGTTTGCGGTTGGAATGGATCAATATGTGCCACAGCCGATGGTAATGGCGAAAATCTTTCTTGTGTTTTATCACCAGCTTTCACATCTGCCAATGGAAGTCAATGGTTTAATAATAATATAGAAGTCTTTGGTTGGGATATTGACATGCTCATGTACCCCATATTTGAGCAAACCACTACTGCGTCTTACACCTCAGATTTAGATTCTGTGTGTTTAGGCTCACCAGTTAAATTTACTAACACTTCAACCACTAATTACAACCATATGTTTAACACACAATCAACACGCTTTTTATTTAATTTAGGAGATGCTTCAACCTATAATTTAGATACCAATTATAGGTACACCTACGCTGCTGCAGGAATATATAATACCAATTTAATAGTAACAAGTTATGGATATACCAATAATTGTGCAGATTCTACTACCCTAAATATTACTGTTTTAGATACGTCAACAGCCAATTTTGGTTTTGTCAATATGGGAGGAGGTATTTTTCAGTTTTCCGATTCTTCTACCAATGCAAGTACTTATTCGTGGGATTTTGGAGATGGTTCACCCGTAAATACTACACAAAACCCCACACACACATACACAACAGGTGGTAGCTATCAAGTTTGTTTAACCGTTACCAATACCAATAGTTGCAATACAAATACTTTTTGCGATTCAACAACATTTACAGTAGGCATAAACGAAACAGATAACCCACAAAAAGTTAATATTTATCCAATACCAGCTCAAAAATACTTTAATATTGATGTGTCAAAAAACTATATAGGAGGTGAAATAACCCTGTCAGATATTGTTGGCAAAGAAATTAAAACAGTAATTATAGAAAATAATACACACCTAAAAATACCAACAAGCGATATGCTTAATGGTATTTATTTTTTATCGATTGAAGTAAATGCAGAAAGGGTATTTACCAAAAGAATTATCATCAATCATTAAAAAGCAAGTGCTAAAAAACCATTAAAAGGTAAAAATCTTGAACATTAAAGATTAAATTTTGAGTAAAAATATTTAAACCACAAAACTTAAACCTCACAACTTCTTTGTTACCTTTGCCATCTTAAAACATAAAAATGGAAGCAAAAGTTAGGGTGAGATTTGCACCAAGTCCAACAGGACCATTACATATTGGAGGAGTTAGAACAGCATTATATAATTATCTGTTTGCTAAAAAACACAATGGAGATTTTTTATTAAGAATAGAAGATACCGACCAAGCAAGATACGTAAAAGGTGCCGAAGAATATATTACCGAAGCATTAAAATGGTGCGGAATTATGCCAAATGAAGGAGCTAGTATAGGTGGAGATTTTGCTCCTTACCGACAATCAGAACGAAAAGAAATTTATAAAAAACACATTGATCAACTTCTTGCTTCGGGAAATGCTTATTATGCTTTTGATACCCCCGAAGAATTAGAACAAATGCGGGAAAGATTAAAAGCTGCAGGAGGAAACTCTCAGCAATATGATGCTAACTCCAGAACTTCAATGAAAAACTCCTTAACCTTACCTGCTAGTGAAGTGCAAGAAAGATTAGCTAATGGAGAGCGATTTGTGGTAAGAGCCAAAATTCCTCGCAACGAAGAAGTAAAATTTAAAGATATTATTAGAGGTTGGGTGTTGGTTAATACTGAAAATTTAGACGATAAAGTGCTGTTTAAATCTGACGGCATGCCAACGTATCATCTCGCCAATATTGTAGATGACCATTTAATGAAAATTACCCACGTTATTAGAGGAGAAGAATGGCTGCCATCAGCTCCTTTACACGTTTTGTTGTACCAATTTTTTGGGTGGGAAAACGAAATCCCTCAATTTGCACACCTTCCACTCTTACTAAAGCCCAATGGCAATGGAAAACTAAGTAAACGAGATGGCGACAAAATGGGTTTTCCTGTTTTTCCGATAGCATGGAAATCGCCCGATAACGAAATTTATTCAGGATACAGAGAAAGTGGTTATTTTGCTGATGCTTTTATAAATATGTTGGCTTTATTGGGTTGGAACGATGGCACCGAACAAGAAATTTTTTCTTTAGAAGAACTAATCCAAAAATTTTCTTTTGAAAGAGTGGGAAAAGCAGGTGCAAAATTTAATCCCGATAAAACAAAATGGTTTAACCAACAATACCTGAAAAATAAAAGTGATGATGAATTAGCTGCATTGCTAAAACCTCTTTTAAATAATAATAATTATGATGATAATTATTTACAAAAAGTTTGTGCTTTAATGAAAGAAAGAAGCACCTTTATTGAAGATATTTATTGCAATGCAACCTACTTTTTTGAAGCACCTACTACTTACGATGCCAAAATGGTAAGAAAAAAATGGAAAGAAAATTCTCCAACCATTGTAGCGGAGTTATCTACTATTTTTGCTAACACCAATTTTAGTGTAGAAAAATTGGAAGAAGCGTTTAAAACGTATGTAGCAAAAAAAGAAATTGGATTTGGAATAGCAATGATTGCGATTAGGCTAGCAATTACAGGGTTGGGCGGAGGTCCTTCTTTGTTTGAGATTATGGAATTAATAGGAAAAGAAGAAGCAATAAACAGATTGAAAAAAGGTATTGAAAATATAAAAAAAGAAATAATTGTTTAAGATAATTGTAAAATATAAAGGATAAGACGATTAATAATCTTACCCTTTTTTATACTAAAAAAATTAAAAACTATTTTTTAAAATATTCAACAGGTTTCAATAGTTGTTTAGGTAAGTCATTTTGGTTGGTACTAAAATAATTATCAGGAAATTGCGATGAATGTACAAAATAACTCACACTATCTTTAGGATAAAAATCTACACTTATAGGTTTTAACCCATTTGCTTCAATTTTAAGAGAATAGATAGTAGTAGTATTTGGTTTTAACTTATCTTCAAAAGATGTATTTTTAACATCAGCAATAGCAGTTAAATAATTATTTATAACACCTTGTTTTATTGTATCGATACCATTAACAAGCCACAACATACTGTCTTGTTTGGTAATAGTAAACCCTGTATCAGCGGGGTATTCAAAAATTATTTTAGATAGTTTGTTTTTATCCAATTTTAACAACTGATTGTTTCTAAATTGGTTAAAATCTCGATTTATCATCATTGGTAGAAATCCGTTCACTAAAAACGATTTTTTACCATCAGCCAATCTTACATAAGTGTTGCCACTAACATTTTGTCTTCCATATGAGTATGGCGTTGATTGATTTTGATGATAGGTAAATTTTCCTACCAATAACGATTTTATTAAGTGATTTGAGCGATCAAAAATATTGAGTTTTGTAGCCAACGAATCGGTAAGTTTAAAGTTTTTCCATGTATCTTGGTTTAACCCTACAACATTTTTAACTTTTAGTTGAGCAAATACGTTGAATAGTTCTTTTACAGTTTCTGTGTTTGCTTTATCTTCTTTATTTGCCTTTTTTACAAACCAAATATCTTCTTTCTTAAAAAATTTTATTGCATTTTTTGCTGTATTTGCTTTTATACTAAATGACGCTACCTGACTTGTATCAATTTTTAATACATTTGAATTAAAATTACTTTCAGGTTTGGCTACAAACACATATTTAGATAAAACATAAATTATTCCTAAAGCCAAAAATATTATTATATATCTCGTGTTTTTCTTATTCATAATTAGCCTCCATTCTTTTTATTCTGATGTTTTTATTTCTTTGTGCTCTAAACAACCCGTATAATACAATTAAAACAATGGGTAATAAAAAATTTAGGTATTTTAATAAGGTTTTTGTTCCGTCTTTTAGCTCGTCAATCGGACGAGAACTGATGCCTTTGGTTCTTAACATAATTAATCCTGTATTATCTGCTAACCAATCTATACTGTTTACAAATAAACTTACATTATCGCTCTGAATTTTTTGTTGATTTCCTTTATTGTTAAGTGCAAAGACACCATTTCCAATTACTACAATTCTATTAGTAGTATCTTTGGAGATTTTACCATCAAATGCGGCTGCCACAACAATATTTTTTTGATTTAAATCTGCTGCTGACCATTGCTTTTGCACGTTAAACATAAACGGAATTTTTGTTATTGTTGCTTTGTCGGAACTATATGCTAAAGGCATGTACTTTATACTACTATCTCCTGTGAATTCTATAGGATTTGTAAATGGTAATATAACCCCTTCTAATCCTTTTACAATAGGATTATCACTGAACTTAGAAATTATAGGAATGTACGGAAAACGAACTTGTGTCATATATCTAAACATACCATTTTGTTGTTGAACAGATATATTGCCACATTTTGCATCAGCCAATAATGCAGACTTTATTTTTATACCTTTATGTGCTAACCAATTTGCTATTATAGTATTATGTGCAGTTGCATAAAGTGTTTGCAAATCGCTTTTTACACTATTTAATGCAAAAAAGATGTTTCCACCTCTATTTAAGAACTCATCTAAAATATTTAATTCGCCTGTTGAAAAACTATCGGTTGGATTTACAATAGCAATACTGCTAATGTTTGCGGGAATTGGGGTAGAATCGTTAAGATTTATATTTTGTATTTGATGCAAAACTTCTAAACCTGCACGTACATCTCTAGTTTGTTCTACATCTGCTTCTCCTTGTCCCTGAACAATTCCTACAATGGGTTTATTTTTTATAGCTACTTTTTTAATTGTTGATGATAAAGAATATTCTAAGGGTGTTCCAGGCTGTATAAATGGAATAACTTCTTTGCGATCTTCCATTTGAATAACGGCACCTAAAAATGCTTTTTGTTGTTTTATTTGGTCTTTATCACGCACGTTTATCAAAACTGGTTGAATACCATCTTGCATTGCTTCTTTTTCTACATCATCATTTTCGTTCGGATGTATAATTTGATACATTACTTTTCCATTAGAACGATTGGCATATTCGATTAATAAATTTTGAAAGTTGCGTTGAACAGCAGCTACTTTTGGTGGTAAATTTTGCGAAAAGTAGGCTTTTATGGTTATGGGTTCGTCAAGATTTTTTAAGATATTTATACTTGCTTCGCTAAGCGTGTATTGGTGGTTCTCGGTAAAATCAAGACGAAAAGAAAGCTCTGAAGATAATAGGTTGATAATTAGCACTATTCCTAATATCAATCCGATACTTATTATTTGTTTCTGAAATTTCATAATTAATATACTTTTTAGTTTCGTTGTGTTAATTTTGCTACTGAGAAAAATAAACCTAAAAAGGTAATAGACAGAAAATATATTAAGTCTTTTGTGTCCATAACACCTCTTGAAATGCTTTCGTAGTGTGTGTTTATATCTAAATAACTAAAAATATGCCCTAAAACGCCAGTAAAGGTGGAGGCAATAACGCCAAAAATTATATGAAAAAATAAACCTATAAATAATGCTATTAAAAATGCGACTATTTGATTTTTACTAATACTACTTGAAAAAATTCCAACGCCTATGTAGGCTGAACTCATCAGTAATAAGCCAAAATATCCTAAAATAACGGATCCTTGGTCTAAATTTCCAATATTTGAAATCGTTATTACATAAGGAAATGTTAAAAATAACGCGATAAATATAATAATTAAATTTGCTAAATATTTTCCACCAATTAATTGCCATTCGTTAACAGGTTTAGTTAAAAGTAATTCTAATGTTCCCGAATGATTTTCTTCGGCTATTGACTTCATAGTAAGTGCTGGAATAAAAAAGAAGAGCGTCCAATAGGCAATTCCAAAGAATGTTCTTAAACTTGCTTGACCGATGAAAAAAATATCATTTCCATAAAGCCACGTAAAAAAACCGCTAAATCCTAAAAATAAAATAATCATTACGTAAGCAATTAAAGAGTCAAAATAACTGCATAACTCTTTTTTTGCCATAATCCAAACTGTATTCATAATAGCTTAATTTAAAGTTAATTGTCTAAAAATATCTTCTAATTTTTTTTCAACGGGGGTTAATTCTGTTAAAAACCATTGTTTTGAGCAACATAGTGTAAAAACATCTCGTTTTGCTGAAAGTCCGGGGCGACTTCTTATCTCAAATCTGTTATTTTGACGCGAAGCAAAATCTACAAAACCTACTGATGACAAATGTTGTAATTCGGTATATATCGTATTACTATCTCCATTTTCTATTGTAACATAAAGCGTTTCTGTATTACCCGAGATATGTCGTAAAGATTCGGGTGTGCCATTTGCTACAATTTTTCCTTTGTTTATTATTAAAATTCTATCGGCAATAGCCTCTACTTCTGGTAAAATATGAGTACTAAGAATAACTGTTTTTTCTTTTCCGAGTTCTCGTATAAGTTTTCTTATTTCAATAATTTGGTTAGGGTCTAAACCTGTTGTAGGCTCGTCTAAAATTAAAATTTCGGGGTCGTGAATTAGTGCTTGAGCAAGTCCCACACGTTGTTTATATCCTTTTGAAAGCTCCCTTATTTTTTTGTGCTTTTCGGCATTTAAGCCTACTTTGGCAATAATTTGTCTTACTTTTTCTTCTACTTTCGATTTTGGTATTTGTTGTATTTTCGCAATAAATTCAAGGTAATCTATAATTGGGCTATCTTCGTATAAAGGATTATTTTCAGGTAAATAACCAATGTGTTTTTTTAATTCTTCGGCATTTTCGACCATACTTTTACCATTAATTATAACCTCTCCGCTGCTAGGTGAAATATAATTGGTAATCATTTTCATTGTTGTGGTTTTACCTGCACCATTTGGTCCTAGAAATCCAACAATCTCTCCTGTTTTAACTTCAAAATCGATGTTGTCAACAACTCTTTGAGCACCGTATTTTCTTGTTAAATTGATAATTTGTATATCCATTTTGTTGATGAGTACTTTTAAATTATCTTCCAAAATTATTTTTAGAATTTTTTTTTTACAAATAATTAACAAATTTTAACACAACACAATTACATCTAACTTGGAGGCATAAGCTAGTAGTAAAGTGGCAACATGGTAAATGTGATCTTTTTAAGCAACCTGTTCAAGCAAAAGAATATAAAGAGATTTTCTTTTGTTAAGATTATCTTTTTTCTATTTTCTTGTTCCATGTTTAAACATTCACGCCTCATTTTCCTTTCCTGTAAATTGGGCATAAGATTTCGTTTTGTATGAAAAAAATCCTGTAATTTCGTGGCAAATACTAAATAGTTAGCGTTTTTGGTGTAAAATATTGTATTTGTGGAGGTTAAGAAGAACTATAAAAAAGTAAATGAATGGAAAATCTAAAAGAAGAAAAAAAATCACGCAACTTTATTGAGCAAATAATTGAAGAAGATTTAAAAACAGGTTTTTCTAAAAATAAATTACGATTTAGGTTCCCTCCCGAGCCAAACGGATATTTGCATATTGGTCATGCCAAAGCATTTTGCTTAAATTTTGGTTTAGGAGAAACATACAATGCTCCCGTAAATCTTCGGTTTGATGATACCAACCCCTCTAAAGAAGAACAAGAATTTGTAGATGCCATAAAATACGATTTAGCTTGGATGGGATTTAAATGGAATAAAATTTGCTTTTCGTCCGACTATTTTCAACAATTATACGATTGGGCGGTTTTGTTAATTAAAAATGGAAAAGCTTATGTCGATTCGCAAGCTGCAGAAGAAATGGCAACCCAAAAAGGAACACCAACCACCCATGGAACAAACAGCCCTTTTAGAAATAGAAGTGTAGATGAAAATTTAGACTTGTTTAACCGCATGAAGCAAGGTGAATTTAAAGAAGGAGAACACGTATTGCGAGCAAAAATTGACATGGCTCATACCAATATGTTAATGCGAGACCCGATTATTTACAGGGTGTTGCATAAATCTCATCACAGAACTGGTAACAATTGGTGCATTTACCCAATGTACGATTGGACGCACGGTGAATCGGATTACATCGAACAAGTATCTCACTCCTTATGCTCTTTAGAGTTTAAACCTCACAGAGAGTTGTATGATTGGTTTTTAGACCAAGTTTGTGAAGAAAAGAATATTAGACCCAAACAACGCGAATTTTCTAGGTTAAACTTGAGTTATACGGTAATGAGTAAGCGAAAATTGATGCAATTGGTGGAAGAAAATTTGGTGAATGGCTGGGACGACCCAAGAATGCCAACCATTTCTGGGTTAAGACGAAGAGGATATACAGCTACAGCAATTCGTAATTTTATTAAAGTTGCAGGAGTTTCTAAACGAGAACAATTGATAGATGTAGCGTTGTTAGAATCGTGTATTCGTGCAGATTTAAACAAAACTTCTAACAGAATGATGGCAGTTTTAAATCCGCTAAAAATTGTGATAAGCAACTATCCCGAAGGAAAAACAGAAATTGTGATGGCAGATAATAATCCTGAAGATGAAGCAGCAGGAAAACGAGAAATGATTTTTTCTAAAGAATTATACATTGAAAAAACCGATTTCTTGGAAGATTGTCCTAGAAAGGTATTTAAGTTGGGTATTGGAAAAGAAGTTCGTTTAAAACATGGGTATATTATTAAAGGAAAAGAAGTTATAAAAGATGCTAACGGAAATATTATTGAAGTAAGATGCACCTATGATGAAAAAAGTAAAAGCGGAAGTGGTTCAGACGAGAGTAAACGCAGGGTAAAAGGAACTTTGCATTGGGTTTCGGCTACTCATCATATTAATGCACAAATTAATCTTTACGATAGGTTGTTTAATGAAGAATTGCCAGATGGTAATAAAGCGGTAGATTTTAAAACATTAATTAATAAAGATGCACTTACGGTATTAAAGAACTGTAAAATTGAACTCGCATTAAAAGATGCTAAACCACAAAATCGTTATCAGTTTCAACGATTAGGCTATTTTTGTGTAGATGATGATTCCACGCCTGAACAGCTAATTTTTAATAGGACAGTTACATTAAAAGATTTTTGGGCAAAGAAGAAGTGAGTTCGTAAAGTCGAAAGTAAAAAGTTATAAAGCATACACCTATTTATATTCTCTTGTAACTTCATGAACTTTTCACTTTATAAACTTTGTACTTTATAAACTGAATGATATGGACAAAATACTTATAGAAGGAATAAAAATTTATGCTTACCACGGTTGCTTTAAAGAAGAAGCCGATATAGGCACTAATTTTAAAATAGATGTGATGTTAGCTACCGATTTATCGCTGCCAGCAAAAACGGATAATATTAACGATGCAGTAAATTATCAAGCAGTATTTACTGTGATTAAAGTACAAATGGC
>CAZVEW010000051.1:9328-15555 GCA_964625955.1 uncultured Vicingus sp. | reverse complement strand
TAGTAGCGGGGGCCCGACTCGAACGGACGACCTTCGGGTTATGAGCCCGATGAGCTACCAACTGCTCTACCCCGCGATATATTTTTAAAGAACTATCTTTTCTTAAATGCGTTTGCAAATATAATATTTTGTTTCTTTGTACCATCATACTTTTAAAAAAAAATGCACAAATCTGGTTTTGTAAATATTATTGGCAACCCAAATGTTGGAAAATCTACTTTAATGAATATTTTGGTGGGCGAAAAATTATCCATTATTACCGCTAAGGCACAAACAACACGTCATCGTATTTTAGGTATTGTTAATGATGAGGAACATCAAATAATTTTTTCTGATACCCCCGGAATTATTGACCCTGCATACAAAATGCACGAAGGCATGATGTCTTTTGTCCGTTCTGCACTTACCGATGCTGATATTATTTTATTGATGGTGGAAGTGAAAGAAAAAACATTTAAGGACGAAAATATCCTTCAACAACTAAAAAAAACAAACATACCAATATTACTTCTCATTAATAAAATTGATGAAGTTGATCAAGAATTTTTAGAGAAAAAAGTAAAGTTTTGGGGAAAAGAACTTCCAAAAGCAACTATTTACCCAATTTCGGCATTGCATAATTTTAATGTTGACCAAGTAATGCTTGAAATAAAGGAAAGACTGCCCGAAAACCCTCCTTTTTACGATAAAGACCAATTAACCGATAAACCAGAAAAGTTTTTTGTTGCTGAAATTATTCGTGAAAAAATTTTACTGAATTATAAAAAAGAAGTGCCCTACTCGTGCGAAGTAGAAATTGAAGATTTTAAAGACGAACCCAACATTATTAGAATTAGAGCAATTATAATGGTGATAAGAGACTCTCAAAAAGGCATTATTATTGGGCATCAAGGTAAAGGATTAAAAAAAGTAGGAACACAAGCCAGAAAAGACATTGAGAAATTTTTTGAGAAAAAAGTGTTTATTGAACTCTATGTAAAAGTAAATAAAGACTGGCGTAATAATGAAACCCAATTAAAAAGGTTTGGTTATCTAAATAAATAAATTAGAAGTTAAAGATGGGAAATATAGTTGCAATTGTTGGCAGACCAAATGTTGGAAAATCTACACTATTTAACAGACTTACGGAATCGAGAAGTGCCATAGTTGACGAATCAAGTGGTGTTACTCGCGACAGACATTATGGTAAAGTAGATTGGAACGGTAAAGAATTTTCTTTAATCGACACAGGAGGCTATATTAAAGGATCTGATGATGTTTTTGAAGACGAAATACGAAAACAGGTTATTTTAGCCATCGAAGAATGCGATTTAATTATTTTTGTAGTAGATGTTACCGTAGGAATAACAGATTTAGACCAAGAAGTAGCCAATCTATTAAGAAGAACTGAAAAAACAATTATTTTAGTATCGAACAAAGTTGATAACCACGAACGAATGATGGATTCTACCACTTTTTATGGTTTAGGATTAGTCGATGAAATTTTTGATGTTTCTTCGGTTAATGGAAGCGGAACAGGAGATTTGTTAGATGAAGTTGTAAAAAATCTTAAAGATACTCCCGAAGATGAAAATGAGGATGAAATACCCAGATTAGCAATAATTGGTCGTCCAAATGTTGGAAAATCATCTTTAATCAACACCCTAATAGGCGAAGAAAGAAATATTGTTACTGATATAGCAGGAACAACAAGAGACACCGTAGCAATAAGATACAATACTTTTGGTTTCGACTTTAAATTGGTCGATACAGCAGGACTCAGAAAAAGAAGTAAAGTAAACGAAGATATTGAGTTTTATTCTGTGATGAGGTCGATAAGAGCCATCGAAAATAGTGATGTTTGCATACTAATGATAGAAGCCACAGAAGGTATTATGGCTCAAGATATGAATATCTTTAACCTAGTTATTAAAAATAAAAAAGGAGTTGTTCTTGTTGTTAATAAATGGGATTTAGTTGATAAAGAAACAAATACAGCTAAAGTTTTTGAAAAAAATATCAGAAGCCGCTTAGCCCCATTTACAGACGTTCCAATTATTTTTACATCGGTTATTAATAAGCAACGTGTTTTTAAAGCTTTAGAAGAAGTTGTTAAAGTTTATGAAAACAGAAGAAGAAAGATTACTACTTCAAAGCTAAATGAAATTATGTTAGAAGTAATAAATCAAAATCCACCACCAGCACTTAAAGGCAAATGGATTAAAATAAAATTTGTAACACAACTACCTACTTACGCACCATCTTTTGCCTTTTTTTGTAATTTACCTCAATATGTAAAAGAACCATACAAAAGATTTTTAGAAAATAAATTACGTGAAAAATTTGATTTAAAAGGAGTTCCTATTCAAATATTTATGAGAAAAAAATAGCAATAAAAAAAAGAGGCGTTTAAAATTTTAAACGCCTCTTTTGCTATAAAATAGGTTTTTAAACTAGCCCTTGTGCTAACATTGCATCAGCAACTTTTACAAAACCAGCAATATTTGCTCCTTTTACGTAATCTACATAATCACCATCAGATCCATACTCAACGCATGCTTTGTGAATAGAAATCATAATATTATGTAATTTTTCATCCACTTCTTTACTTGTCCATGCCAAACGTAAAGAGTTTTGCGACATTTCTAAACCAGAAGTTGCAACACCTCCAGCATTTGATGCTTTTCCTGGAGAAAATAAAATTTTTGCCTCAGCAAATATTTCAACAGCTTCAGGTGTAGAAGGCATGTTTGCCCCTTCGGCTACGCAAATACAACCATTAGCAACCAACATTTTTGCTTCATCTCCATTTAATTCATTTTGGGTAGCACAAGGCAAAGCAACATCACATTTAACACCCCATGGTCTTTTACCTTTATGAAATTCAAAACCACTAAAATTAGCCGCTAACTCTTTTATTCTGCCTCGTTTAACATTTTTTAGTTCCATTAAAAAATCCAAATGTTCAGAATGTAGTCCATCTGGGGCATAAACATATCCTGAAGAATCAGAAACTGTTACTACTTTTCCTCCTAAGTGGATTACTTTTTCAAGTGCATATTGAGCAACATTTCCAGAACCAGAAATAGCAACTGTTTTTCCATTAAAAGAATCTCCTTTTGTTGCTAGCATTTCTTTAGCAAAATATACTGTTCCATAGCCAGTAGCTTCTGGTCTAATTAGAGAGCCTCCCCAACTAAGACCTTTACCAGTTAATACGCCAGTAAATTCATTTCTTAATCTTTTATATTGTCCAAACATAAATCCTATTTCTCTACCTCCAACACCTATATCTCCAGCAGGAACATCTGTATCAGGACCAATATGTCTTTGTAACTCTGTCATAAATGATTGACAAAACTTCATTACTTCATTGTCCGATTTTCCTTTAGGATCAAAATCAGAACCACCTTTACCACCACCCATAGGCAATGTTGTTAAAGAATTTTTGAAAACTTGTTCAAAGCCTAAAAACTTTAAAATGGATAAATTTACTGATGGGTGAAATCTTAACCCACCTTTATACGGACCAATGGCAGAATTAAATTCAACTCTATATCCTTTATTAATCTGCATTTCACCTTTATCATCTAGCCATGGCACTCTAAACATAATAGTACGTTCAGGCTCTACCATTCTTTCTAAAATCTTTGCTTTTGCATATTTTGGATTTTTTTCAATAAAGGGAATAATTGTTTCCACAACTTCCTCTACTGCTTGTAAAAACTCAACCTCATGACTATATTTTTCTTTCATTTTTGTCATAAAGCTTCGAACAGCTGGGTTAGTTTTTTTTACTTCTTGAACTACTTCACTCATATTTCTAAATTTTATATTAGTATAAATTGATAATTTCGTGGCACAAATGTATATAAATTTAAAAATATTATTGTTTTTTTTCAATAAAATTAATGGTTTTATCGTTTTACTTGCTGCTAGGAATTTTGGAAAATTAAAAGAATTGTTTTATTTAATTGTTTTTGTAGGAAAATTTTCTAAAAATGGGGTCTTTTATTGATAGCTAAAAAGTTTAAGTCGCTTAAGTATCTTCCACCCATTCGTTCGTTGTAGCCCTACTTTTCTTCTTTAACTTAGTTCTTTTTGTTAGAAAGCTATAAATTTATTTGTCATTATGACTATATTTGAATCTTTGAAGTTAAAAAAAGATGAATAAAATAGCAATTTTTGCTTCTGGTAATGGCTCGAATGCCGAGAATATTTTCAATTATTTTCGCACTAATAAACGCATAGAAGTTTCTCTTGTTTTAACAAATAAAGCTAATGCCTTTGTTTTAGAAAGAGCCAAAAAATTAGGAGTAAAATCATTGTGTTTTACAAAACAAGATTTCGAGAAAACAGATAAAGTTGTTCAGTTTTTAACAGAAAATGATATTAATTTAGTCGTTTTGGCTGGTTTTTTACTAAAAATACCTCAAAACTTAATAAAAGCGTTTCCTAATAAAATCATCAATATTCACCCAGCTTTATTGCCAAAATATGGTGGAAAAGGAATGTATGGGAACAAGGTTTTTCAATCAGTTATTGAGGCAAAAGAGCAAGAATCTGGTATTACAATTCATTATGTAAATGAACATTATGATGAAGGGAAAATTATTTTTCAAGCCAAGTGTAAAATTGAGAATAATGACAATTTTAAGGATTTAGCTAAAAAAACTCATGCTTTAGAGTACGCGTATTTTCCAAAAATAATTGAGCATGTTATTAAAAATAAAGATAGAAAAGTAATTTTCTCCGAATTATTTGGTTAGGTATGATTGTCCATTTTTTACATAACTTTTTGGGTTTATTTTATGATGTGTATGTTTATAATGAATTTCATTTTTAAAGGGTACTTCTCTCTACCAAAAACCAAGAATTCAACAAATTTTCTTTGTTGTATTTCATCGTTTGTTTGGTTTTCCAATTTATCACTTTTGCTCCAGAAGCAAGAGCAATGGCTTGTCCAGCCGCAGTATCCCATTCCATTGTCGGTGCAAAACGAGGATAGGCATCTGCCACTCCTTCGGCAACCATACATAGTTTTAAAGAGCTTCCTTTGGAAAGAATATCAACCTCAGTATGTTTCTCTTTTTGCTCGTTGATAAAAGCTGTTGTTTCTTCACTCATGTGTGAGCGACTTCCAACAACTATGTAATTGTTTCTTGTTTGTGTAATTGGAAGTTTTTCTGCTTTACCCATTAATTTACCTAAATTATCAATTGGAGATTGGAAATTGGAAGTTTTGTAGGCTTCTTTATCTGCAAAGTATAAATCTTTGGTAACGGGCACATAAATTACACCCATGGTTGATTTACCATCTTCAATTAAAGCAATATTAACCGTAAACTCACCATTTCTTTTTACAAATTCTTTGGTGCCATCTAAAGGATCAACCATCCAAAATTGTTGCCAGTTTTTGCGTTCTGCATAAGGAATACTCCTACCTTCTTCACTTAAAACGGGCAAACCTGTTAATTCTAAATCGTTCATAATAGCTATATGGGCTCTTTTATCGGCTTCAGTTAAAGGCGATTTATCGTCTTTTGTTTCCACAGCAAAATCAGAATTATATACTGTTAAAATTTCTTTACCACCTTTTAAGGCCGCATTTATTATTTGTAGTAACCAATTTTCTCTATCCATTTTATGCTTTTAGTATTATAGTATTTTAACCGCAGAGAAAACAAAGTTTCCGCAGAGAACGCTAAGTTACTTCATTTCTTTTTGGTTATTTTCTATTATTTTTTTAATTATTTAAGAATCCAAGTCTTTATTTTTCTCTTTGTGTGCTTTGCGAATTCTTACCGCTCTTTGCGGTTAGTAATTTTTTCCACTCCAAAATTGAATTTATGCCAAATACGTTCATGTAAGTAATACAGTATCATTTTAGTAAATAGTTCTATTCCTCCAATCTTTAATCCTATTATGGGGTCTCCAGCGATAATCCATGCCAATAAAGTGGTGTCTATAGTTCCGATTACTCGCCAACTTATCGTTTTAATAAGGTGGCGGTATTTATAAATCAAATCGTGATTTTTATTATCAATTTTTAGCCACAGTCTTTCATGAGCAAAATAGAGAATCATTTTGGTAATTACTTCTGTTCCACCAATGGAGAGTCCAACCAATGGGTTTCCTGAAACTAACCAACCAATAAGCATTGTATCAATAGAACCTACAATACGCCAAGTCATGGTTTTAGCTAAGTGTCTTTTTATTAAAAAATCGTTACTCATGGATTGGTTTGA
>CAZVEW010000051.1:0-9228 GCA_964625955.1 uncultured Vicingus sp. | reverse complement strand
GGTTTGAAGTTTGAAGTTTGAGGTTTGAGGTTAACTTTGAACCTTGAACCTCTAACCTTGAATATTTTTAATATCCACTACCAGTTGCTCCAATTTTTTCAATAGGATGCCAAGTAGTTTTCATTTCTAAGAAATCTTCAATATAATATGGTGTTTCATGTTCATCAGTATATATTTTTGAGAAATCTTTTATTCGTACACGCTTTAAATTTTCAACAGCAGCTTTTTGAATAGCAATAATTTCTTTTTTATCATTTCCGGCATAGAAAAAAGCATTTACATCCATGTGAGAAGCCATGTGTTCTAGCAGTTCACTTCTTTTTCCTGTTAAGATATTAACTACACCTCCAGGAACATCTGATGAATTAAGTACCTCAGCAAAAGTAATGGCACAAAGCGGTAAGTTTTCAGAAGCCAAGACTACGCAACTATTTCCACTTGCAATAACTGGCATAATGGTAGAAATCAAACCAATTAAGCTATTTTCTTCAGGAGCAAAAATAGAAACAACTCCTGTTGGCTCAGGTGCAGTAAAGTTAAAATGGGAAGTAGCAACAGGATTTACTGCACTAAATAATTGGGTGTATTTATCGCACCAACCAGCGTAATAAATGATACGGTCTATTGCTACAATCACTTCTTTTTCAGCAGTAGATTTTGAACTTCCTTGTTGCACCAATTCAGTTATAAATTGGGATTTTCTACCTGCTAACATTTCTGCAATTCGGTACAACACTTGACTGCGATTATAAGCTGTGGCATTCGACCATTTTCCAAAAGCACTTCGTGCCGCAACAACGGCATTTCTTACATCTTTTCTGGATGAAAGACAGATATTGCCTAATGATTTCCCATTTATTTTTGGTTTGTAATATCTCCCTGATTCTGTTCTAGGGAATTTACCGCCAATGTATATTTTGTACGTTTTCATAATTTCAATTCTGCTCATAATTTAATCTTTATATTTATTCGTTTAACCGCAGAGAACGCTAAGTTTTGTCGCAAAGAAAACAAAGAAATTTTCTTTACGAAAGCTTAAAATTTTAGCGATTAAGTTTATAACCCATTAACTACTCTTTTAATTCCATCTTTTAGTCTGTAAACATTAAAATTCATTAATAACCCTAACTTACATTTTGATAATTTTAGATAGGTAAGCGTTTGAGCTAAATGAACATTATTTAATGCTTCAACAGATTTTAGTTCAATTATAACTTTATCTTCAACAAGCAAATCTATTCGATATCCAACTTCAAGATGTACTTCTTTATATATCAAAGGAAGTGTCTTTTGCTTCTCTACCTTAAAGCCATTTTTCTTTAATTCATAATACAAACATTCTTCATAAGTTGACTCTAAAAGACCTGGACCAAGTTCGGTGTGAATCTCTATTCCCATTCCTATTATTACCTTTGAAAGTTCGTTTTCAGTCATTATTCATATTATCTTTTTAACTACCAAGTACACAAAGAATTTTTTTCTTAGCGAGCTTTGCGGAAACTTAGCGTTCTTTGCGGTTAAATAACATTAGCTAATTAAAATTTTAAATAAGGTTTTAATCCGTGTAAACCACCTTCTCTGCCAAATCCACTTTCTTTATATCCTCCAAAAGGAGAGGTTGGGTCAAATTTATTAAATGTGTTTCCCCAAATAATTCCTGCGTTTAATTGCGAGGTCATATTAAAAAGCTTTGATCCTTTATCTGTCCATACTCCTGCGGATAATCCATAAGGCGTATTGTTTGCTTTTTCTATTACTTCAGCTACTGTTCTAAATGTTTGAATCGCCAACACAGGCCCAAAAATTTCTTCTTGAACAATTCTGTTCGATTGTGAAACATTAGTAAACAAAGTTGGCTTACACCAATATCCTTTACTTGGAACAGAACAATTAGATTGATACATTTCTGCACCTTCGTTTACGCCAATTTTTAAGTATTTATTAATCACACCTAATTGTTCCTTAGAGTTAATTGCACCGATGTCTGTATTTTTATCCAACGGATTTCCAACAACCAATGCCTCCATTCTATCTTTTAGTTTTCTTAACACAATATCATAAACAGATTCTTGCACAAACAAGCGGGAACCAGCACAACAAACATGACCTTGATTAAAGTAAATACCGTTGATAATTCCTTCTACAGCTTGGTCTAAAGCGGCATCTTCAAAAATGATATTGGCTGCTTTTCCGCCTAACTCTAAGGTGGCTTTTTTAGGTGTTCCAGCAATGGCGTTTTGAATAATTTTTCCCACCCCAGTTGAGCCAGTAAACGCGATTTTATCTACATCATTATGATTTACGATTGCAGCACCAGTTGCTCCTGCTCCTGTAATAATATTAACAACACCATCGGGCAAACCTGCTTCTTGTATTACTTCTGCCAATTTAAGAGCAGTTAATGAAGTTGTTTCGGCAGGTTTTAAAACCACTGTATTTCCTGTTGCCAATGCTGGAGCAATTTTCCAAGCAGCCATTAATAAGGGAAAATTCCAAGGGGTAATTTGTCCAGCAACACCTAAAGATTGAGGATTTCTATTGGGAAAAGCATAAGCTAACTTATCTGCCCAACCTGCATAATAGAAAAAATGTGCAGCTGCTAAAGGAATATCAACATCTCTAGATTCACGAATTGGTTTTCCGCCATCTAACGATTCTATAACAGCAAACTCTCTGGCTTTTTCTTGAATTAATCGGGCAATTCTATAAATATATTTTCCTCTTTCTTTGGCTGGCATTTTACTCCAAACTGTGGTGTAAGTTTTTCGAGCTGCTTTAACTGCTTTATCAACATCTTTATCGTTTGCTTCTGCAATCATTGCCAATTTTTTTTCATCAGCAGGATTGATGGTTGCAAAGTATTTACCTGAAGTAGGTTTTACCCATTTTCCGCCAATAAATAAATTATATTGTTCGTTCAATTGAATATGTCCAGTACTTTCTGGAGCGGGAGCTAAATCCCAACCAGTATCAAAGTTTATTTTAATTTCTTTTTTTTTCATTTTTATTATTTTTTAGAACTAACCGCAAAGGACACAAAGATTATCGCCAAGGTCACTAAGAAGGGTCCCTTTATATCTTATTTTTTCTTTGTGTACTTTGCGAATATCTCATTTTCTTTGCGGTTAAGCTTAAGAATTTTAATCTTTAGAAAAATAATCTTTCGATTGATAAATTCCAGTATCTTGTTTTACAATTTGCATGAGCACATCATTAGCCAAGCTACTAGCTCCAAATCTAAAATATGTATTAGTTAACCAATCTGCACCTAAGGTTTCTTTTACCAACATTAAATATTGCAAAGCTAATTTTGAGTTGGAAATTCCGCCAGCAGGCTTCATTCCTACCATTAAACCAGTATTATAATAATGGTCTTTAATGGCTTCTAACATTACCAAAGTAACGGGTAATGTTGCGGCAGGACTAATTTTTCCTGTGGAGGTTTTGATGAAATCTGCTCCAGCAGCTATGGCAATATCGCTTGCTTTTCTCACCTTGTCTAAAGTACCCAATTCGCCTGTTTCTAAAATTACTTTTAAGCGAGAATTATCACAGGCTTCTTTAATAGTAGCAATTTCATCATATACAAAATTGTAATTCCCTTCATGGAATTTTCCCCTACTAATAACCATGTCAATTTCTTCGGCTCCTGCATCAGTGGCAATTTTTACATCTAGTAATTTTATTTCTAAACTTGATTGTCCGCTAGGAAAAGCGGTAGCAACAGAAGCTACATTTATTCCGCTTCCTTGTAAACATTGCTTGGCAGTTTTCACAAAATTAGGATACACACAAACAGCAGCAACGGTTGGTAAATTAGGATAACTATCGTGCAAATGTTGTGCTTTATTGCACAATTGAATTACTTTTTTCTCCGTATCAGCACCTTCAAGGGTAGTTAAATCTATCATATTCAACACCATTTTTAAGCCTTGCATTTTGGTTTCTTTTTTAATACTTCTTGCAGTAATCCTTGCTATCCTATCATTAATACCAACTTGGTCAACGCTTGGTGTAGAAAAAAAGTCGATTTTTTGTTTTATCATAATAAAATATTGAGGGTCAAAGGTAAGAAAAACAACAAACTTATATTTATTCTAAATATTTTAGAAAAAACAGTTAGAATATCATTTAAATTAAATAAATTGCAATCAATTAAACATCAATACGATATGATTAAATACAGTGTTTTTTTTGCTGGATTTTTATGGAGCATACTAGGCGTTGCACAGCTTAAAGAAAAAGGGTTAACAAATCTTCAACAATATATTGATTCAAATTTAACGGAAGTCAAAGGAGGGGAATATAACGAAAATGATACTTATGAAGATTTAGTTGCGATAAGAGATGCTATTGGAACTGCTAAGGTTGTAATGTTGGGAGAGCAAGATCATGGAGATGCGCCAACATTTATTGTAAAGACAAGATTGATTAAATACTTACACGAGCAATTAGGGTTTGAAATAATTGCTTTTGAAAGTGATTTTTATGGATTAAATCGCTCCTGGGAAAAACTTGAAAATCAGCAATTAACAATTAATGAGGTGTATAAAAATATATTTCCAATATGGTCTAAATGTCAACAAGTTCAGCCCCTTTTTAGTTATATTAAGCAACAATATAATACCAACAAAAAATTAATTGTTACAGGCTTCGATTGTCAAGATCATCAATATTATTCGACCCATTATTTAGTAAAAGAGCTAAAAACTTATTTACAAGAAAAAGAAATTCCTTTTATTAAAACAAAAGAATATGAGAAATTTATATCAACCATAGAAAAAATGATAAGTACTAATCCCACTCCATTTGTTAAATTACATCAAAAACAAAAAACAGTATTTTTAAATCAATTAGAAATTATTGAGAAACAACTTTACAATACCAGCACTTCCGATTCATTTTGGATACAAACAATTAGAAGCATTGAAGGGGAAGCAAAAGATTTATGGGTAAAAAATGAAAACAGTGTAACTTCTGATAATATTCGTGATACGCAAATGGCAAAAAACTTGTTATGGTTAGTTAAGAAAAAATATCCTAATAAAAAAATAATTGTTTGGCTTCATAGTGGTCATGCAGCAAAAAACATGAATGTCGTAACTAAAACAAAAAAAGAAATAATAAGCGTAGGAAAATTAATGAATAAAGAATTAAAAAATGATTTATATGTACTAGGTTTTACTTCTTATTCGGGAAGCACTGGTAGATTAACAATGAAAAATCAAAATATTTATACGATTAAACCTCCTTCTGTTGAATCAATTGAGCATTTTATTTATAAAAAAGGATTTCAATATGCATTTCTTAATTTTAAACCAGTTCAAAATCAATTGGGGCAATTTGAGATGAAGGGCGTAAGTCATTATGAAATAAAAGCAATGTGGACCAATGTTTTTGATGGTATTTTTTACGTGAGAGATATGTATCCTTGCGATAGGGTTAATTAATTTTTTTTCATTATCTCATTCAAAGAAAACATTACTTTTGTTGCAATTATGAATATGAAAGATAAAAATATACATCCTATTTTTAATGCTATTTTAGGTAGAACCGATAAAGAACAGCTTTTAAAACAAAAAGCTAAGGTAATATGGATGACAGGACTTTCGGGATCGGGAAAAACAACCATTGCTATTGCGTTAGAAAAAGTGTTACATGGAAAAGGATTTTTAACTCAAGTGTTAGATGGGGATAATGTTAGAACAGGAATTAATAACAATTTAGGCTTTAGCGAACAAGACAGAACAGAAAATATTAGACGAATTGCAGAGGTTTCTAACCTATTCTTAAACTGTGGAATCATTACCATTAACTGTTTTGTAAGCCCAACTATTGCTATCCGTGAACAGGCTAAAAAAATTATAGGTCAAGAAAATTTTGTTGAAGTTTTTATCAATACACCTCTTGAAATTTGTGAGCAGCGTGATGTAAAAGGATTGTACAAAAAAGCACGAGCAGGAGAAATAAAAGATTTTACGGGAATTGATGCTCCTTTTGAAGCTCCTTTAAATCCAAATATTGATGTAAAAACTGCTGATGCAAGTGTGGAAGAATCCGCGAATCAAATATTAGATTTTGTTTTACCGCTAATAACTTTTACTAAGTGATGAGGTTGCGAACTTTACTACTGCTATCGGTTTGTTTTTTAATCAACTTTAGCAGTAAAGCCAATAATTTAATAGGCCTTACTTTTCAAGAATATCAGCTTGTAATTTCCATTCAAAACAATAATGTTTCCGACACCATTGTAGATGAAACAGAATTAGCCACACCCGTTAAATTTCATAGAGGAAAGGCGATATTATTTACCATTTTTACAGGTTTTTTAGGAGGGCATCGAATTTATTTAGGTACGCACCAGCGAACACCAATTATTTATTCTGTTACATTGGGAGGTTTAGGCATACTCCCCTTAATAGATTTAGTACAAATTATTTTTACAAAAGATTTGTCTAAATTTGAAAATAATCCGAAAGTAATTATGTGGGGAAAGTAATACCAATTATGAAACAAATATACAAGGTGTTTTGGTTTATAATTGGTATGGCTACGTGTTTTACTGAGATTAAAAATTACTCTTCAGCTAAAGTGATAACAATTCGTCAGTTATTTCTAAGTTATGATATACGTTTGTAACATCATCATCTTCTTCCATTTTATCAATAAGTTGTAATATTTTTTTTGCAGCTTCTAGATCTAAAGTAATGGTGCTATTGGGTATGCGTTGTAATTCGGCATTGGCAACTTCAATATTTAAGTTATCTAATTGTTTTTGCATATTGCCAAAATCATCAAAAGAGGTGTAAGCCATAACAACATCATCTTCAACTTCAAGTTCTTCTAATCCAGCATCAATCAAATCCATTTCTAATTCTTCTATATTTTTATCTGCCAATTGGTCTTTATTAATTGTAAAAACACCTTTTCTATCAAATAAAAAACTTAAAGAGCCGTTTGTGCCTAACTCTCCACCTTGCTTATTAAAAATAGCCCTAACATTGGCAACTGTTCGTCTGTTATTATCAGTTGTAGCTTCCACAAAAATGGCTATGCCGTGTGGTGCATGCCCTTCAAAGGTAACTTCTGCTAAGTTGGCTCCTTCGCCTGCTACCCCTTTATTAATGGCTCGTTCAATGGTATCTTTTGGCATATTAGCACCCTTTGCATTTTGTATGGCTAACCTTAAAGAAGGGTTTGCATCGGGGTCGGAACCACCATCTCGGGCAGAAATGGTTATTTCCTTAATAATTTTAGTAAAAACTTTAGACCTTTTGGCATCCAAAGCACCTTTTTTTCTTTTAATTGTTGACCATTTACTATGTCCTGACATAATTTATATTTTAATAACAAAAAGTAAAGGTAAAAAAAATGAAAAAGTTTTACAAATTAAGAAGATTTCTAAAACCCTAAAAGTGTAACGCCAACACTAAAAGGGTAAAGTTTTGGTCCTCTATTGTTTTCAAACAAAGGAGTTAAATTATAGGTGGCAAAAATAGTAAACCAACCAACACCAGCCCTTGTTGTTAATGCCATTTTAAAAGGATTGGTGTTAAAACTTTGCTTGTCTTTTGTTTTTTTATTGTCGCCATTTAAATTGTATTTATACTTCATTTTGCTTTGCAAATTAATGCCAAAAATTGCTCCCGCATCAATATGAAAAGATTTGTTTTTATGATTACCAGTATTTAGCTCTAAAAGTAAGGGAAGGTTAATGTAAAAGGTTTTAAACCTATTTTCTGAATAGGTTAAATTACTATCTACTTCTCCCCAAGTATAATTTTGATTATATGTATTTACATTGGTAAAAACATGGTTACCTCCTTTGGCTGTTAACAACACATTGTGTTTTAATTCGTAATTATTCCATTCCATTCCTACGCCAGTAACCAAGCCAAAATGGTGTGTTTTAAGTTTTAAGAAATATTCAAAAAAATTGACTGAAACAGTCCAAGATTTTGAGTAGCTTAGTTCCATAAATTGGGTAACTTCTTTAGGGTTTGTAAGTGCAAGATTGGCATCGTTATTTAGGTTAAAACTGCCAGAATTGTTTACAAACCCATTAATTCCTAAATCAATACCTGCCCAATGGTTTCTTCGTTTTTTATCTTCTTTTTGTAAAGAAACAGAATCATCTATCACTAATAATTTATAGCCAAAAAATTTAATTCTAGTGGTATCATTAACTACTTTAACTTCATTTTCCCCCATTTTTAAATTTACATTATCTCCTGTTACAGCTAACTTGTTGTTTTTGCCAACTTTTACCTTAAAATTATCGTTTAAGCCATAGCTATAATCATTAATGGTTGACACGCCTGTACTGTTTAAATTTCTGTAACTAGGGTTTCCTTTTATGTGAACATCAGCAGCCCCAGAGATTGTTCCCGAAATGGCACTATCGGCAAAAAGTGTAACATCAGCAGCCCCAGAAACTTTTACAATAACATTTTTGGCAATTAATTTTCCTGCTTTAACATCAGAGGCTCCAGACAAATTTGTAGTTAAGGTATTAACGCTGCCTGCTAATTTAACATCACTAGCTCCAGAAGTATTTAGCGTTAATTTATCTGAAATAATACCCAAAACAATATCGCTTGCTCCGCTCGATTTTATAAAAAATGAATTTGTATTTATGGTGTCTAAAGCAGTAATTGTAGATGCTCCGCTTTGTGTAATACGATTAATGTTGGTGTAAATTAATTTTATTTTAATATCGCTACCTCTAGTTTTTGTTATACGTTTTGTTTTTCCTCTTTTTTTTGTTACGACTGTTGTTGCAGATTCTCCATTAAAAGATAGCACCAATTGATTGTTATTAATTGTTGTTTTTACATTTTTCAAATCTTCAATATTCGAAGCCGTAATGTTTACAACATTTTCATTTCCTTTAATTAAAATAACATTTAAAGCTCCGTTTACTTTTAAAGCAGAAAAATTTGCTAATGTTCTGGTTGCTGATTGTGATTTAATTGTGTTAAGCACTGCAAAACAAATCACGAATAAAAGTATAGGTTTTTTCATCTTTTTTAATTTTTGTAGTAAGACGATTAAGTTGTGATTTTGTTACAGTAAAAATTAATTTTGGTTAAGTTATAATGATAACAGCATTTATTGTTATTATATAAAAGTCTGTCATTCAGAACAAAGTTTTGTCCCGAACTCGCTTCGGGATACAAAACAATGTGATGAATCTCACAAAAATGCTAAATTATAAATGCTAATAAA
>CAZVEW010000050.1:12807-15647 GCA_964625955.1 uncultured Vicingus sp. | reverse complement strand
TTTTTAGCAAAGATGAATTAGTGATAGATATTAGGAAAGCACAAGCACTAGTTGTTAACAATATTCATACAAGAATTCTTGCCAATTTTTACATGAACTTTTATAAAACCACAAATCCTGTTAAAGTTTTTAATGATTATGAAAAAGCTTATCATTGGGTAAAATCTATAAAAGATAATATGGAATGATAGTGTCCAGTTAAGTGTATCTACAACATTTTAACCAATAAATATTGGTTTTATGGTTTGTGCTTAAGCCTACAATCACCTTAAAATTGTAAAAGAGCCTTTCAGAGGGTCAAATCCATCAATAGTAAGAATGTAAAAATAAGTTCCTTCGGCATGCTTATCTCCATTCCAATCGTTTTGATAGCTATCTTTTTCATATATTTTCTTTCCCCATCTATCAAATATTATTAAATGATTATTGGGTTGGTATTTTAAGTTTTTAAAGAACAAAGTTTCATTATAATTATCCCCATTAGGAGTAAATACATTAGGAGCAAAAACATCGTCAATAATAAGGTAGTTTATGTTAGTCGTGTCACTACAGTTTTTATCTGAAGTAATTATTAGTTGAATGGTGTAAGTACCTTGAATGGTATAAACAACAATATGTGGTCCTTGTGTGAAAGCAAAAGAAGGTGTAGCTCCTCCTATGTTAGTATTATCGAAATCCCAATCCCAATTAACAATATTACCAGAGGCAATTGTAGATTGATCAGTAAAAACAACAGTGTCGTTTGTACCTGCATGATTTGAAGGTGTAACTGAAAAATTTGCAACAGGAAAAGGATTTGGGGTTAAGGTAACTGTATCTTTATCTGTACAACCAAAAGTATCAGAAACAGTAATAGTGTATGTTCCTTCACCTAATTGTGTTGAAGATGTTGTATCTCCATTCGACCATAAATAGGAAGCAAATCCGTTAATTGAACTTATTGTTATTGTTTGGTTGGGGCAAAAATCGGTTATTCCGCTAAGTATATTGTTTGGTGCTGAACTACTAATTGTTACGGAAGATGAACTTCCTGTACACCCATTAGAATCAGTAACTGATACTGAATAATTACTTGGATTTGAAGATGCTAATATTGTAGCCGATGTATCTCCTGTTGACCAATTATAATTTGCATAAACAAGGTTGGTTGATAAGGTTGTTCCGCTACTATCTTTAGAGCAATAATGCAGATTGCCAATAATTAATGGCGTAGGTAAAGGATTTTCTGTTACCACAAAAGTATCGGAAATACTCGGACAACCATTATACATAACCGAAACAGTATAACTTCCTTGTGTTGTAACTATTACTTGATTAGTTTGAACTGGTAAGGTATTCCAAGAAAAAGAGCTATATCCAGTATTGGAAGAATCTGCATTTAAAACTACAGAAGCCCCAGCACAATAAGATGAATTACCCGATATAATTGGTTTTGGAACGTTGATTAAATTAACTACATGAGAATCTAATGCACTGCAAGTATTTAATGAAACAGTTACGTAATAAATACCTTGTGTTACATTTATTAATTGAGTAGTGTCTCCAGTGTTCCACGCATAAGTATCATAACCGGAACCTGCATCTAATAAAACACTGTCTCCTAAACAGTAAGTTGTATCACCTGTAATACTAATTGTTGTTGAAAAATCTACAACAGTAAAAGGTGCTGAAGTATTTGAACAATTATTAGAATCAGAAACTGTAACAGTATATACTCCTTGTATTACATGAAGGCTATCTAAGGTATCGTTTACAGATGTGTTCCATAAATAAGTATTGTAACCACTTGTTGCGTTTAATAACAAAGTATCTCCGGGGCAGACAATTGAATCTCCTGTAATATTTATAGTTGGTAAAGCAAATTCTGCAACAACATACGGTGGTGTTGTAAAAGAACACCCTCCTATTGATGCTTGCACCGTATAACTTCCTTGTGTAACTGAAGATGTCTGAGTAGTATCTCCGTTACTCCATAAGTAAGTATCAAATCCTGCTCCTGCATTTAATAAAACACTATTTCCTTGACAATAAGTAGTATCTCCTGTAATAACTGGTATCATAGGCATTGTATCTACTATAATAATATAATCGAAAGATATGGTGTCGGCTGGTGTTCCGTTATCGTAAGCCGTAAAAGTTACAATATTAACACCTACGTTACTAGTATCACCTATAAAACTACCATCTATTTGAGCTGATGATGCTGTGCCTGATATGATGTTTGTTACGTTAAATCCACTTGCTTGACTGGTATCTGCACTTGCCCAAATTATTTGATTAGACTCGGGGGCTAAAAAAGATACATTTATAGGAAATGTGTCTCCCACACATAACTTGAGCGTATCGCAAAAATCTATACCTGCAACAATTGGAGGCAAGTTAGTAGAATTACAAACATTAAACATAAACGTTTTATTATCTAACCAATCTACTCCGTCATTATTACCAAGTGGACCATCGTAAAAATTACCTGGGGCATCGAATAAGCCTATTTGAATATAACTTATGCCATCTCCTTTATTTGCACCAACTGTTGCTGGTGTTCCCCCATAGCCATTAGTTCCGCTAGAAGCATCACCTGTTGTCCAATCCATATTAGCATAAAAGAAACCTACATTAGTACCTGGTTGTAGTAGTGGAGAAGTAAAATCCGTAATTATTAATTCAAAGGTATTCAATTTATCTCCGTGTTGGCTATAATAGCCAACATCTTTCCAATGAAAAATCATGGCATTAGATAATACCTCATAATAGCAAATTCCAAAACCTGATCTAGTATCCACATCTCCCCAAAAGGGTGCTAGCATTGCGGGTATAATTCCAGAAGGAAAACCTGATGC
>CAZVEW010000050.1:9393-12707 GCA_964625955.1 uncultured Vicingus sp. | reverse complement strand
TTCTTTATTTACTTGAGCATAGCCATTTCTTGCTATTAGCAAAATAAAATTTAAGAGTAATAGGTGAAGTATAATTTTCATGTCGGCTTATTCTGTTAATACACTACTATTTGAGACGAATTTTCTATACAATCTGTTGCATACAAAATTTTATTATTTAATACGTTTTTTTTAATTTTAGTAAATTCTAATTTTACGAAATTAAACAATTACAAGGTATTTTCCAACCCATTTTATGAAATACCATTGGGTAAAATTTCAACAATGCCTACTGTTAATACAAAAAAGAAGTTGATAATGCCATAAAGTGAAAAAATCGTAAATTGTGCCCCGCATTACTTTTATTTTATGAAATTTCTTTTTTTTATACTTATTCTGCTAACCTGTACAAGCTTTAACTCTAATAATGTACCGAAATGGAAGTTAGAAAAATCGCATAATGGTATTACCATCTATTCCTATCTGCCTGAAAACAAAAGTATAAAAGAAATTAAATCTCACACGGTGGTTAACACTACATTAAGTACTTTGGTTGCGATATTAAGTGATGTTGACAATTATAAAAATTGGATTTACAATTGTATTGTATCTAAAAAAGTTGAAAAAGTTGCCAAAAACAAAATGTATTATTACACCAAAACTAATGCTCCGTGGCCTTTATCTAACAGAGATTTAATTGCTTATAATAAAATTTTTCAAGATAAAGCGTCAAAAATTGTATATTCGATTTCTGTTCCAAAACCAAAAAAGATGGAAGAACAATCGGGTGTTGTGAGAATTTTTTATTTTTATGGTGAGTGGAAATTTACGCCCTTAAAAAATGGAAAAATTGCTATTGATTATCATTTAAAAATTGACCCTGCAGGGTTAATTCCTGCGTGGATTACCAACCTTTTTATTGAGAATGGTCCTTACCAAACATTGTTAAAATTTAAAGCACAAATAACCAAGGAAAAGTATAAAAATGCTACTTTCGATTATATTGTTGATTAGTTTTTATTTAATCTAAAAATTAGTCACATTTACATGTAGATTTTTTTTGTATTTCGAAACTTCTAAGCGTAGCTTTCCCTTGTCTGTCACAATTATCACAATTTTCGCAGCTTTCAATGTAAACAACTATTGCTTTACCATTTTTTGTTTTAGAACTAATAACATATTCTGGACAAGGAATTCTTTTGGTTGCACTTTTATCAAAATCTATATCTGCATTTTTCCAAAAATCTTTGTCCATAAAATCTAACGGAATATTATTACATTCTAGTTTGCATGCTAAATTTTTGTTAATTGTTATTTCACTTTTTTGCAAAAATTCTATTACTCTTCCTTCTGGTAACCAAGCTGGTCTTTTATCTCTTCCATTATAAAACATTGCCCAAACAACCACGCAACCAATTGCAAAACCAAATAAATAAAACTTAAACCGATGTGCTAATGTGCTCATTTCTTTAAAAAACTTGTTGTTTACATTGCCATTAATAACAAATTGATATCTTTATACGGTAAGCTAAAGGTTTCTGCTAAATATTTGTTTGTTAAAATTCCTTTATAAATATAAACACCATTTTGAATTCCTAAATAAGATTTTATCATTGCTTCTAAACCGCCAGATTCTCCGGTATCTAATATTGTTGGTGTTATTACATTACTTAAAGCGTAAGAGGCTGTACGTGCTACCCTAGAAGCTATATTAGGAACACAATAATGAATTACGCCATATTTTGTAAAAACAGGTGCATCGTGGTTGGTAACTTCTGAAGTTTCTATGCAACCTCCTTTATCAATAGAAATATCAACAATAATAGAACAATCTTTCATATTACTAACCATTTCTTCTGTAACAACAATAGGGGCTCTTCCTATTTTGTTGCCTATTGCTCCAATAACAACATCGGCAGTTGTTAGTGCTTTTGCTAATACTCTCGGTTGTATTATGGATGTAGCAATTCTCTGACCAACAGATGATTGAAGCCTTCTTAATTTATAAGTACTATTGTCAAAAACTTTTACAGAAGCTCCTAAACCTAAGGCAGAACGACAGGCATACTCGCCAACCGTTCCCGCGCCTAAAATAACAACTTCTGTTGGAGATACTCCTGATATACCTCCAAACATTTGTCCTTGTCCTTTATGAGAGTTGCTTAAATATTCTGCAGCAATTAATATGGCTGTATTTCCTGCAATTTCACTCATCGCACTAACAATCGGTAAAATTCCTTCTGGATCTTTAATGTAATCGAAAGCAATAGCAGTAATTTTTTTTGCCATTAATTTTTTAATGAAATTTTTTGGTTGAATTGGTAATTGTAAGGCAGATATTAATAACTGACCTTGTTGCATCATATCTATTTCTTGTAAAGAAGGTGGCTCTACTTTTAAAATCATGCTGGCTTTGTAAACTTCTTCAGTGCTATATACAATTTGAGCTCCAACCTCGCTATAATTTTTATCGCTAAAACTAGCCCCTTCTCCTGCTCCAGTTTCTATTATCACATCATGTCCATTATTAACTAAAACAGCAACAGCATCAGGCACAAGTACTACTCTTTTTTCTTGAATGGAAATTTCTTTTGGAATACCTATTTGTAAATCGCTTTTTTTTTGAACAATTTCTAGCGTTTCTTCTTGGGGCATAAATCCTTGTGCTAAGGATCTTAATAATTCATCTGATGTTGACATATAAATTTAGGCTTATCTTACAAAGATAAAAAAAAAGACTACGATATAAAATTAAAAAAAAGATATTAATCTAAAATCATCATTATCCAAAATAAGTTGAACTTTTACCGCATTTAGTGGCAATAAGTTACTTATTTTTTCGGGCCATTCGATAAAACAATAATTTCTACTGTAAAAATAATCTTCATAGCCCAAATCCAATACTTCTGTTGCTGTTTTTATTCTGTAAAAATCAAAGTGATAAATGGTGTTGTTATCTGCTGTTTTATATTCATTAACAATCGAGAATGTTGGACTAGAGGTTATTTCTTTTACGCCTAATTTTTCACAAATTTTTTTTATTAATGTGGTTTTGCCCACGCCCATTTCGCCATAAAAAGCAATTACCCTATTTTTGCCAAAATCAGCTATTAACTTACTTGCAACACCATCTAAATCAGCCAGTGTTTTTATGGTATATTTTTTCATTTAATTATCTCATTCATTTTTCCTTACTCTTTTAACCGCAAAGAATGCAAAGATTCCGCAGAGAACTCAAAGTTTATTTTATTCCTTTTTATTCATTCATTCACTCATTATCTCATTCACTCATTATCTCATTCACTCATTATCTCATTCACTCATTATCTCATTCA
>CAZVEW010000050.1:0-9293 GCA_964625955.1 uncultured Vicingus sp. | reverse complement strand
TCATTATCTCATTCACTCATTATCTCATTCACTCATTATCTCATTCACTCATTATTATCTCATCATCTAATTATCCAATTATCCAATTATCTTGCTGTCATTTTAATAATAGGGATAAGCATTTCTTCTAAAGAAATACCTCCGTGCTGAAAGGTGTCTTTGTAATATTTCACATAATGGTTGTAGTTGTTTGGATAGGCAAAAAACTTATCATCTTTAGCAAAAACAAAAGATTGGCTCATGTTTACTTTTGGTAAAAATACTTCTTCGGGATTTTTAATTGCCAAAACATCTTTTGCTTGATAATCTAAACTTTTACCTTGTTTATACCTTAAGTTTGGATTTACATTTTTATCACCAATAATTTTTGATGGTTCTTTTACCCTTATTGAGCCATGGTCGGTAGTAATAATTACTTTTCCGCCTCTTGCGGCAATTTCTTTTAAAATACTTAATAGTGATGAGTGTTCGAACCACGATTTAACAACAGAACGATAAGCTGCCTCATCTTTGGCTAGTTCTTTTACAATTTGCGTGTCAGTTCTAGCGTGCGACAACATATCTACAAAATTATAGACAATAACATTTAACTTGTTGTTAAACATTCCTGCAACTTCATTTAAAACTTTATTGCCATAACTTACATTTAAAACTTTATTGTAAGAAAACTTAATATCTAAGCCATTTCTTTTTAATTGTTCTTGTACAAAAAACTTTTCATGCATATTTCTTCCCGCATCTTCCTCATCGTTTACCCATTTATCAGGATATCTTCTTTCTATTTCGGAAGGCATAATTCCCGAAAAAATTGCGTTGCGAGAGTATTGGGTGGTGGTTGGTAAAATACTATAAAAAGCATCTTCTTCATCTATCCAATAATCGTTATTGATTATTGGTTTTAACATTCTCCATTGGTCGAATCTTAGATTATCTATCACAATAAAAAATACCGATGAGTTTTTTTCATCTTTTAACGCTGGAATTACATATTTTTTAAATAAATTATGCGACATGGTTGGTGCATCTTCGGGGTGTTTAAGCCAATAAGCATAATTTCGTTCTATAAATTTACAGAATTGCGTATTGGCTTCATTTTTTTGCATATCTAAAATTTCGTCCATTCCACTTTCGTTAGCCTCTCCTAATTCTAATTCCCAGTAAACCAATTTCTTATATAAATCAATCCAATCATTTTCATCTAAATTATCGTTTAGCATCATGCCTATTTCCCTAAATTCTTTTTGATAATTGGCGGTAGATTTTTCACTTACCAGCCTCGTTGTATCTAAGTTTTTTTTAATAGATAATAATATTTGTTTTGGATTAACAGGTTTTATTAAATAATCAGATATTTTAGCACCTATTGCTTCTTCCATAATGTACTCTTCTTCACTTTTTGTAATCATAATAACGGGTAAACTTGGGCGTTTTGTTTTCATTATTTCTAATGTTTCTAAACCTGTTAGCCCAGGCATGTTTTCATCTAAAAATACAATATCTACACGGTTTTTTGCTAATAAATCTAAGGCATCATCACCACTTGGCGTGGATAAAACGGTATAACCTTTTTCTTCTAAAAAAAGAATATGCGGTTTTAATAAATCAATTTCATCATCAGCCCAAAGTATTGTTATTGCTTCCATATTGTTATAATTATTAGCTTAATTATTTTAAACACGTCAAAAATACTACTTTTGACGTGCAAAAATGCTACATTTTAATTTATGAGTAATTTAAATAAAAAGAAAATAATTAACGATCCCGTTTATGGTTTTATTACAATTTCTTACGACATTATTTTCGATTTAATAGAACACCCTTACTTTCAACGATTAAGAAGAATTAAACAATTAGGATTAACCCATTTGGTTTATCCCGGAGCTTTACATACCCGTTTTCATCATGCTTTAGGCACAATGCACTTAATGGAAAAAGCGATAGCAGTTATTAAATCTAAAGGAACAGAAATAACCGAAGAAGAAGCCAAAGGTGTTGTTATTGCCATTTTATTACACGATATTGGTCATGGTCCTTTTTCTCATGCGTTAGAGCATAGCATTGTTAAAAAAATTTCTCATGAAGAAATTTCTTCTCTTTTTATGGACGAGCTGAATAAAGAATTTAAAGGTCAACTTAATTTAGCACTCAAAATTTTTAGAAATAACTACAAAAAAAAGTTTTTACACCAATTAGTTTCTAGTCAGCTAGATATGGATAGGCTCGACTACCTAAGAAGAGATAGTTTTTTTACTGGCGTATCTGAAGGTGTGATAAGTACCGAAAGAATAATTAAAATGTTAACCGTTAAAAATGACGAATTAGCCATTGAAGAAAAAGGCATTTATTCTATCGAAAAATTTATTATTGCCCGTAGGTTAATGTATTGGCAAGTTTATTTGCATAAAACAGTATTATCGGCCGAAAACTTGGTGGTTAACATTTTAAAAAGAGCCAAATATTTAGCCATCAACAAAACGGACTTATTTTGTACTCCTGCACTTAAGTTTTTTTTATACAATGAATATAATTTAAGTTCTTTTAAAAAAAATCCTAATTTGTTACAACAATTTTCTCTTTTAGATGATAATGATATTATAACCGCTATTAAAGTTTGGGTAAACCATCCCGACAAAGTGCTTTCTTGTTTATGTAAAATGATGATTAATAGAAATTTATATAAAATTCAATTACAAAAAAAGAAGTTTGATAAAACGGAGATTAAGAACCTATCAAAAAAATATCAAGAAAAATACAAGCTATCAAAAGAAGAAGTAAGCTATTTTGTTTTTCAAAAAAGTATTGTAAACAATGCCTATAATCCAAAAAAAGATAAAATAAATATTTTACTTAAAAACAAAACCATGCTCGATATCACAGAAGCTGCTGATACACTGAATATTAATGCATTATCACGACCAGTAAAAAAGTGGTTTTTATGTTTTCCTAAACATTAAGGAGTTAAAAACTTAAAACAAAAAATTAGTTAATTTATATACAAACTACTACTTTTGGTTTTCATGAAATTTTCAGCACAACAAATAGCAGACTTATTGAACGGTGAAATACAAGGCAATGCCGATGTTATCGTAAATAAACTATCTAAAATAGAAGAAGGCAAACTTCAATCACTTTCTTTCTTAGCCAATATGGCTTATGAAGAACATCTTTACCAAACAGATGCGTCTATCGTAATTGTAAATAAAAATTTAAACTTAGAAAAACCAGTAAAAGAAACATGTACCTTAATTAGGGTTGACGATGCTTACAAGTGTTTTGCCAAATTATTGGCAATTTATAATCAAATAAAAAATGATAAAACCGGCATAGAAAAACCAAGTTTTATCTCAGCCAATGCTACGCTTGGTAAAAACATATATATTGGGGCATTTGCTTACATTGGCGATAATGCTAATATTGGCGATAACGTAAAAATTTATCCAAACTGCTATGTAGGAGATAATGTTGTAATAGGAAATAATACCACTTTATTTGCAGGGGTTAACATTTCTCAAGATTGTGTTATTGGTAATAACTGCACTTTTCATCCAGGCGTTATTATTGGTGCTGATGGATTTGGTTTTGCACCAAATAGCGATAACAATTACGATAAAGTACCACAAATAGGCAATGTTATTATTGAAGATTATGTAGAAATTGGTGCAAATTCATGTGTTGATAGGGCTACTTTAGGTTCAACAATTATAAAAAAAGGTGTTAAAATAGATAACTTAGTCCAAATTGCACACAATGTAACTATTGGAGAAAACACAGTAATCGTATCTCAAGTAGGTATTGCAGGCTCAACAAAAGTTGGTAAAAACTGTATAATTGCTGGTCAAGTAGGTTTAATAGGACACCTAAGTATTGGTGATGGTGTAAAAATAGCCGCCCAATCAGGAATTACAAAAAACTTAAAAGACAATGCTATTGTTCAAGGTTCTCCAGCTTACGAATATAGAGAATATACAAGATCGTATGCTGGGTTTAAAAACTTACCAAGCATTATTAAAAGATTAAACGAATTAGAAAATAAAGCACAAAATAATGGCTAACCAAAAAACCCTTAAAGAATCATTCTCAGTTGTTGGTGTTGGATTACACACTGGTGCAAAATCAACACTAACCGTTCATCCAGCAAAAGAAAATCATGGATTCAAATTTAAAAGAATTGACTTAGAAAATACACCCATTATTAATGCCGACCCAAATTTAGTGGTTGATACATCAAGAAGTACAACACTTGGCAAAAATGGCGTAGTTATACAAACTACAGAACATATTTTAGCCGCCCTATATGGCATGGAAATAGACAATGCTTTAATTGAGATTGATGCCCCCGAAGTACCTATTATGGACGGAAGTGCCTACCCGTTTGTTGATCTTATACAACAAGTTGGTATTAAAGAACAAAACGCTGCAAAAGATTACTTTATTGTAACCAATAATCTAACCTACGAAGACTTAGAAAGACAAACAGAAATGTTAGCCGTTCCGCAAGATGAATTTCGCTTAACCGTGATGGTAGATTACAACTCTCCATTATTAGGCACACAACATGCACACATGTACAACACACGCGAATTTGCACCAGAAATAGCCAAATGTAGAACTTTTGTTTTTTTACGAGAATTAGAAATTTTAGCAAAAAATGGACTAATTAAAGGTGGCGACCTAGATAATGCTATTGTGATGGTTGATAAGCCTTTACCTCAAGAAAAATTAGATGAGATAGCAGACTTATTAGGCAAACCACACATTAAAGTTGAAGAAGCAGGCATACTAAATAATCTTACACTACACTTTCAAAATGAGCCTGCCCGACATAAATTGTTAGATATTATTGGCGATTTAGCCCTTGTTGGAAAACCAATTAAAGGACATATTTTAGCTGCTCGATCAGGACATAAAGGAAATGTAGATTTTGCTAAAATTATAAAAGCAGAAATAAAAAAACAAGAAAAACAAGGACCACAATTTGATTTAACCAAAGAACCTGTTTTCGATATTAATGCTATTTCAAAAATGCTTCCTCATCGCTACCCATTTTTATTAGTAGATAAAATAATGGACATAGACAGCACAAGTATTGTGGGAGTGAAAAATATTACCTTAAACGAACCCCAATTTATGGGGCATTTTCCAAACAACCCTGTTATGCCCGGTGTTTTACAAATAGAAGCTATGGCTCAAGTTGGCGGTATTTTTGCTTTAAGCTCTGTTCCCGACCCAGAAAATTACATGACCTATTTTATGAAAATTGACCGTGTAAAATTTAAAAGAAAAGTAATACCAGGCGATACCATTGTATATAAACTAGAACTTATAACACCTATTAGAAGAGGAATTGTTCACATGGACGGTAAAGGATTTGTTAACGGACAACTCTGTATTGAAGCTGAATTAATGGCTCAAATTGTAAAAGAAACACACAAAGATAAAGTAGCCGAAGAAGTTCGTCAATAAAAAATATTATCTTCGTAAAAATTTTATACCTATTTTAAATGGAGCAACACAGTTTTACAAACATACATATTGATGCCAAAATTGGAAAGGATGTTGTTATTGAGTCCTTTACAACTATACATAAAAATGTTGAAATAGGCGAAGGCACATGGATAGGACCAAATGTAACCATCTTTGAAGGTGCTAGAATTGGTAAAAATTGCAAAATTTTTCCCGGTGCTGTAATCTCTGCCATTCCTCAAGATTTAAAATTTGATAACGAAGATACAACTGCTGAAATTGGAGACAATTGCATTATTAGAGAATGTGTAACGATAAATAGAGGAACATCAGACAAACAAAAAACAACCATTGGAAACAACTGTCTTTTAATGGCTTACGTACATATTGCTCACGATTGTGTGGTTGGAAATTCGTGTGTTTTAGCCAATTGTGTTAATCTTGCGGGGCACGTAGAAATAGGGAATTTTGTAATTATAGAAGGTGTTGCAGGCGTTCAACAGTTTGTAAAAATTGGCAACCATGCCTTTATTGCTTCTGGTTCTAATGTTAGAAAAAACGTACCCCCATACATTAAAGCAGCAAGAGACCCTCTTACATTTGCGGGCGTAAATTCGGTAGGATTAAGAAGAAGAGGAATGGAAGCGGAAAGCATTATGCAAATTGAAGATATCTACAGAAGTATTTATGTTAGAGGCTTAAACGTTACCAACGCTGTAAGAATTATTGAACAAGAAGCCCCAGAATCTCCCGAAAAAGATATTATATTAAAATTTATTAAAAAATCATCTAAAGGAATAATTAGAGGCCCTTTAACTTAAAACTAAAAAATGGCAACAACATCAGACATTAAAAACGGATTGTGCATGAAGTACAACAATGGATTATACACTGTTACCGAATTTCAACATGTAAAACCCGGTAAAGGTCCTGCATTTGTGCGAACAAAATTAAAAAATTTAACCACAGGAAAAGTAATTGATAACACTTTCTCTGCTGGACATAAAATTGAGATAGTAAGGGTAGAAAGAAGAAAATATCAATTTTTATACAAAGAAGGTACAACCTATCATTTTATGAATAAAGATACTTATGAGCAAACTTTTATTGATGAAAAAATAATTAACGCCCCCCAACTTTTAAAAGATGGAGACTTTGCAGAAATTGTTTTTCATGCCGATGAAGAACTAGCACTAATATGTGAATTACCAGCATCTGTTATACTAAAAATTACCTTTACAGAACCCGGTGAAAAAGGAAACACTGCAACCAACGCTTTTAAACCTGCAACCGTTGAAACAGGAACCGAAGTACGCGTTCCTCTTTTTATAAACGAAGGCGATTTAATTAAAATTGACACTCGAACAGGAACTTACTCCGAAAGAGTTAAAGCATAAATTTAAAATAATTGAAACTTTATCTATTAAATTAAAGTATAACGCAACATGAAAACAATTTTAAACTACACCATTTTACTGTTAAGTATTTCTTTAGTTTTTACTGCATGCAAAAAAGACACAAAAAGTGGTTGCACCGACCCCAATGCTACAAATTTTGATACTTTAGCACAAATAGATGATGGCTCTTGCGTTTACATCGATTCAACCATAAATATTTGGAGCAATGGCAAAGCTGGCTTTTTTGAAAGTACTGTAACAGGCACTTTTACATTAACAAGCTGCTTAACAGGAGTTTCTACCATATTTTTAAATCCAGATACTGTTATTACACCAGCCGATACCATTATTAATAATAGTGTAACCCCTCCCGACACCACCATTACACCTGCCGATACCACAATAAATGGCGATACTTATTTATTAATTAATAGCGATGCCAATGGTAATTATGAACTTATTGCAAGAATCTTAAACAAAAAAAATGCAGAAGTATTTAACACTGGAGCACTTATTTTTACCGCAAAAATGCTACCCACTTCAACCATTAGCGACTTTGAAGTATTTATGAACGGAAATCATATTAACTTAGGTGATATAAATTGTAACACCTTTTTACAAAGCGACCCTGTAAAAATTGCCACCTCATCATTAGATACAACATCTTTTAAAACCGTAACTATTCCTATTAGTAAATTTAGCAACAGAAATGTAAAAAATGTTGATATCTTTTTTGGACTTAAAGGCACTAATGCTCAGCCTAATACCTCTTTAATTTTGATAAATAGCATTAAATGGGTTGCTCATTATTAATACCTTTTAGACGATTGCCTACAAAAAAACGCCTAAATGCTTACAGGTACGGCTTTAACGGTATGGAAAAGGATGATGAAGTGAAAGGGAGTGGAAATAGCTACACAACCTTATTTAGACAAGGAGACCCAAGGCTTGCTACTTGGTTAACCCTCGACCCTGAACGAGCGAAGTTTCCTTGGCAAAGTCCTTATTCTTATACAAATAGAAATCCATTGATACTTAAAGACCCTTTTGGAAACACAGTTAAAGGAGCAACAACAAAAGATGCATCAAAGATTGTTAAAGAATTGAACAAAATTTTTCCTCCAAAAATAGTGGAAAGATTCTTTACGATCTCGAAAGGCGGTAAAACATTTAATAGCCTGAAAGGAAGAAGAAATGAATTTACTCGTGCTTTAAAAGGAGCTGGACTAAATTCTAAAACAAAAGCATTAGCAAACGGTTTTAGAAAGTTGGTAAATTCAAAAGCAGAAATAACAGTACAATTTAAAAAGGGTAATATTACAGAAAGTAAGTTTGAACCTAATACTGCAACTAAAGGCACAGTTACCATCTATGATAATGGCACTCCTGAATTTTTTGAAGCTCAAACCATATCTGGTAAAAGAATTAAACAGCAATTTACCGTAACTCAAGTTTTTGTTCACGAATTATTAGGCGAAGCTTTTTTTGCTGCCGATGGAACTAAAGATCTAAGAACTATTCAAAAACAGGAAAATAAATTTAAAAGCACCCTTGAATGGTTGAGGGATCCTATATTAAGATTAAATAATTTAAGAGTAATTCAAGCAGAAAATTTATACAATAGTCGCAATGGTTTTTATAGAACAGGTCTTATCACAGATCCTACAGGTTCAACTCACGGAATTTTACCTGAAGATATTGAAAAAGTAAAAAATATTCCAGATGGATTTAGAAGTCCTTATGAATCACCGGGTGGATTTGGTGGTGGTGGTAAATAATGCGAAAGATTAATCAGAACAAATGAAGAGGTATTATATTTTAACACTCTTGGTTGAATTGCAAATTCTTTTTATAACATCTTGTACGTTAAGTAAGAAGAATTATACTCATGAACCAAAACTATTAATATCCGCAACGCTTAACGGTAGAAATGAGTTTTATGGTTGTGCTGATACATCTTGGTTTGCAAAACCTTGTTTAGAACTTAAAATAGATACTATTGATCTTATTAATGTTCTCTATATGAAAGACAGAGATATATTCATTTATGACAATCACACTTATTTTACTCAGCAATTATATGATATAAATCAAATCTCATATTTAAAAAATTTCATATTTAAAAACGTTTATATGAATTATTATCATCATTACTTTCCTTTAAAGCTAGATGCTAATTGTATAAGTGAAGATATTTTAGACAAGATTAGATTTCTTATTTCGACAAATTGTAATAGAAAAGAAAGTAATAAATATCTAATAAGGTTTTATACACACATATATAATAGCACTGACCAGAAAGAATTAGAAATAGTTATCGAACTTTGGTTATATTCCCCTAACAGCTCGCCATCTTCCAAATAAAGAATAATTGCAGATTGTCATTTTAGATTTTAGCGTAAGCGTAAAAATCTTAATGGCACAGCGGTAACA
>CAZVEW010000049.1:0-16339 GCA_964625955.1 uncultured Vicingus sp. | reverse complement strand
ATCAAAGCCCGTGTCGACACCCTGACTCTCGGACTGCACTATCCCAATTGGGCGCGAAACGTCTATCCGGCGATCATCCTGTTCGCCGGCCTCACCTGGCTGGAGCTGGGCTATGTACTTACACTGCTTTGGATACGTATTATAAAAAAATGGATAAAATAAAATACTTTTTCAAGGTTAGAAATGCAGATGTTGTTTATTCCATAAATGGAACACTAACCAAAAGTGGCACAATTGATTTAGCCTTAAAACTCAACAAAAAAGTAATTATGCATTGGGTAGGAACTGATGTTATAAAATCTACCAAAGCTTTTAAAGCACAAACTTACATTAAAGATTATATTGATAAATGTACCCATTGGTGTGAAGTGGATTGGATTAAAAATGAATTAAAAGAGATTAATATAAGTGCTACTGTAGCTAATTTTGCAGGATTTGATATTAACAAAACACCCTCCCCCCTACCAAAAAAATTCTCAGTGTTAACTTACATTGCACAAAAAAGAGCTGAATATTATGGGTTAAATGAAATTAAACAATTAGCCAAAGATTTTCCTACTATTGAATTTAAAATTATGGGAAGCGAGTTTGAATTTAAGGAAATTCCTAACTTACATTTTTTAGGCTGGGTAAATAATAGTAAAGAATTGATTGATAACTCAGTAATTTGCATTCGCTATACCCAACACGATGGTTTATCTAATTTTGTATTAGAAGCATTGGCAAAAGGGAAAACAATACTATACAATAATCCTTTTCCTCATGTAAATTATTGTAAAAACTATGATGAGTTAAAAACAAATTTGAATAAATTATTTGTCGCTTTTAATAAAAATAAACTTGATACAAATATAGCAGGATACAACTACATTAAAACTCATTTTAACACTGAATTAATTTTGAGTAATTTAGTTAAACAATTTAAACTTATAGCCAAATAGTAAATTGAGTACAAAAAAACATATCCTTATTATTTCTTATTTATTTGAACCTGATAATACTGTTGGTGCAAAACGAGCGAGTTACTGGGCTAAAAATATTACCCAGTTAGCTTCTCATATTAAATGTGATGTAATAAGCACAATAGAGAATAAGGCTATTTCAGACATTGAAAATTATTACCACATTCCTAATCCAAAAAAACCAAAAGGATTGATTAAAGATGAAGGAGTTACTTGGAAAAAAGAAATTAAAAAATGGATAGCGGTAAACAAAAAAAAGTACGATGTTGTAATTATGTCAGGCTCTCCTTTTATGTATTTTTCTATTGCTAAGGAATTTAAAAAACGAGGTGCTAAAATTATTTTAGATTACAGAGACCCTTTTGCAAATAATCCCAGATTTAACAATTCATTTATAAAAATTAAAATTAAAAAGTTTTATGAAAACAAGTTTAATCGCCTTGCCGATAAAATCCTTAGTGTAAATTCTTTTTGCTTGTCTTTATTATCTACTTATAAAAAACAAAGAAACAAATTTACAGTTATACCTAATGGATATGAAAATGTAGAAATACCTCAATATTCAATTTTATCACAAGAAAAAATAAATTTTATTTATACCGGCACTTTTTTCGAAGACCGAGATCCCAAAAATTTTTTAAAAGTTATCCTAAAAAATGATGATATAAAATTTCATCATATTGGAAAACCAACTACATTAAATGGTGCTTTTAAAATTAATGCCTATGGATTAAAAACCTACCCAGAAATGTTGGAGGGAATTGATGAAGCAGATATCGGCATCATTTTTTCATCAGGGAAAGCATTCGAATCAACTACTAAAATATACGATTACATTTATCGTAAAAAACCTATTTGGGTAATTTCTAACACCAAAATTACGAATGGTGGAATATGGGAAGAATTAAAAGATTATCCTGCTGTAATTTGGAGTATTAATACTGAAGAAAATATAGCCAATGATTTGCCTAAAGCATTAAAAATGGTCAATGCTAAAATTGATTTTGATACCGCTCCTTATTCTAGGAAAGAAGGTCTAAATAAATTAATTAAATTGATTGAGGAACTGTATTGACTGTTTCATTAAAATATAATTGGAATGCTTGGGCTGATAAAATAGGATTATTAACCGTTTTATTGGTTTTAATAAGCAACCTTATTTTACCCGAAAGCTTAGGTATTACAAGATTAGAAAACATCATATTGCCATTACTTTGCATTGTCTTAATTGGCAAAAATTCGTTTCAAAGCAATAAAGGAATTATCTATTGTCTTATAGGGTTGTTTATTACAAGTGTTTTTTCAAACCTTGTCAATTTAAAAGGGCTTGAGGCGTACATTAATTCTATTCGTTTTTTAAAGTATATATTTCTATTTCTTATAACTGGACACCTCATAAAAGAAGAAAAAATAGTATTTCATAAAATGATAGATTTTATAGTTTTAATACTTATTGCTATTAGTCTTCTTCAAATCTTTAATCCTTTTGAATGGGGTACTGAAATCCAAAAAATATATTCCAATCAATCACAAACGTATGAATTAAACAAAGTCTTTAATCGAAATTTCAGGCTATATGGCACACAAAACAATCCAAACAATTTTGCTGTTTTTTGGGGAATGTTTGCTATTTATTATTTTGTTAGAAACCTAGAAATTAAACAAGTTAAAAACTATATCTTCCTCGCTTTTTCCATTATCTTTTTGTTTTTAACACAATCAAGAACCTCACTTGTAGGACTAATTTTTTCCTTCGGGGTTTATTATTTTTTTAAGAACTTAAGTTTTAAAACATTTTTTATACTTCTTGCTTCATTTGGCCTATTTATTATAGTTATTAACCTTTCTGGGATGAGTTATATCCAACAAATAATTTATAACAACCCCTTAAAAATTCACTCTTTTCAATTACGTTTAGATATTTGGAAAGATGTATTAGAGGTGTGGAAAACACACCCTGTTTTTGGTGTTGGGCTAGAAACTAGTTTTGAAAATTTAATTGGAAAAGCACCTGATAATGAATTGTTATTTATTTTGGCTAGTGGAGGAATCTTTATGGCGTTTTTTTATTTAGCACTATTTATTATCATCGGCTATATCGGGTTTAAACACATTAACGATAAAAATCCTTATTATGGATTATACATTTTACTTCCATTATTTTTACTGATAAATAGTATCACTAATTACTCATTAAACAACGTAAAAATTACTACCCTCTTTTTTATATTATTGGCTTTAGTTAATGTTTCTCCAAAAATAAGTAAGCAATGAAAAAAATACTAATTTTAGCTGATATTGATTCTGCTCACACCGAGAAATGGGTAAAAGCATTGATACAACATGGCTTTAAGATTTATCTTTTTTCGTTAAGAAATTCAAATTCCACTTGGCATCAAAAATTAACTAATTTCAACTTTTCTTCTCAACAAGAAAGTAAATCTAATACACTTACTTCTAAGTTAATTTATTTTAAAGCATTGCCTCAAATAAAAAAAATTATCAAAGAATTTCGTCCCGATTTTGTGCATGCTTACTATGCTTCAAGTTATGGGTTATTAGGGGCTTTACTTCATTATCATCCTTTTTATGTATCTGTTTGGGGTTCTGATGTGTTTGAATTTCCTAACAAATCTAAAATTACAAAAAACGTATTAAAATATGTGCTAAAAAAAGCCGACAAAATATTTTCTACAGGAACTGTAATGGCTGATGAAATAAAAAAATATACCGCTAAATCTATTGAAATTGTTTCATTTGGAATTGATACTAACAAATTTGTTCCCATTAATAAACCTAACAAAACGTCTATTATCCAAATAGGAGTAATTAAAACTTTAGAGCAAACTTATGGCATTGATGTGCTTATTAAAGCAATGGCTGAAGTTGTTAAATTACATCAAAACATTAAACTGAGCATTGTTGGAGGCGGAAGTTTAGCACAAGAATACAAGATGTTGGCAGTTCGTCTTAAGTTAGATAAATTTATTGATTTTATAGGAAAAATACCTTATAATGAAATAGTTAGTGAATATCAGAAATTAGCTATTTTTATTAACCCTTCTCGTTTTGAAAGCTTTGGTGTTTCCATTTTAGAGGCATCAGCCTGTGGTTTGCCTGTTATTGCGACAAAAGCTGGTGGGCAAATTGAACTCGTAAAAGAAAATGAAACAGGTTTGTTAGTTGAACCCGAAAATGTAAAACAATTAGCTAAATCAATAATTACGCTTATTGAAAATGAGAAAATGAGAGAAAAATATGGTGAAAATGCAAGACTTTTTGTTCTTAAAAATTACCAACTCAACACCTCTATCCAGCAACTACTCAAACATTATTAGCTTTTTGGTAGGCTCTTACATTAATAATAAAACTTATTACAACAGCTATTCCAATTCCTAATACCAAAAATACTATTCCGTATTTTAAAAGTGTAGTAAGCAATGTTTTTTCTGCTTTACTAGGCAAGTCAAATTTAGTAGAAATCATTATATTTCCTCTACCCTTAAATAATTGATCATTATTTATAAATTGTTCCAAACCAGTAATAAAAGAAGGTATTTTACTTAAGTCATCAGTACTCACTGCAACATAAAAAACATTATTATTAAAATTTTCGGTGGGATTTGTATTCTCAAATATTTCAGCTTTTAGTGCATAAATAGTTCGTGTTATATTTGGCTTAATACCTGTTTGTTTGGTTAATTGCAAATAATTATTTGTATTAGCTGATGATTGTAATGTGTTGAGAACCCCAACAACAGCAGCATTAGAAATGCCATAAGCCTCACCCACCAATTGTGTTTTGTAAATGGGAATAGTTTTAGCACTTTTTACATAACCTAGCACTAAACCTACAATTAAGCAGACTAAAATTATCCACCATCTTTTTGATAAAAAAGAAAGTAAATCACTCCCCACTTTTAAAATGTTTATTTCCGTCATAATGTTATTAAATAATTACCCAAAAATAAACTAAAAATAGGATTTAATCGTACGATATATTTATTTTTACAGAAAAACTATAGCAGGTTACAATGAAACTTCTAATCCTAACTCAATATTTTCCTCCCGAAGTAGGTGCTCCTCAAAACCGACTTTTTGAATTAGCCATAAGGCTACAAAAACAAAACGTTGATATTACTATTTTAACCGCAATGCCCAATTATCCTCAAATGGAAATTCACCCTGAATATGCCAGTAAAAAATATTGCTATGAAGAAATGAATGGATTAAAAGTTCATCGTTCTTCAATTTATGTCTCCAAATCAAAATCTATTGTAAAAAGATTGCAAAATTATTTCTCGTTTGTTTGGTCTTCTTATTGGATTGGAAAGAAAAAATTAGAAAAAAAATACGATTTTATTTTTTGTGAATCCCCCCCTCTATTTCTTGGTATTTCGGCTTATTTACTGTGTAAAAACAAAAAGGCAAAACTCATTTTTAATGTATCCGATTTGTGGCCTGAAAGTGCCGAGAAATTAGGTTTAGTTACCAATAAGTTTTTTTTAAAATTGGCTACTATCTTAGAAGAATTTTTATACAAAAAAGCCTCATTAATAACAGGGCAAACACAAGGAATTGTTACTAACATAAGTACTAGATTTCCTAATAAAAAGGTTTATTGGTTGCCCAATGGAGTTGATTTGAATTTATATAACCCTGATAATATAAAAAGCAATTGGAGAACAGAAAACCATTTTAAAGACAACGATTTATTGTTGCTTTATGCGGGAATTTTAGGTTATGCCCAAGGATTAGAGCTCATAATAAACGCAGCTAACAAAACCAAAAACAATCAAAATATTAAATACCTTTTTTTAGGAAGTGGACCAGAAAAAGAAAAATTAATATCGCTTAAAGAAAAATATAAATTAAGCAACATTTTCTTTTTAGATTTAGTTCCAAAAACTGTAATGCCGAAAATTATTAAAGCTGTGAATATTGCTTTAATCCCCTTAAAAAAATTAGATTTATTTTTAGGAGCCATACCCTCCAAAATATTTGAAAATTGTGCTATGAAAAAACCTTTACTTTTGGGGGTTGACGGAGAGGCTAAAGAATTATTTATTGCCCAAGGAAAAGCAGGTTTATTTTTTGAACCTGAAAACGAAAATGATTTAGTCGAGAAAATTCTCTATTTAAATAACAATCAAGAAAAACTAAGAGAATTTGGTGAAAATGGTAGAAAATATGTTAATAAAAACTTTAATAGAGATAAATTAGCCAAATCATTTTTTGATGAACTAAAAGAATTAAAACAATGAAAATTATAACCATAGTTGGAGCAAGACCTCAATTTGTAAAAGCTGCTGCATTGAGTAGAGCATTTTCTAAACATCAACAAATTGAAGAAATTATTGTGCATACTGGTCAGCACTTTGATGCCAATATGAGTGAAGTATTTTTTAAGGAAATGGAAATTCCTAAACCTAAATACAATTTAAACATTAATAGTGTTGGTCATGGAGCAATGACAGGTAGGATGTTGGAACAAATTGAAAAAATATTATTAGATGAAAAGCCTGATTTATTATTGGTTTATGGCGATACTAACTCTACCATTGCAGGAGCTTTAGCCGCCAAAAAACTGCACATTAAAGTGGCTCATGTAGAAGCAGGTTTACGAAGTTTTAACATGGAAATGCCCGAAGAGGTAAACCGAATTTTAACCGATAGAATTGCCGATTTCTTGTTTTGCCCTACCCAAACAGCCGTTGATAATTTAATGAATGAAGGTTATAAAAATATTGATTGTAAGCTTATTAAATGTGGCGATGTAATGCAAGATGCCGCTAATTTTTACGCTCAAAAATCGAAAGAAAAAGCAACTTTAACTAAAAATGGAATACCCAAAAAGTTTATTCTTTGCACCCTTCACAGAGCCGAAAATACCGATGACAAAGAGCGATTAACCAATATTGTAAATGCTTTAAACGAAATTCATAAAAAAATACCTGTCGTTTTACCGCTTCACCCGAGAACTAAAGCGAAATTAGCCCAATTTAGACTTCAGCTCAATGTAAATTTAATTGAACCTGTTGGCTATTTTGATATGATTGAACTCTTAAAAAATTGTACTTTAGTAATGACCGATAGTGGTGGTTTGCAAAAAGAAGCCTTCTTCTTTCAAAAAAATTGTGTAACCCTACGCGACCAAACCGAATGGGTTGAATTAATTAAAAATAACGTAAACGTTTTGGTTGTGGCAAATAAAACTCAAATTATTGCAGCTTTTGAAAAAATGATACATCAAACCTCTAATTTTACTATTGATTTATATGGCAATGGAAAGGCTTGTGAGAATATTACTGCTTATTTATTAAATAATTAATCGCATTTTTTGTAATCGCTTGGAGTTGTTTATTGTTGCCAATATTTTTTGCTAAACACCAATCTTCTGTACCCAAACTTACTATTTTGCCAGAAGTTGAATCGGGTTGTAAAACAAATATTCCTTTAATGCCATTATCTCTTTCATGATAGGTAGCTTTACTATAAGCGATAATTTCGCTCCTATAAAACCCTATGGCATCTAAATTTATCCTTGGTAAATCATCGTACCATTTAACTGGTGGTGAAGCAAATAAATTGGCATCAATTTCAATCGTATCTCTATCTAATCCTTTTAAAACAGGGTAATTTTCATTGGCATTAATGTAAAATTTATCATCAGCATAACCTGCATTTACGTATGAGATTCCAACATGTTTTTCTTGAGATATATTATATTTTGTAGTCCAACTTTGTATAGCTTTTTCCCCTTTGTTCTCATTAAATAGCATAATACTATTTGTGTTTTTATGATAACTTACCGCATCATTCATCACGTAAGAAGTAATAAAAAGTACATTGCCACCATTTTTTAAATAAGTGGTAAAATTCTGCTGCATTTTTAAAGTCCAGCAAGTAGATTTACCATAAATAATTAACAGTTTAGAATCAAAAAAACTAGTAGAATCCTCCAAATCTAAATCAGTAATATAACCAAAATCATAATTTAATGATTTAAAAAAAGGTAAAATTCCTTTAGAATAATCATCTATTTTAGCTGTTCTATTTAAACTAGTTTGAGGAAGTTTTGCACTAAAAACATTGGTTAAATTTTCACTTGTGTAGAGTAAATTATTCATGTAAGGATAAACCACAATTATTTTTTTTGTTGTTGATGATTTAACCACAAATGGATATTTATTGTTAATTAAATAAACACCCGATTTAAAATTTTTCGAAATCTCTACTTTAGCAGATGGTGTAAAATTAAATCCTTTCGCTAGAGTTTCTTCTTTTTTGTAAAGCTGATTTTTAACATTAATGGCAACATTTTCTACCTTATTTTTGTCAATATCAGTAATATTTAAATTAACTTTTAAAGGAAGTTTAACTTTGGTTGAAGAAAAAACGGTTACACTATCTCCTACATAATAAGAAGGTTTATTAAAGTATAACTGACTAATTACTAAATAATTATAATTTAATCCTAAACAAGCAATAGCAAACAATACTATAAAAACACTTAACTTTACAAGCCTTAACTCTTTAAACATTTAATTCGTAATTCTATACGTATCAAAGATAAGGTAAAATGTTGTAGGAGGTAACTTTTGACAACTCAAAAAACGAAAACAAAAACTTATTTATAAACTAAAAAGCAGAGAGGAAGGGATTCGAACCCCCGAAACATTGCTGTTTACACGCTTTCCAAGCGTGCGCCTTAAACCACTCGGCCACCTCTCTGTATAGTAAAAAAGGATGCTAACGCATCCTTTTTTGTGAGCGCGGAAGGATTCGAACCTTCGACCGCCTCCTTAGAAGGGAGGTGCTCTATCCAGCTGAGCTACGCGCCCTTTTTATTCTTAAAAACCACCCACCAAAGGGCAGATGGTTTTTTTGTCGGGGTGGCAGGATTCGAACCTGCGACCTCCTCGTCCCAAACGAGGCGCGATAACCGGGCTACGCTACACCCCGATACTTTTTCGATTTTCGCGGGTGCAAATATAGTTATTGTTTTTACATTTGAAAATATTTGTAACTAAAAGTTGCTAATTTTCTACACTTTTAAAAATATGATCCCAAAATGTAGTTACTATTCCAATATTTTTATCGTCTCTAGCATGATGAATGTAATGGTGCTTTTTTAGTTTTTTGAATAACTTATTTTCAATTTTCCAATGATGAATAGCATGATGAGTAATACAATAGCCAACATATCCTAGCCAAATATAAGCCATAATGATTGCCAAATAAGCAGGGTTAAAAACATAAGATAAGCCATAATAAACGGCTATTATAATTACCAAAGTAAGATACCAAGGCACACCCATTAAATCGTAAGGTCGTTCGTGGTGCATATTGTGTCCTCGTTCTAAAGGAGATTTCCAAACATGGTAAGCATATTTGTGTAATAGGTATTCTACCAAAGTCCAAATAAAAAGCCCAAGTAAAGGTAAAATAAGCCATTCTTGCCAAGTTAGTAAAGAATTAAAATGATTGAAAGCTCTCGAATTTAACCATATTACTAAGGATAAATTAGATACATATCCAAACCAATAATTAAATTTTGAAGAACTTATTTTTTTTAAAAAACTAGGATTTTCAAGTTCTTCTTTATGAGAGAGAGATTTAAGCTTTGCCATTTTTTCTTTTATAACAAAATTAAGTATTTTAAAAACAATACTTATATTTGGAGTTATGGGAAATAGAATTCAATCTGTTAGAACAATGGGAACATTACCAGTTTTTATGACTGCTATTTCTACCATTTTAGGTGCTATTTTGTTTTTAAGGTTTGGCTATGCCGTTGGTAATGTTGGCTTAATTGGAGCATTAGGAATCATTGTTCTCAGCCATTTAGTTACCATACCTACCGCCATGGCGGTTGCTGAAATTGCTACCAATCAAAAAGTTGAAGGTGGCGGTGCTTACTACATGATTTCTCGTTCTTTTGGCTTAAACATTGGTGCTGCCATTGGTATTGCTCTTTTCCTATCGCAAGCAATTAGTATCGCTTTTTACCTTATTGCCTTTGTAGAATCGCTTGAACCAGCCCGAATTTGGCTGTATCAAATTCATCATATTTACATTGACAAACGATTAATTGGGTTAGTTTCTATGGGACTTTTAACCTTATTAATGCTTACCAAAGGTGCTAACATTGGTATAAAAGCATTGTATGGTGTGGTGGTGGTTTTGGCCATTTCTTTAGGTATGTTTTTTATGGGAAACTCATCTAGTCCTAACGGAACAGATATTTTTAAAACCATCGATAATTCAGATAATTTTTTTAAAGTTTTTACCATCATCTTTCCTGCTTTTACAGGAATTGCAGCAGGTTTAGGCTTGTCTGGCGATTTAAAAAACCCTAAAAAATCTATCCCCCGTGGAACTTTATGGGCAACAATAGTTGGTGTTATCGTTTACATTGCCGTAGCATTAAAATTATTTTATTCAGCATCTATCAACGACCTTGCAAACGACCAATTGATAATGAGTAAAATTGCTATTTGGGGGCCAATAATTCCCATCGGGTTAGGTTGTGCTGCCATATCATCTGCATTAGGTTCTATTATGATTGCACCAAGAACACTCCAAGCACTTGGTGTAGATAACATTTTTCCGAAACTACTTAATAAATGGCTCTCTTTGGGTAGAAAAAAAGATGGTGAGCCTTTTAATGCACTTGTTATTACTTGTATTATTGGTTTTGTTTTTATTGCTATGGGTGACATTAACTCAGTAGCAAGTGTAATTTCTATGTTTTTTATGGTAACTTATGGTATTATTTGTACTATTTCTTTTTTAGAACATTTTGCTGCCGACCCTGCCTACCGACCCACTTTTAAATCGCGATGGTACTTATCGTTAATGGGTGCAATTCTTTGTTTTTGGTTAATGTTTAACATGAATTTTACTTATGCTTTATTTTCTACTATAATTATGATTTTAATTTACTTATTAGTAAGTGCCAATAATAAAGGAAAAAAAGGAATTCAAAAATTATTTAAAGGTGTTTTGTTTCAATTAAGTAGGCAATTTCAAGTATTTCTGCAAACAAAAGACACTAACAATGAAGAGGAATGGAGACCTTTTATTATTTCTGTATCTAAAGATTCTTTTAAAAGACAATCTGCTTTTAATTTACTAAGATGGCTTTCTCATAAATATGGTTTTGGCACTTACATTCATTTTATTGATGGATTTTTATCTAAAGAAACCTACAAAGAATCGAAAAACGTAATGAAACGCCTGTTAAAATTAAACGAAGGTTTAAATAGCAAGGTGTATATTGACACCATTATTAGCCCATCGTACACCTCTGCAATAGCACAAGTAATACAATTATCTGGCGTAAGCGGCAAAGGAAATAACATGATTTTATTTGAATTTACTAGTGAAGATAAATCTAGTTTAAAAGATGCTATTCATAATTATAAATTACTAAAAGCAACCGAGTTTGATGTGTGTATTTTACGCTCTACCATTAAAGGGTTCGGCTATAAAAAAAATATTCACATTTGGATTAGACATACTGACCACGAAAATGCCAATTTAATGATTCTATTAAGTTACATTATGCTTGGTCATCCCGAATGGAAACATGGTGTTATTAATATTTTCTCCACTTATCCTCCACACGGAAAAGTGCAAACTCAAAATAAATTAGTTGACTTAATTAATGAAGGACGCTTGCCAATATCCCCAACCAATATTCAGCTAATCCCACAACTTAAAGAAGAAAAAATTGATCTTATTATTGACAAAAAATCTTCCGATGCCGATTTAACCATTGTGGGCTACAATTACAAGCAAATTGAAGAAGAAAACGAAGATTTATTTAACAAGTATCCTAGCCTTGGAAACATTCTTTTTGTAAATGCTTTTAGGCAGAAAACAATTGAATAAACCTTTTGATTGTCTTTTATCTGACCCAAAAATCATTTAACATTTAATAGTATTGCTTTAAATTCTAAAGCAAAATGAGAAAGTTTATATTCCTGTTTATTACCACAATAATAAGTCTATTTTTATTTAACTGCCAAGTAATGAAAGAGCCTGCTGCCAAAATAGTTAGCGTAAGTCTTCCTACCCCAGAAATTGATACTACCGAGAATAAATTTCCGATGGCAGATTTTGGTTTAAAAGTTAAAGACTTGAACGGTAATATTGTAAACATGGAAGATTATAAAGGGAAAGTTATTTTCTTAAATTTTTGGGCAACATGGTGTTTGCCTTGTGTCGCTGAAATGCCAAGCATAAACAAACTTTACAAACAATTTGAAGGACAAGATATTGCTTTTTTTATTGTATCAAACGAAACCATAGAAAAAGTGAAAAAATATCACGATAAAAAAAACTATGATTTACCTTTTCATGTTCAGGATAAAGATAGTTTTATACCTAGCATGTATTATTCGCCAGGAATTCCAACAACCTTTATTATCAATAAAAATGGCAGAGTAGTTAAAGCCAGTAGTGGTGCTGAAGATTGGGATGATAAAGAATTTGTTGAAGTAGTAAAAAAAATGATGTAAAATCCTATAACTTTTATCGATTTAGGGCTAGTTTGGTAGTAATTCTATTAAAATATTGATAGAGTCTTGTATAATAAGTTTTGTTTAGTTTTTAGCACTTTTATTTTCTGCAAACGCAATTATATGCCCATCTAAATCTGAAATGTATCCAACTTTGTTACCCCAATCTCTATTTTGTAATTTACTAATTTCTTTTCCTCCTAATTCTATTCCTCTTTTGATATATTCATTAGGATTTTTTACTTTCAAATAAAGTTCGCATCTTGGTATTCCATTTCCCTTGTTTGGATGAGGCAAATTATTTGAAATGATTTTTGCAATCCCATTTTCAGGCATTAATCCTAACTTTACATTTTTCGAAAGTTTAAATTCTGTCATTCCAAGAACATCTAGAGAAGGTTTGATTCTTAAAAGTTTTTCATAAAAGTCTTTACTTCCATCTTGGTTTTTGACATAAATTATAAATTCAATCTCATTCATAAATACTACTATTTTTTGGCTTAATAGACAAAAAGGAGTCCGTATATTTTTACATTTTTAAACCTTTAGAAAATCATCAATAAATTTTATTTTTCTTTGTCTTTTGATTACATGCTAAAAGTACTATAAATAAAAATATTAATATAATGTTTTTCATGCCCTTATGGATGCCAACGCTTAGGCTCTGGCTTTTCCTTTTAAATAAGTTTCTGGTGTCGTTATTCTATATTTTCAATTATATACACAGTTCCTTTACCTTTTCCAACACTCTTTATTACCTGTTCTCTTTTCATATATTGTAAATCTTTTTTAATCGTATTGACATTAATATTATCAAATCTTTTTGCTAAATCAGATATTTTTAGAGGTTGATTTTTTTGTAAATATTCCTTTATTTCCTTTTGTCGTTCATTCAAATATCCACCTTTTGATTTAAATACATCATATTTTGCGTCAAGTCTTTGAGTTAATACTCTCAATTTATCAAGAAAATATAAAGTCCATTTGGATATGTTTTCATTTTGCTTATTTCGGTTTTTTTGACCTTCCATTAATGCTTGATAGTATTCTTTTTTTGTTTTTTCAATTAAGTTTTCAAATGACACATACTGAATAAATAAATAATCTTTTTGTAGTAAAACCATAGTCGTCAATAACCTTGATAGTCTTCCATTTCCGTCTTGGAATGGGTGAATTGATAAGAATTCATAAACAAGATTTGCAACAATAATTAAAGGGTGGATTTCTTTATTTTTAAATTGACTATTAGTCCAACTAATCAAATCGTTCATTTCATTATCAACTAAATGAACTTCTGTTGTATTAAAAATAACTTTTTGTATTCCACCTGGATAATTCGCAACTACTTTGTTTAAAAGAGATTTGTATTGCCCTCGATGTCTTGTGTCTTTATCGCTATGTCGCAATAAATTCTGATGTAATTGTTTTATGTATTTTTCCGTTAATCTTATATTGTCATAGTTTTCATAAATAATCTCTAATGTGTCATAATAACCTACAACTTCCTGTTCGTCCCTTGTTTTAAGTTTAATTATTTTTATGTCATTCAATAGTTCTTCTATTTCTTTGTCGGTAAGAGTTCCACCTTCTATTCTTGTCGAAGAACCAATACTTTCAATTGTCGCAATCTTTCGCAATTCTTTTAGGTAAATATTCTCTTGTTTTTCAATACTATTCCATTTGCCTTTGTATAAGTCAATTTGGGAAATCAGATTTAGTATTTTCTGATTTGTTTGAAAATCAAAGTTTAATTTATTAATATACTTATCCATTACTTATCTATATTATATCTGAATGCAAAAATATAATAGTTATTGAAATATCCAAACATTATCTATAATTTATCCGAATATCGTTGTTTTTAATTAAATTGATTGGAATAATCAAATAATAGTTTTCTATATCATTTCTTAGAAATTCTCCTCCTTTTAAAGCAGGGAATCCAATTACTGACTTTGTTTTGTCAAGTGAAGCTATTATTCCTGCAATGGTACCGCCAGTTCCACAAGCTGTGCAAAGCACATCATAATCTACATTAATGTTATTTATTATTTCTGTACATCCTTTAAGTGCTAAAGAGTTTGAGTCTCCTTCTGGTACAAGATAGAAATCGCCAAATTCTTGCTTTAAACTTTCTAAAAACGATTCTTCATATTTGTTGTTTTCACGATATTGTTCTCTAGAAATATATTTAAAACTCATGCCATTATTCTGGCTAATTGCAATGTGGAGTTTAAAGGAAAAACTTCATCTCCTCTAATAATTCCAATAGTTTTAAATCCAAAATCACGTCCAGCAGCAGCTGTTGCTGCAATATGATTTGAAAATGCTCCTCCAAAAGTTAGTAGCTGATGGTGTTTTTGCTTTTTAGCTTCTTTAAGATTATATTTTAATTTTCGCCACTTATTGCCTGATATTTCAGGGTGGGTTAAGTCTTCTCTAAGTAGGTAGAGTTTAATACCTTTTTGCGTAAGAAAAAGTTCATTAATTTTTTGTAAAGGGATGTTATTTTCGTTGATATAGAGCATCTTTGCTCAAAGGTACTCAATCTAGTAAGTAATTTTCATTATTCTTTGTAATTCAACAATTATTCGCTCTTTATCAACATCAAATTTAGAAATAAATCCATCAGCCCCACAACTCATCATTTTACTTATAATTTCCGTATGATCTGTAGAAGACAGACCTATTACTTTTATTTTAGGATTATGTTCTTTTACTTTTCTAGTGGCTTCAAATCCATCTACAACTTTCATTATTACATCCATAAAAATAACATCAACTTTATTTTTATGGAGTTTTAAAAAAGGAATTACTTCGCTACCGTCAGAACATTCGCCTATAACATTCAAATTTATTATCCTATTTAATAAATATTTAAACGACATTCTAATAATAGAACTATCATCAACAAGAAGTAGGTTTAATTGTTTAGAATATTTCATAATTATTTCTACGTAAAAATAAAACAACATTCAAATATAATTAAAAATTAGCTATTAGACAATATTAATATCTTTTTGACAATATTTAATTGGCTATAATTGTCAAGATGGATATTGGTAAGAAAATAAAAGTATTAAGAGCCCAAAAAGGGATTAGTCAGCAACAATTAGCTGATTTAATCAATAAAACTCGAACGCTAATTTCTCATATTGAGGTTACTTCAAAAGTTAATTTTTTTACTCTAACAGAAATAGCCAGTGTGCTAGATGTTACAGTGGCTTATTTTACTGACGAATTCACATCTAAAAATGTAGTAGAAGAAGAAGGGCAAGATTATTTTAGCTTAGCTGAAAGAATAAAGAAAATAAAAAGAGAAAACGAATTATTGAGCGAAATAATCCAAAATCAAAAAGAAATAATAGCCCAATTGAAAGAAAAATTGAAGAAATAATATTGCTATTACTTTTCTTTCCTAAAATTAACTTTAATTATGCTAATTCTTTCAATGTTCTTAACTTTGTTTACAATATGGAAAGTTTTTCAAAAATAAATAATCTTGAAAAAGATGACTTTTATTACAGTGAAGAGGGATATAAAATTTTTACCCAGAAGTATCTTTTAAAACGAGGTTATTGTTGCGAAAATGGCTGTAAGCACTGTCCGTATGGTTTTGATAAATCTAAAGGAAGAAGAATAAAAAGATGAATTTTGCACAACAAGTACAACAAGGTATTCCAAACGAATTGCCGCCATTTAAAGTGTTAGATGCTACTGTTTCTCATGCTCCTATAAGAAAAGATGTATTATCTGATGAAGAAAAAAAATTAGCTTTAAAAAATGCTTTGCGGTATTTTGATAAAAAACATCACGCTATTTTAGTTAAGGAATTTGCTGATGAATTGG
>CAZVEW010000048.1:7675-16514 GCA_964625955.1 uncultured Vicingus sp. | reverse complement strand
ATTGTAGTGATAAATCTACTGTAGAATCTATTACACTATAAATGTTCGCTAAATTATTAAGCGAACCTGCTATCCCTTCTCGGTAATTTATTTTTTTAAAAATAGATAAACATTTCTTAAAATATTTCAAGGCATTTTTAGTGTCATTTTGTGTTTTATAAATATAACCTACATTGTTATAGGTTGTTGCCAGCACTTGTTTATCATCTAATTGTTCTAATAAATTAATACTTTTTCGGTAATAAGTTAAAGCATCTTGTATTTTACCCATATTGGAGTAGATATAACCAATATTGTTAAGTGCAAGTGCTATCCCTTTTTTATCACCAATTAACTTAACAAAATTTAAGCTTTTTAGGTAATATTTAAGTGCTTTTTGTGTTTCTCCTTGGTCATCATAAATAGAACCGATATTGTTATAACAGGTTGATAATCCTTCTTTATCGTGTATATTGGTATAAATTTTTAAGCTTAATTTGTAATGTTTTATAGCTTTAGCTAAGTTTCCTAGCGTATAATCCATATACCCCATATTATTTAAGGATGCTGCTACAATTTTTTTAGTAAAAATGATCTCTTTTTCGTTTAATAAAGGGTTTGATAGCATTTGTTGGGCTTCATCATAAGCAAGTTGATTGTACTTTGGCCAAACGTTATCATCAATACATTCTTCTGTAATTTTATTAATATAACCTAATTTTAGCGTGTCAGATTTGCTTTTATGGTAGAGCGGAAGTATAGAGTCCATCCGTTTTTTATCATCGGCAGAAAGAAGTGATAAGTTTAAAGAATCTATTAAATAATAATTTTTATCGGCAAATTGCTGAGCGGTACTAATCTTAGGAATAAAATTAGCTACTAGCAATAGGGTTAATATTTTAAGGGTTAATAGTTTCAATTAAGTTTCTTCTTGAATTATATATGTCGGTCTATTTTTAACGCTTTCAAATGTTTTTCCTACATATAAACCTACCATGCCCAGTACAGAAATAATTGCTCCTGATAAAAAACTGATTAATAAAGCTAAACTTGCCCAACCTTCTGCCTTAACATCACTAAAAATATATAAAATTATCATAATTATTGCTGCACATATTGATAAAAACGATAATAGTACGCCTAATTTTACTGTTAACCTTAAAGGCTTGTCGGAAAATGTTAAAATTGTATTTAATGCCAAGCGTAATCTCTTTTTAAAGGAGTATGATGATTTACCATCTTCACGTTCGGCATGTGCTATCTCTACTTTTGCATAATTAAAGCCAACCATTTGTTGCAACATAGGATAATACCTATTGTAATCGTGTAAGCGAGCAATGGCATCAACCGCTTTTCTGTGGTAAACAACAAAATTGGCAACGGTTTTATCTTGTTCTGTTTCGGTTAAATAACTTAAAGTTTTGTAAAAAATATGTGACAAAAATTTTTTAAAAACATCATCTTGTCTATTTTTTCGACTTGCAACCACTATTTCGTAGCCTTCTTTGGCTTTGTTTAGTAATTTTTCAATTTCTTCTGGTCGGTCTTGTAAATCGCAATCCATGGTAATAACATACTTACCTTTGCTAGCATCTAAACCTGCTTGTATGGCATGTTGCTGCCCAAAATTTTTGCTTAATTTTATGCCTCTTATTTCTTTAAATTTTTTACAATTTTCTTGAATTTTTTGCCATGATTTATCAGGACCACAGTCTTCAACCAAAATAATTTCATAACTATCTGTTAGTTTTGATACTGAATTTCTTATGCGTTCTACCAATTTATCTACAAGGTTTTCTGCTCTATAAACAGGACTGACTATTGATATTTCTATTTCATTCATTTAATTGCTCTAATGTAGTATTGTGCTCCAATCGGACACCAAGATAACATTTTTTCTAATCCAAGGAAAATTTTAAAGAGTTTATGACGAGGAAAAAATAAAGTATAATTAAGCTTTTCGGTTTTTAAACCACTTTTATTGGTAATTTTTTTATTGTAAGATGGCTTTAATAAAACTGCATCTACATCAAATTCACATTCTCGTACCACCTTTCTGGTTAAAGGATTATTAGGGTTATGTTCAAAATTATAAAGCCTTCCCCCTTTCTTTAAAACTCTATAAATTTCTTTTAAAACTCCATCGTGTAATTTGTGTTCAATATGATGAAAAACCATAGAAGTAAAAACGAAATCAAATTCTTCATTCTGGTAAGGGAACTTTGTCCCATCAAATGCTGTAAAATTAGCATTGCTAATTTTTTTAGCATTGGCAATATTAACACTTTCGGCTGACACATCTGTACCAAAAATACTAGCATTAGGAAAGTGCTTACGAATGTAAACAGAACTATTTCCATCTCCACAACCAAAGTCTAATACTCGAATGGTTTTAGTTGGATTCTCAAATTTAAGTAATTCAATGATTTTATACTCACTAAAAAAATCGCTATCGGCTCCACTTATTTCAACAGCTTTATCATGGGTTTCACGATAATTTTGGGCATGTTCATCAAAATTGTCAAATTCTCTTTCTTTAGTCATTATCATCTATTTGTTTTTTACACTTCGACAGGCTCAGTGGGACAAAAAGTTAAATTTTACTTTTATTTTTTAATTCTTGTAATAATCTACTTTGGTTTAGAATCTCTTCATATTTCATTTCTACATCATTTTCGATAATACAGCGTTTAAATTCATTCAAAATATTTACAAAATGATTTTCAGCATCTATCTCATAATCAATTACATCCCTTTGATTTTCTAGAGTAATAGTTGGCTTAAAGTTTGCTGCTGGAGTAAAGGCTCTTTGGGCTGTAATTTTACCTTTACTTCCCCAAATTTCGTAATTGCATTGGTAAAAATTATCAAATCCAAAAGCCACTTCAGCAAACAAATCATTATCCGTTTTTAAATAAGCACCACCAAACAAATCAACTTCAGTATTTAGCTTATTTAAAGTAGCAGCTTCTACCCAAATATCGTTTCCTAAAAACAACTGACTTGCCCGAACCGTATATGCTGCAGCATCTAATAATGCCCCTCCACCTATAGTTTTATTGTATCTAAAGTTATCGCTTGGCAAAGGAGGAAAGCCAAAAGAACTTCTAAAACACCTCATCTCTCCTATTTGTCCTTGAGCAATTAAATCTTTTACCAATTGGTGTTGTCCATGATACAAAAACATAAAGTTTTCCATTATCAATAAGCCTTTTTGACGAGCCAAATTCACCATTTTCTTAGCAGAATCATAATTCATTGCCAACGATTTCTCAATTAAAATGTGTTTGCCAGCTTCTAATGCTTTTATAACCCACTCTTCATGTAAACCCGTTGGTAAAGGCATGTAAAGAACATCAATGTCATTCCTATTTAATAAATTTTGATAGCCTTCTATTGCTTCGCAATTAAACGCAGTAGCAAACTCTTCTGCTTTTGCTTTTTTTCTGCTCGCTATTGCTACCAATTCAAAATCGGCTATACTTTTAATAGCAGGAATAACACTGCGTTTGGCAATGTTGGCACATCCTAATACTCCTATTTTTAATTTGTTCATTTCTTCTTTTTAGTAGTTATTTTTTTTGTCTCTTTCAACACCGATTTTGCACTTAACGAACTAACTACTTGTTTCCCTGTTTTCGCTTCCAATTCTTTTTTTGCGACTTTAGCAACATTACCACCTTGTTGTGCTATTTTCTTACTTTCTTTAAAATTTTTCGGTTTTATTGCTTGCGAAATATCTTTTGTAGATGCTTCTGCAAGCATATTCAAAATCAATTCGGTATTAGTCATATTGTCTCTCAGATTCTCTTTTTTTAAACCTTTTAAAATTTTATACTCTTTAGTGGTTTTTTCAGACCAAGCTTTAGTAATAATATTGGTTAGTGTAGCAAATTGAACGCCTTCCTTCAACCCTCTCTCTTTCCATTCATCTGTTAATTCTTTTCTAACCTCTATGCTTTTAAGACGTTGATTTATCCAACTTTCTGAGTACCCTAATGATAAATACTCTTTCAAAGCTCTATCAATCGTTAGTTCAGGATCTTGCATTTCATCTAATCTTTCTGACGCAATTTGAGCTAGCCAAAGTTTAAAAGGTTCTGCTTTTGGTGATGGAATAGATTGTATTAGCCTAAAGAGTTGTTCTGTATCTGCTACATCGGTCATTCGCATTTTACCATCAATAGCTAACATTTTCAAACCGTGACAATTCGTCACGGTTTGATTCCCCTCAGCCTTAAGTCTTTGTTTTAACTTTCTCCAATAGGCTGTTGGATTAACACTTTCTGTTAAAACTGCAATAACATCAACAATAGAAATATACCATTTTTCGTTCTCAATATCCCAAAGAGTACGAATCGAAGTATCCTCAAATATTTTTATGTCGTCTTTTGTTTTCATTCTTTAAAAATTAATACTGCGTTTAGCAATATTTACACAACCTAATACTCCTATTTGTATTTATTCATCTACACAAACTTAACAGCCGACAATAAGCTTCTCGACTGGATATTTAAGTAATTATTAAATTTAATAAAAGTTTTGATTTGATTTAAGGTCATCCAAATGTATTTGTCGGGTACATTTACATCAAAATCATCTCCTACTTCAATAATCATATTTTTGTTCTGTTCTTTGTAAAATCGTCCTCCTTCTTCCGATTGGTGTGTTGAATAATGCACAACAGCATTATTTAAAGTAGGATTTAACACATAATCAATAAACTTCACCTCATATTCATTTTCTCCTTTTCGATAATTACCTGTTAAACATTGTACGGTTGGAGCTAGTTCAATAATATCAAAATTACCGCTTTCTAATTTGGCTTGCACCAAAAAATGATAAATTCCATTTATTTTTTTTATAATAAAGGCTATTATTCCTTCTTGTGCTGACTTTACTAATGGCTGTGTCCAACTGTGTACTTCTCTGTTACCTATTTCTGCTTTTACTGCAATTACCGAAAAGTATTTGTGGTCTTTGTGATAAATTGACGCTTCATCTTTTGTCCAATCAGCAATGCTATTTAAAGGGATTTTTTTTACTTCTAATTCGGCAAATGCTTTGTGTTTGGTAATCCACGATATAATGTGTTCAATGCTATGAATCGATTTATTATTGGTAATTTCTGATTGTAATAAATCGTTATAATAATTATCTTTAGGAAGTAACTTAGTTAGTTCTTTTAAAGTATTTTCATCTCCATAAGGAATACCTGAAATAACCGTTCGGGTATCCATATTAATTACATTATCATAAATTAAAAGCTGCTTTATTTGTCCGAGCGTTAACCAACAAAAATTTTCTGCTACTTTTATTTCGCTAGTAACTTCAATAATAATATTTCTATTTCTTTTTTTTAAAAATCGTGCTCCTTGTTCGGATTGTAATTGGTCTAACAAAATGGTAACATCTTCTCGTTTATTTAAAAAATACTCTAAATATAAAGGCGAATTTCCTTTGTGTACTTGTGTATAATTACTTTTTGTTGCTTGTAAAGTTGGTGATAATTGAACTGCATTTATATTACCAGGCTCTATTTTTGCTTGCATTAAGAAGTATAGAATTCCGTCAATTTTTTTTGTAATAATTCCTAGAAGACCTATTTCTGCTTGATTTATTACTGGCTGAGACCACTCCGCAACATTGCCCCAATTTGTTTTTATATGAATTCCTTCAATGGCAAAAAACTTTCCAGAATCATGTTGTAAATTTCCTGTATTTTGGTTGAAATGCCAGTTTTTCATTTTTGAAAAAGAAATTGGTGTAATATTGTGTTTTACACTTGCTTTTTTTTCTGCTAACCAAACCAAAAACTCACTTGTAGAAAGGTGTGGATTATCTATAGTTAAAGCCGACTTTAAGAAATTATATGCGATAGTTAAATTCATCGGTGCTAAGATAAGGCTTATTCGCTAAATTTAACTTCAATTTGTTGTTAGATTTTTAAATTTAGAAATCCTATTTCACACATTAAGCATAAACCTTTTTCATCTTAATAATTTGAATAGCATACAAATAGGTAAAAATGTAAAAGACCAATAAAATAAAAGTATAGATTATTGCATTTAAATAAATATTTACATTGATTAATAATTCATTAGAATGAAGGATAAATTGTAGCAATATGTTAAACAGAAAACTTAAACTCCAATGATATTTTTGTAATTGAATATATCTTCCCTTTCCTATCCATTTATATTTTAAAATTATAAAAATTAGCAAAACAACTGTTAACAAGGAGAATGTGGTATATTTAATATATTCTAAAACACTCATTTCTAAAGCATATAAAATTCCAAAATATAAAGTAATGGTAATAATTATTTTAGGAATAGTAAAAAACTGAATAAATTCATGTTTTAGTTCTTTCCACGATTGTTTTCTAACATATTTTTCTTTCTGTTCTTCAATTTTCATAAAATAAAAACGATTATATCTTAAAAAAACTTTTTTAGCTGCTTGCATGTAGCTTAGCTTTTCTTTGGATAACAGTTCCTCAATTTCACAAGCAATATGATCTGTAAACTCTTTATTTACATCGCAATAATTAACACCTCTAGCACGAATTAAATTAGAAATATGTTGAATCTGTTTTTTATTAAGTGTTGTTTTCATTAGGCAATTTTTGGGTTTAAGAAAATGGTTAGGTTATTTAAAAACTCTTTTAATTCTTCAATTTTTAAGACAGCTTCTTTTTCTCCTTTTTCAGATAATTTATAGTATTTCCGAGTTCTTCCCTCCACTATTTCATACTCAACCTCCAAGACTTCTTCTGCTTCTAACTTATGTAAAATGGTATATAAAGCTCCCTCTGTAATGGTAAAACCATTATTGGTTTGCTCTTTGGTTTTTTTTGTGATTTCGTAACCATACATTCTACCATTTTCATGTAAAAGCTTTAAAACAATATTGGTTAGTGTTCCTTTGTAAAGTTTGTTTGACATATTGCAAATATATACCTAAAATATTATGTATTAAACATTTTTAGGTATCTTTTTTACAAGCTTTTGTTCAATAAATTTTCTTGATTTACTAACTGATGGATAAATTTGTTATTGAGATTGTTCTTAATAATGGTAAGGTGTTCTATTCTATGACAATCACTGCCAATAACATCAATTAAATTAGCATTTACCATTTTTTCTGCCATTTTTTTTACTTCGGGAGAATAATGTCCTGTTAAAGATAATAAATTTAGCTGCAACAAAACTCCTTTTGCTTTTAATTCTTCAAATTTTTCTAAGTTATTAATCCAATAACCATAACGCTCAGGGTGTGCTAAAATTGGTTTATAACCAGCTGTTTGGAAATTGAATATAATTTCTTGTAAATTTCGTGGTTCTGTCATAAAAGGTAATTCAAACAAAACGTAGTTATCACCAAAAGTTAAGATATTTTTTTTGTCAATCAAATCAGCTAAACCATCATCTAAATTGTATTCAGACGCTGCTTCAATTTCAATATTTATATTTTGTTTAGCCATCTCATTTCTTACCTTTTCTAAGCCACCCAAAATAATTTCTGGCGTATTTTTGTAATAATCACACATTATGTGAGGGGTGGTAATGAGTTTTTTATAGCCTAATTCCTGAAATTTTTTAATCATCTCAATGGAACTTTCCATATTTGGAGAGCCATCATCAATACCTGGTATTAAGTGAGAATGTAGGTCTGTTCCAATCATAGAAATATCAACTGGAGGTAGTTTAGGTTCTTTTTTAAATATTTTGCTAAAAAGGTTCAAAGTTTGAGGTTTGAGGTTTGAGGTTTGAGGTTTGAGTTAACTTCAAACATTTCACTTAAAAGCTAAATTACGAATTCTTTTTTAAACCAATCAATGGTAACTTCCAATCCTTTTTCTATAGAAATTTGAGGATTATAGTTAATTAATTTTTTTGCTAAAGAAATATTTGCCAAAGAATCTTTTACATCTCCGGGGCGTTCTTCTCTGTAAATTGGCTCAACATTATTTCCCACAATATTTCTAATGGTTTTAAATAAATCATTAATACTTATTCTTCCACCAAAAGCAATATTTAAAACTTTTCCTTTTACTTTGTTGGTAGAAAATAATGCTTTAATATTGGCTTGAACTGCATTTTCTACAAAAGTAAAATCTCTACTTTGTTCTCCATCTCCATTAATAAAGGGCGATTTATTATTTAAAACGGCATCCATAAATAAAGGAATTGCTGCGGCATAAGGTCCTGAAGGGTTTTGATTTGGTCCGAAAATATTAAAATACCTTAAACCAACCACATCTAAATTATAAATATCGGCAAAAACCTGTGCGTAAAGTTCTTTGGTTCGTTTACTTACAGCGTAAGGAGAAAGTGGTTTGCCTATTCTGCTTTCTACTTTAGGCAATTCTTTGCTATCGCCAAAAACTGAAGATGAACTTGCAAAAACAATCCGCTTAACGAGGCTATCTTTTGCGGCAGTTAGTATGTTTAAAAAACCTGTTGCATTAGCTAAATGTGTTGCTAAAGGATTTTCTATAGAACGAGGTACGGAACCCAGAGCTGCTTGGTGTGAGATATAATCTACTCGACTAATAATTTCCTTACAAGTTTCAAAATTAGTAATATCTCCCTCTATAAATTCAAAATTCGGTTTTCCTATAAATTGCTCAATATTAGACAGGTATCCATTTGAAAGATTATCTAAAACAATAACTTTACCTGCATTATATTTCATTAAATAGGTAACAATATTAGAGCCAATAAAGCCTGCTCCTCCTGTAATTAAGAAAGTTGTTTTAGAAATATCTTGTGTGTGAAAAGGGGTTTTGTACATATCTTTAGTAGAAAGTTAAAAGTTTGTCAAGTTCATAAATTATCTCATTATCTTAATATCT
>CAZVEW010000048.1:6363-7575 GCA_964625955.1 uncultured Vicingus sp. | reverse complement strand
CATATTGTTTTTCGTAATATTCTTGATAATTACCTGATGTTATGTTGTTTAGCCACTTCTCATTATGTAAATACCAATCAATGGTTTTTTCTATGCCTTCTTTAAACTGAAGTGATGGTTCCCAACCTAATTCATTTTTTAATTTTGAAGCATCAATGGCATAACGCATATCATGTCCTGCTCTATCGGTAACATAAGTAATGAGTTTTTCAGATGCACCTTCAGGTCTTCCTAATTTCTTATCCATTACTTGACATATTACTTTTATTAAGTCAATGTTTTTCCACTCGTTATGCCCTCCAATATTATAAGTTTCTCCTTCTTTACCTTGATGAAAAATTACATCAATCGCTCTAGCGTGATCTTCAACCCAAAGCCAATCTCTAATATTTTCTCCTTTTCCATAAACGGGTAATGGCTTATTGGTTTTGATGTTATTAATAAACAAAGGGATTAATTTTTCTGGAAATTGATGAGATCCATAATTGTTTGAGCAATTTGAGATAACTATTGGCAAGCCATAAGTGTGATGATAAGCTCTTACAATATGGTCGGAGCTGGCTTTAGATGCCGAATAAGGACTGCGAGGATCGTAAGCAGTGCTTTCTAAAAACATACCTTTATTACCAAGTGAACCGTAAACTTCGTCTGTAGAAACGTGGTAAAAAAGGTTGGTGGTTTGAGGTTTGAGATTTGAGGTTTGAGGTTTTTGGGGGGACCATAAATCTTTTGCTGCATTTAGTAAGTTAGTTGTGCCAACAATATTGGTCATAATAAATTCCATTGGTCCTTCAATAGAACGGTCAACGTGCGATTCTGCTGCTAAATGAATAACAGCATCAAACTGATAATCTATAAATAATTGATTAATAAATTCAGCATCTACAATATCTCCTTTTACAAACGTATAGTTAGTTTTATCTTCAACATCAGTTAGGTTAGCCAAATTTCCAGCATAAGTTAGCTTATCTAAATTAACTATTTTGTAATTAGGGTATTTATTCACCATTAATCTTACCAAATGAGAGCCAATAAATCCTGCTCCTCCTGTTATTAAAATGGTTTGAGATGTAGAGTTCATAAAGTTAAAAGTTTATCAAGTTAGAAAGTTTATCAAGTTTGTAAAGTTAAAAGTTTAATTATTTTATTTCCACATTATCTAATTGTCTAATTATCACATTATCTAATTATCTAATTATCACATTATCTAAT
>CAZVEW010000048.1:1616-6263 GCA_964625955.1 uncultured Vicingus sp. | reverse complement strand
TCTAATTATCACATTATCTAATTATCTAATTATCACATTATCTAATCAAAGACTCCAATACGTTAATTTATTTATTTTTCCTCTATAAATTCCTTTTATATCTACAAGTATAGCATTTTCTGAAGTAATAGATTGAAAATATTTTTCATCATAATTACTATATGTTTTGTGGTTTACAGCAATATAAACAGCATCATAATCGTTGGCAATTTCGGTAACCAACCCAAAACCGTATTCTTTTTGTAAAGCATCGGTATCTGCCTGTGGGTCAATAACTTCTACTTTTGCTCCGAATGATTTAAATTCATTTACAACATCGGCAACTTTAGAATTTCTAATATCGCTTACATCTTCTTTAAAAGTAGCCCCCATAATTAAAACTTTTGCTTCGCTAATGTGTTTGCCTGCCGAAATAATTTTTTTCACGGTTTGTTTTGCAGTATAAGCCCCCATAGAGTCGTTTACAAAACGACCTGCACTAATAATTTGTGCGTGGTAACCTAATTCTTTGGCTTTGTAGGTTAAATAATAAGGGTCAACACCTATACAATGACCGCCAACTAAACCAGGTGAAAATTTAAGAAAATTCCATTTTGTTCCTGCCGCCTCTAACACATCGTAAGTATTAATGCCCATTTTATTAAAAATGATAGAAAGTTCATTTGCTAAGGCAATGTTTAAATCTCGTTGGGTATTTTCTATAATCTTTGCTGCTTCCGCTACCCGTATTGATGTTGCTTTGTGTACGCCCACTTTTACAACTGTTTCGTAAACTTTAGCTATTTCTGCTAAAGAATCTTCGCAACAGCCTGATACTATTTTTGTTACATTAGTTAAGGTGTGTTTTTTATCGCCCGGATTAATTCTTTCGGGAGAGTAGCCAACTTTAAAGTCTGTTTTAAATTTTAGTCCTGAAATTTTTTCTAATACAGGAATACAATCTTCTTCGGTACAACCCGGATAAACGGTAGATTCGTAAACTACGTAATCTCCTTTTTTTAATACTTTTGCAACGGTTGTTGTAGCTCCTAATAATGGTTTTAAATTTGGTAAATTGTGTGTATCAATTGGCGTTGGTACGGCAACTATAAAAAAAGTAGCTGCGGCTAAATCGATTAAATTTGCTGTAAATTTAATATCGCAACCATCAAAAGCTGTTGATGTTAATTCTTCACTGGGGTCTTGTTGATTTTGCATCATTTCTACCCTTTTTTCGTTAATATCAAAACCTATTACTTGCATTGATTTTGCTAACTCTAGTGCTATTGGCAAGCCCACGTAACCTAAGCCAACAACTGCAATTTTTGTTTCTTTGTTTTTTAGTTTATTGTAAATTCCCATTTTAAAATGTTTGAGGTTTGAGGTTTGAGGTTTGAGGTTTGAGGTTAACAAAATAACTTCAAACTTTGAACATCAAACTTTTAATAATTTTTTATCTCTTAATTGATAAATTCTTTCTATAATTTCTACCACTTTTAAACCTTCTAAGGCATTGGTTGTTGCGGTTGTTCTACCTTTTAAGGTGTTAATTACGTTTTCTATGATGTAATGATGATTAGCTGCTGAACCTTTATAAGGTCCGTAATCGTTTGGCGGGTTTGCAGCTTTAAGTTCAGGCATTTCATAACCTTCAATATTACAAACTTCTACTTCATTCATGTACTGACCACCAATTTTTACACTGCCTCTCTCTCCTATAATGGTAATACTGCTTTCTAAGTTTTGATTGGCAACTGCTGTTGAGTAATTTAAGCTGCCCATTCCACCATCTACAAAATCGAAAGAAACAAAGCCTGAATCTTCAAAATCGGTGGTATTTTGATGGGTAAAATCATTAAATTTTGCCTGAATATTTTCAATATCGCCAAACAGCCAATACATAATATCTATAAAATGAGAAAATTGTGTATAAAGTGTTCCGCCATCTAATGCTTGTGTGCCTTTCCAACCACCAGTTTTATAATAACGGTTGTCTCTATTCCAATAGCAATTGAGTTGAACCATAAATATTTTTCCCAATACTTTTTTTTCCACTAAATCTTTAATCCAAACTGATGGTGGCGAATACCTGTTTTGCATTACACAGAAAAAGTTGCGGTGTACTTGCAATGCCTTAAAAATTACCTTTTCACAATTGGCTTTAGATAAACCCATTGGTTTTTCGCAAACTACATGGTAATTATTAGTTAAAGCAACTGTAGAGTGCTCTGCATGTAAACCATTTGGAGTACAGATGTTTACAACATCTATATCAAGTTTTGATTGAAGTAATTCATCTATAGAATTAAAAAATTGAGCATTAAAATTTTCGATTCCTAATTCTTCTTTTGGTTTTACATCGCACAAAGCAACTAATTCTGCTTCATCGTTCCCCATAATCATTTGAGCATGACGCTTACCTATGTGTCCACAACCAACTATTGCAAATTTTATTTTTTTATTTTCTTCCATCAGCTTTTAACTTTACTTACTTTTCCGCCTTCAAATTTATACTTTTCTTTGCTTTCAGGACATATTGCTATGCCTTTTTCATCAAAATTTAAACGATGTCCATATTCGCTCATCCAAGCTATCTGTTTAGCAGGGTTTCCGACTACTAAAGCGTAGGCTGGCACTGTTTTGGTAACAACGGCACCAGCACCGATAAAAGCAAACTTTCCAATATCGTGTCCACAAACTATTGTTGCATTTGCACCAATAGATGCTCCTTTTCTTACAATTGTTTTTAGGTATTCTCCTCGTCTATTTACGGCACTTCTTGGGTTAATTACATTGGTAAAAACCATTGAAGGACCTAAAAAAACATCATCTTCGCAAATAACGCCTGTGTAAATGGAAACATTGTTTTGAATTTTTACATTTTTTCCTAAAATTACTTTGGGAGAAATTACTACATTTTGACCGATATTGCAATTTTCGCCTATGTTACAATTGGACATAATGTGTGAAAAATGCCAGATTTTTGTTCCTGCTCCTATTTCGCAACCTTCATCTATTATTGCTGTTTCGTGGTTAAAATAGGTTGGTGGTTTGAGGTTGGTGGTTTGAGGTTTGAGGTTTGAGGTTTGAGGTTCGAGGTTCGAGGTTTGAGGTTCGAGGTTTTGAGGTTCGAGGTTTTGAGTATTATATTCCATTGCTGGTTCTTGAAATTTATTTCCTTTGTAATTAGAATTTTTTAAATATGCCATAAAAGAACTTATTTTTTTTGAAATTAATGCTGCTTTCTGCTTTAATTCCTCAAACTCTTTAATTGTAATATATGCTCTATCTTTTACTTTATATAACTGCGACCGAACCTCTCCACATGAGCCTTTAGCTATACTTAAAAAATGAATAAACTCTTTATTTCCTTCTCTTTCAAATCCTTCAGCAATGTTATCACTGATTGAGATGACAGAACGATCAATTTGATTTCTTAATGCATAATCTTTATTTAATTCAGTATCCTTAATTACTTTGTAGATATCATTACAAAGTGCCATGGAGAGTTTCCATATATCTAATTCTTCAAAATTTTTAATTGTTGCCATAAATTTTGGTTTGAGGTTTGAGGTTTGAGGTTCGAAGCTATTAACTTCAAACATCGAACTTCAAACTACTTAACAAACTCTTTAAACTTTTTATGTTCTACTTTATTTAATTCATCTTGGCTTAAGTTTTTAAAATACGCATAAGTAATTTTAAGTCCCTCGGCTCTATTTACTTTTGGTTGCCACCCAAGTAATTTTCTTGCTTTATCAATATTTGGTTGTCGTTGCATTGGGTCGTTAACGGGTAAATCTTTATAAATTATTTTTTGAGTAGTTCCGGTTAATTTTATAATTTCTTTGGCAAAATCTAATATTGTAATTTCATCAGGGTTACCAATATTTACAGGTAAAGCATAATCACTTAGTAACAAGCGATAAATTCCTTCAATTAAATCGTCAACATAGCAAAACGAGCGTGTTTGATTGCCTTTTCCAAAAACGGTTAAATCTTCGCCCCGCAAGGCTTGACCGATAAAAGCGGGTAAAACCCTGCCATCGTTTAATCGCATTCTTGGTCCGTAAGTATTAAATATTCTAACAATTCTAGTTTCAACACCGTGATAGGTATGGTAAGCCATGGTTATTGCCTCTTGAAATCGTTTTGCCTCGTCATACACTCCTCTTGGTCCTATAGGATTTACATTGCCATAATATTCTTCTACTTGTGGGTGTACCAAAGGGTCTCCATAAACTTCAGAGGTAGAAGCAATTAACATTCTTGCTTTTTTTTCTTTTGCTAAGCCTAATAAATTATGAGTTCCGAGAGAGCCAACTTTTAAGGTCTGAATAGGAATTTTTAAGTAATCAATCGGGCTTGCAGGTGATGCAAAATGTAAGATGTAATCTAAATCTTCTTCTAATTTAATATGTTTAGAAACATCATGATTGATAAATTTAAAGTTTTTATTTTCTGATAGATGTTCAATATTTTTTAAACTACCTGTAATTAAATTGTCCATTGCAATTACACGAAATCCTTCTTTGATGTATCTATCACACAAGTGAGACCCAAGAAATCCTGCGGCACCAGTTATTAATATTATTTGAGATTTGTTGTCCATTCTTTATTATATATTATCTAATTATTCCATTACCTCATTATCTAATTATCTAATTA
>CAZVEW010000048.1:0-1516 GCA_964625955.1 uncultured Vicingus sp. | reverse complement strand
ATTATCTAATTATTCCATTACCCCTCTTCCAATACTGTTGTAATAAAAGCCTAATTCTTTCATTTCACTATTATCGAATAAGTTTCGTCCATCAAAAATTACTTTATTTTTCATTTTATTTGCCAACACCTCAAAGTTAGGATTTCTAAAAATTTGCCATTCGGTTGCAATTACTAAAGCGTCTGCATTTTCTACGGCTTCATCTCTGCTTAAAGAAAAATTAATTTTATTGCCTAATAAGGCTTTAACATTGTCCATTGCTTCTGGGTCGTAAGCGTAAATTTCTGCACCTTCTTTTAATAATTCATCAATAATATACAAGGCTGGTGCTTCTCTAATATCATCGGTATCAGGCTTAAAAGCTAATCCCCAAAGTGCTATTTTTTTATCTTTTAAGTTATTTTTAAAATAGTTTTTTATTTTGGGAACAATAATTGTTTTTTGTTTCTCATTAATATCCATTACTGCATCTAAAATTCCGAAATGGTAGTTGTTCTCGCTTCCTGACTTATATAAAGCTTGTACATCTTTAGGAAAACAGCTTCCACCGTAACCAATACCAGGAAATAAAAATCTTTTTCCGATGCGTGTGTCTGCTCCTATTCCCATTCTTACTTTATCAACATCTGCACCTACTTTTTCGCAAAAATTGGCAATTTCATTCATAAAAGTAATTTTTGTTGCTAAAAAAGAGTTGGCTGCATATTTGGTAAGCTCGGCAGATTTTTCATCCATAAAAATAATGGGATTTCCTTGTCTAACATAAGGTTTATAGAGGTGTTCCATTACTTTTTTTGCCTTGTCGGAAGATGTGCCTATTACCACTCTATCTGGTTTCAAGAAATCGTTAACGGCAAAGCCTTCACGCAAAAACTCGGGGTTAGAAACGACATCAAAAGCTACTTTGGCATTTTTAGCGATTGCTAGTCGAACTTTTTCGGCTGTACCAACGGGAACCGTGCTTTTATCTACAATAACTTTATAATTGCTTATTATTTTTCCTAAATCATTGGCTACACCTAAAATGTAGGATAAATCGGCACTTCCATCTTCTCCGGGAGGAGTTGGCAAGGCTAAAAATATTACTTCGGCATTTTTTACAGATTTGGCTAAGTTGGTGGTAAAAGTAAGCCTGTTTTGTTTAATGTTTCGCTCAAAAATAACACCTAAATAAGGTTCGTAAATAGGCACTTGCCCATTTTTCATTTTTTCTACTTTTTTTTCATCAATATCTACACAAACTACTTGATTACCTGTTTCTGCTAGGCAAGTTCCTGTTACCAAGCCAACATATCCTGTTCCTATAACAGCTATTTTCATTTAAAAAATTCTTTTATGTTTTTAACAATATATGCTAATTCTTTTTCTATTAATTCGGTGTGCATTGGCAAAGAAAAAACTGTTTTACACAGCTTATTTGTTACTTTAAAATTGGCATCTTTCATTGTTGGTGTTTTATAAGCATTTTGGGTGTGTAAAGGTAAAGGATAATAAATCATGCAAGGAATTTCTTTTG
>CAZVEW010000047.1:0-16662 GCA_964625955.1 uncultured Vicingus sp. | reverse complement strand
AAATTTATTTTTGATTTTTTTTCAACCATCAATATTTATACTTAGCTGGTTAGTAGGTATTTACACCGATATTAAAATGCAGTACTTATGAAAGATAACCTAGCAAAGTGCTTCCTAATTTATTAAAACTCTCTTTAAACAGCAAAAGAAATATAAAAAACAGCACCCTTTTCGTCTTTATAATGTATTTCCCCATCAATTTGTTTGGTTAAGATTTTAACTAATTCCATGCCAAGAGATTCATTTTTTTCTTTTTCAAATTCTTTTGATAAACCTTTACCATTATCTTTTATCATTAACTCATAATTATTTTGTGTTAATTCTTTTAGTTTTAGTATTAGCAAAGGGTTTTTATTATTATTAAAAGCATGTTTAAAAGCATTGGTAATTAGTTCCGACACAATTAAGCCTAACGGAACAGCAATATCTAAACTTAAATCAACATGTTTAGGGGCTTCTATTACAGATCTAACTGGTTTTTCGATAGTGCTAAAAATAATCTTTTGCTGGTCAACCAACTCTTGTAAGTAAACACAGAAATCAATTTTCCCTATGTTTTCAGATTGATACAATTTTTGATGTACCAATGAAATTGCTGTAATACGGTTTTGAGTTTCGCTAATAATACGTTCTACTTCCTTATTATTAATATTGTGTTTTTGCAAATTGAGCAAACTGCTAATAATTTGTAAATTATTTTTTACCCGATGATGTATTTCTTTAAGCAATAATTCTTTTTCTTTTAAATTATTTGTAATTGTATCTTTTTGTGCAATTAAAATTTTATTGTTGTTACGTAGCTTTAAATAAAATCCAGAACCTAAAACCAAGATAAAAAATATTGCAACAGAAAAAGTAATATAAATAATGTTTTTTAATTTCTCTTGAGAAACCTTCTTTTCTGTTTTAATAATCTCAATTTGCTGTTCTTTAATCTTTTTTTTATGCTCCGCTTGATGATATAAAGCCTCTGCTTCCATGACATCTTTTTTGCTTTGGGCTTTATTTAAACTATCTTTTAAATTAACGTAAAACTCATGAAATGATAGTGCATCTTTAAACTTTTTAGCTTTTTTAGCTGTTAAAAATAAACCTTGATAAGCCCACATAATCTCGGTAGGGCTATTAATTTTTTTACCAATTAAAAGTGATTTGTTGTAAAATGCTTTTGCATCATCTATCTTGTTCTGAAGTAAAGCCAACTCACCTAGATTATCATAAACCATAGAAATTTCATTAGTCCATTTTTTTGTTGAATAATGCATTAATGCCTTGTTATAATAATAATTAGCATTTTTATACTCTTTTTTATCAACATAAAGTGCCCCAATATTATTCCATAAATCAGCCTTCAAGGCAGATTCTGTATCAATCCAATACCTCTCTGCACTTAAATAACTATTTAAAGCCTTATCATATTGATGATTATCATAATAAACTATGCCTAAACCAGAAAAAGTATAGCTAATCCCACTACTATCTTTCACCCTTTTATAAAAGTTTAAACATTTTTTATAATTCTCAATAGCCTGTTTTTTATTGTTCAAATTACTATAAATATGCCCAGCAACTAATTGTGAATTAGCAATTAAACTATCATTTTCAATCTTATTTGCCCATGTTAGTGATTGAATAATTGTACCAAGTGCCGTTGTGTTAATACTGTTTTCTTTTTCAAGAATAGCAAGTTTATTAGCACTTTTAATCATCAAAGAAGTATCTTGTATTGCTAAACTAAGTTTTAAAGCTCTTTTTGCAGATTTCAATCCTTTCTCTGGCGTATTAAACCTATAGTTTTCACTTATTTCAATTAGCGAGTTAATAGAATCAATAATTGTTATTTTTTCTTTATTTTTAATTAATTCACTTTTTGCAATGGTGGTAAAAAGAGAAAAAAAAGCGAATAAAACAATTGTAGAATAATTATTTTTGATTGATATCAAATTTTTGTTTTTTCTTTAAAGGTACTAAATTTTATTACTAAATAACTTTACTTTTGTTGAATAATATTTTGTATTTTTGCTATAGCTCATTATTAGTCATAATAATGGGTTTAGTTTTTACCAGATAGTTAATAGCTTAATTTGAAAAGAGAAAAAAATAATCTTAACAACATGAACTGTGTGATTTGCAGTAATGTTAAATGTTTTGTGAAAAAATATTGTTCTGATAAATGGATTGAAAGTATAAACAAAACCAAAAGTAATATACGCTGCAATAAAGGGCAAAGTATTATTTTAGAAGGAAGTCCAGTAATAGGTATTTATTTTATTTTTAAAGGAAAAGTAAAAATAACCATTGCTGGAGATAATAATAAGGAACAAATAGTTCGTTTAGCAAACGATGGTCATGTTTTGGGGCATAGAGGATGTGGTAAAGAAGGATACCCAATCGGAGCAACAGCATTAGAAGAAACATACGTCTGTTTTGTTGATAACGAAACTTTAAATATGTTGATGTTAGAGAACCCTAATTTTACGATTGGATTAATGGTGTTTTACTCCGAAGAACTAAGGAAAGCAGAAGCAAGAATAAAATATTTTTCTCAGATGACCGTAAGAGAAAAAGTAGTTTACGCATTGGTCTATTTAACAGATACTTTTGGTTTAACTCCAGATAAATTGTTAGATGTAATTACAACTAGAAAAGAAATTGCTGAAATTGCAGGAACTACTGCAGATCAGGTTAGCAGAGAAATAACCTCCTTAGTAAAAAGTGAGATTTTAGTAACCGACGAAAAAAAAATAATCTTAAAAGACCACAAACAACTCAAAGAAATTATAGAAGATTACTCTCCTTACAACTATTGATTTCCTTAGTTACCATTAAAAATACTTTTTTGGCATTATTTCTTACCCAAAATTGGTTATTAACTAGACAGAGAAAGATTGCAAGATTTAAACCATCAAGACTCTGATTTTCATCAACTTAAAAGAAATAAGAATTCCAATTAATTGCTGTTGGGTTAATAATAATGGCATTATTTAGCTATTCTCTGTTAAACAACAATTAAAACTCGTAAAAAAAACACATTGTTTTATGCAAACAAACAGTTTAAGAAATGACTGAAGTCATTAAAGAATATTGTTTTTTATTGCTTACTTTGTCAAAAGATTTTTACTAAAACAATAGTGAGTATCTTACGTTCTTATCATGCTTTATTAAAAAGTTTTTATTAAATAATTAACCTTAATTAAATGAAATCGTTAAAAAAAATAAGTTTACTGATTTTTGTTTTTGCTTTAATTACTTCTTGCGAATACAAATACATTGAACCTGCACCTGTAGTTGTTATAGACCCAACAGTTCCTGTTTCGTTTACAGCAGATATACAGCCTATTTTTACATCAAATTGTATTAGTTGTCATGCAGGAAGTCAGTCTCCTGATTTAACTTCCGCAAACTCTTTTGCTGCATTAGTAACCAATGCAACTCCTGCAACAAAATACATAGATACTGCAACGCCATCTAATAGCTATTTGTATCAGAAACTGATGGGAACCCAAACAACAGGTAGTCAAATGCCATTGGGAGGATCTCCTTTAGCTCAATCAAAAACTGATTTAGTTTTAACATGGATAACGCAAGGTGCAAAAAATAATTAATTTATAAAAAAAGAAAAATGGTAATTAATAAAAAAAATATAAGCGTATTATTACTTTCTTTGGTATTTATTACTAGTACTTACGCTCAAGATAAGCCAACAAAGGATAAAAAAGATAAAGCGACAAAAGAAAAAAAAGTAAAAGCAAAACCTATAAAAAAAACCTTTGGTGCATTAACCCAAATTAATAGTCAAACCGTAGATGTAATGGGTAAAAAATCATTACTCTTTGAAATACAGCACCGTTTTGGTCAATTTAATCAACAAAAAGAAAAAGACTTGTATGGTATTTTTGGGGCAGCTAACGTGCGAATGGGCTTAAATTACGGAATTACTAAAAACCTAACGGTTGGTATAGGTGGCACAAAAGCAAATCATTTATACAATGCTCAAGTAAAGTACAAAATACTTGCACAAACAAAAACAAACAGCATGCCTATAACACTTACCTATTTTGCTGACGCACGAATTAACACCTCTGAAGATCCAAATTTTAAAAAACAAAGCAACAGAATGTCTTATTTTAACGAATTAATGCTAGCAAGAAAATTTGGTAAAAAAACATCCGTTCAATTGGGTTATTCTTATACGCATTTTAACCTTATTGATACCATAGGATTTCCTGATTTAAGGCACGACAATTTTAATATTAGTTTCTTAGGAAGATATAATTTTAGTGCACAATCTTCTGTTATTGTTGAATTTAATCAACCTTATACTGTGTTAGGATCTTCGGTTATTGAATTTAACAAACCAAATGTAGGCGTTGGAATTGAAATAGCTACAGGAGGTCATGCTTTCCAAATATTTATTACCTCAGCAGGATTCATTAACAAAGAAAATATTTCAGAATACAATCAATCAAGTGACTTTACTAAAGATGATTTAAGGCTTGGCTTTAATATCTCACGTAAATGGAGATTTTAAAAAAATTAGGTATAATAATTGTAATAAATAGATAAATATAATATTAACAAAATAATAAGGAGGAAATTAAAATGAAAAAAGTAAGAATAACATTAGCACTATCAATTGTATTAGTAGCTTGTGCGGCATTAAAACCAACCGACACTAAAGAACCTGTAACATCTAAAGACGAAGCAGCAGCAATAGTTGAAACTAAAGCTCCCGCAACTATTCCTGTTACAACTGCCATTGAAGATGAAAAATGGACGGCTCCAGCAGAAGCTGATGCAGTAAAAAATCCAACTAAAGCAACTGAAGAAAGCATTGCTGATGGACTATTAGTTTACAAAAAAAATTGTCGTTCATGCCATGGTAAATTAGGTAATGGAAAAGGTGTTGGTGCTGCAGATTGTACTATTCCACCTGCTGATTTTACACTAGAATCTTTCGCAAAACAAACAGATGGCGCAATTTTTTGGAAAATTAACAAAGGCAAAGGAGATATGAAATCTTACAAAGGAGAATTAGATGAAGAAGAATTGTGGAATGTGATTAATTATATGAGAACTTTTTCGAAAAAAGCAGAATAAGTTTTCTTTAAATATACCTTTCAATGTTTAGGCTTATATATTGTAAGAATAAGATTAAAAAAGGAAAAAATTAGCTAGGTACTTTACCTCAGATATTTAACAATTCTTTTTATATCTGTCCGTACCATATTGTTTAAATTAATATAAAAACAACGCTTTTAATAATACCTTTTCTAAAAGTAACCATTTGAATTAAAAAGATGAAAAAAGAAAAAATTAAAACTAATTTTCTATTCAACTTCAAGAGATTTATAGGAATTAGTTTATTAGCACTAACTTTTTTTACAACTAAAACTGTTAATGCCCAAGATGGTGCGGCTCTCTTTGATGATTTATGTGCCGATTGCCACTCTGTTGGAGATGGCATATATTATGGTCCAGACTTAATGGGGGTTGAAGGGAAATTTTCTGCCGAATGGTTATTGAAGTTTGTTAAGTCGAGTAAATCAATGATTGCTGCAGGGGATTCAAAAGCTGTTGCTATCTTTGAAGAGTTTAAGAAAAAAAAGATGCCTAATACAGATGCTTCGGATGAAGAAATTAAGGCAATTTTTGCTTACATAAAAAGTTTAAATAAAAACCCTGTAAAAGCTACTCCCGAAAAAGTAGTGGCTACAAACACAGATAAAACAAATCCTACGATAAACACTCCATCATCAAACAATGTTGCTTCAGTTTCTGATGGGGGAGTATCTGACGAACGTATTGCAACTTTAGAAAAAAAGCTAGATGAACTTTTAGAAATGCAAGCTAGACAAGAAGAAAAAGAGGTTCTTCCTGAAAATATTGCAAATGGCAAATTGTTATTTACTGGTAAAAAGGAATTTGTTAATGGTGCACCAAGCTGTGTTAGCTGTCATAATTTAACTGTTATTGATACCATTAATTGGAATCCTTCTGCTTATGCACTAGCAACTACTTATACACGGGCAAGAGGTTTTAATATGGCAAAAATGCTTCGTTCCCCATCATCTAGTAAAATGAAAGATTTATTAGAAAACCATGAACTTACAGAATATGAAGTTTTTGATATTAAAGCTTTTTTACACCAAATATCAAAAACAGGGCTAATTCCTCAAAAATCAAAAAGTAAAATATCATGGTATGTAATTTTAACAATTATTTGCTTTTTAGCTTTAATAGATTTATTGTTTATAGGAACGGTTAATAAAAAAATTACAGCACTTGTATTTTTTGTAGGAATAGCATTTGTTGCTAAAGCCCTATATTACGAGGGATCGCATATAGGAATAACTCAATATTACCAGCCAGAACAACCCATTAAGTTTTCACATAAAATTCATGCTGGTGAAAACAAAATACAATGTATGTATTGCCATTACAGTCCTGAATATAGTAAAATAGCTAGTATTCCTTCAGCCGATATCTGTATTAATTGCCATAATAAAATAAAAAGTGGCAAAAACTCAGGAACTTTTGAAATTAATAAAATTTATGAAACACTTAAAACAGGTAAACCTATAAAATGGGTTAAAGTTCATAATTTGCCCGACCATGTTTTCTATAGTCATGCACAACATGTTGGTGCAGGGAAATTGCAATGTAAAACTTGCCATGGAAAAATAGAAGAAATGGATCAAGTTAAACAAGTATCCCCTTTAACTATGGGTTGGTGCTTAGATTGTCATAGAAGCCATAAGGTTAATTTTAAAAACAAATATTACGACAATTATAAAACGTTACATCAAGATTTAAAATCAGGTAAAAAGGCTTTTATTACAGTAAAAGATATTGGAGGAGAAGATTGTCAAAAATGCCATTATTAATATAATTGAAACAGACTTATTATGAAAAACTATTGGACAAATCTTAATGAATCGAGTAATTTTGAAAGCATTAGTGAAACCAATGATAAAGTTTCTAAAGATGATTTAAACACTTTAGAGATAATTGCAGATGAAGAATTTGATAAATCAATTGCATCAAGAAGAGATTTTTTAAAATTATGTGGGTTTGGTATGTCTGCTGCAGTTTTAGCATCAAGTTGCGAAGCTCCCGTTCAATATGCAATACCTTTAGTTTTAAAACCAGAGGAAATTATTCCTGGAATTGCTAACCATTATGCCTCTACCTATTTTAATGGTAATTACTATTGTGCTATTTTGGCAAAAGTTAGGGATGGTCGCCCCATAAAAATTGAAGGAAATGAATCCTCATTGATTACTAAAGGAGGAACAAGCAGTCAAGTTCAAGCATCTGTTCTCAACTTATATGATGCAGAAAGGTTAGCATTCCCCACAATTAAGGAAGAAAAAGCAACATGGGAAGAGGTTCATTCTCAAGCTAAAGCTCATTTTCAGTCTATAACAGATAAAGGAGATAAAATTGTTATCATTTCTTCTCCTATTATTAGTCCATCAACATTAAAAGCTTTAGATTCTTTTAAAGAAAAATATCCTACAACAGAAGTTATTTATTATGAACCAATATCCTTTTCAGGAACTTTAAAAGCAAACCTAAATAGCTTTGGAAAAGCTATTGTCCCAAGTTATTATTTTAATAAAGCAAATTTAATTGTAAGTTTTTCTGCTGATTTTTTAGGCACATGGCTTTCTCCAATAGAATTTACTAAACAATACTCCGAAGCAAGAAATTTAAACACAGATAAGTCAGGCATGGCTGCTCGACACATACAATTAGAAGGAGGTTTTTCCTTAACAGGAAGTAATGCTGATAAAAGAATAAAAGTTAATCCAACAGAAGAAGGTGCTGTTATTTTAGATTTATATAACCAAATTGCTAAAAAAAGTGGCAACCCAACATTATCAAAAATTAAAACTTCTGTTGATGTTGCTGCTATTGCCGATGAATTATGGAAAAACAAAGGAAAAAGTTTAGTTGTTTCTGGAAGTAATAATGCTGAAATTCAAACACTAGTTAATGGAATTAATACATTATTAGGTAATTATGGTAATACCATAGATTTAAACACTCCTTACCATACAAAAAAATCTTTAGATAAAGATATGGGAAGAATTCTTGAAGAAATGAATGCTGGTAAAGTTGGAGCCGTTTTGTTAAATGAAATTAATCCTGTTTATGATTACCCTGAACCAAAGAAAGTTATTTCGGCTTTAAAGAAAATAGACTTCTCAGCTATTATAACAGATAAAATTAATGAAACAAGTAAATATGTTAACTATATTTTACCTCCCGATAATTATTTAGAAAGTTGGGGAGATTTTGAACCTAAAAAAGGGCATTATAGCTTTTCTCAACCAACAATTAACAAACTTTTTGATACCTGCTCATTTTTAGACTGCTTACTTGCATGGACAGAGACTGATAAATCATCTTATGATTATATTAAATTAAACTGGGAAGAAACATTTTTTCCATTGCAAGATGAATATAAATCTTTCGATAAATTTTGGTCACTCACCTTGCAAGCAGGAATTTTTAACCCTAAACGCAAAGAAAAAAAGGCAAGTAAAAAAATTAAAGTTGAAACGCCAGATATAAATGCCGTTTTACTAGAAAGTGCCAAAAAAATTAGCTCCAAAAAAGAAAAAGGAAAAATAACCATTGAAATGCTTCCTAATCTCGCTATTGGAGATGGTTCTTATGCTAATAACCCTTGGTTACAAGAACTACCAGACCCAGTTACAAAATTAACTTGGGATAATGTAGCTGCAGTTTCTGTAAATTATGCAAAAGAAAAAGGAATTAAAACAGGTCAAATCATCACTATTAATGATGTAGATATTCCTGCTTTAGTTCAACCAGGACAAGAAGACAATACCATTACTGTTGCATTAGGTTATGGTAGAAAAAATGCAGGAAAAGTAGGAAATGGTGTTGGTGTAAATGTTTATCCTTTTGTGCAATTTGTTAATGATGAAAAAATCTACCATGTTTCAACAGACAACATTGCTGTTTCAACAAAACAATACAAACTTGCATTAAATCAAACACACGATTTAATGGAAGGAAGATCTATCATTAGAGAAACTTCTATTAAACAATACAAGAAAAATCCTGCTGCTGGCAATGAAATAAGAAAAGAAATTTTAGAAGAAAGCACCTCCTTATACCCAGAAGCAGTATTTCCTGGTCATCATTGGGGGCTATCAATAGATTTAAGTGCCTGTACAGGCTGTAATAGTTGTATTGTTGCTTGCCAAGCAGAAAACAATGTAGCCGTTGTTGGTAAAGAACAAGTTAGCAACAGAAGATTAATGCATTGGTTAAGATTAGATAGGTATTATGCTGGTGATAAAGAAAATCCAGAAATGGTACAAATGCCAATTATGTGCCAACAATGCGATAGTGCCCCATGTGAAAATGTTTGCCCTGTTGCAGCAACCATGAGAAGTAGTGAAGGCGTAAATCAAATGGCATATAACCGTTGTATTGGCACTAGGTATTGTATGAGTAATTGCCCTTATAAAATGAGACGTTTTAATTGGTTTCAATATGCTAAAAACGATAAGTTTGATTACAATATGAATAGTGATTTAGGTAGAATGGTGTTAAATCCAGATGTGGTTGTTCGCTCTAGAGGAGTTGCTGAAAAATGCTCATTTTGTACACAACGAATTCAAGAGAAAAAATTAACTGCTAAATTAGAAGATAGGCCATTAAAAGATGGAGAAATACAAACTGCCTGCTCTCAAGCTTGCCCTGCTAATGCAATAGTTTTTGGAGATTTAAATGACAAAGAAAGTGAAGTATCAAAACGTTTTGATAATCCACGTCATTACCACTTGTTAGAGCAATTACATACACAGCCATCAGTTGGCTATCTAACAAAAATTAGAAATACGGATAAAGAATACAATAAAGAAGAAAATTTATAATTAAAAAAGAGTTCTATGTTTTATGAATCACCAGTAAGAGACCCATATGTAGTTGGGAAAAAGACTTATCATCAAATATCAGATGATATATTAGAGCCTATAGATAGAAGACATAATAAGTGGTGGTATATTATACTCTATATAAGCATCATTGCCATGTCGATTGGCGGATTTTCGCTATACAAAACATTTACTGTTGGGATAGGTTCTTGGGGGTTAAATAACTCTGTAACATGGGGCTGGGGTATTATTAATTTTGTTTGGTGGATTGGTATAGGACATGCTGGTACAGCCTTTTCTATATTTCTTTTAGTATTACGTCAAAAATGGAGAACATCAATTAATCGATCTGCCGAAGCAATGACCATATTTGCAGTTATTTGTGCTGGATTATATCCTATGGCACATATGGGTAGAATTTGGTTGTGTTTTTATATTTTTCCATATTTTCCTAACTCTAGAGGTCCTTTATGGGTTAATTTTAATTCTCCTTTGTTTTGGGATGTTGTAGCAATTGGCACATATATACTCGCTTCTGCAACTTTTTGGTACTTAGGAATGTTACCAGATTTTGCCTTAATCAAAGAAAGAGTCAAATCTAAAGTATCTAAATTCATTTATGGAGCATTAAGTTTAGGATGGAATGCTTCTTCAAGAAATTGGAACAGATTTGAGGCTATTAGCTATATACTTGGAGGCTTAGCTGCAGCTTTAGTTGTTTCTGTACACTCTATCGTTGCGATGGATTTTGCAACCGCTGTTATTCCGGGATGGCACACCACCGTATTCCCTCCTTTCTTTGTAGTTGGAGCCATTTTTTCTGGATTTTCAATGGTATTAACTTTAGTTATTATTATGAGAAAGGCTTATAAATTACAAGATTACATTACAGATTCTCATATTGATGCGATAACTAGGGTTTTAGTTTTTATAAGTTTAATAATGGGTACCGCTTATCTTACAGAACTATTTATGTCATGGTATTCAGGTAATGGATTTGAAATATTTACTTTTTATAAAAATAGAGTTACTGGAGATTATTCAATACCATTTTGGTTAATGATTCTTTTTAATGCCATCCTACCCCAACTCTTTTGGAGTAAAAAAATAAGAAGCAACTTAACAATAGTATTTATTGTTTCCTTATGTGTAAATGTAGGAATGTGGTTTGAACGATTTATTATTGTAATTACTTCGCTTACTAAAGATTTTTTACCAGCCAATTGGACAACTTATACTCCTTCTTATGTTGAAGTTGGCATTTTTATTGGCACACTTGGATTTTTTGTTTTCGGATTATGCATGTTTTTAAGGTATTTACCTGTTATTGCAGTGGCAGAAGTTAAATCTGTAAACAATAGAACCACAGAAATACAAGAACATTAGTTTATTAATTAATGACAAAAATTATGAGTAGTAAAGATTTTATTTTAGGCATTTTTAAAGATGAAGATTTGATGATAGATGCCATTAAACAAATTCGTGAAAAGGAAATAAAAATTGAAGAAGTTTTTATGCCTTATCCTGTTCATGGAATTGAAGACATTGCAGGATTACATAAAACAAGGTTGTATGGAGCTGCTTTGTTATTCGGAATTTTAGGAGCTTCTCTTGTGTTTTATTTTCTTTATTGGGCTACTGTTCAAAGTTACCCTTTAATCTATGGAGGCAAGCCCTTATACACCTTTCCATCACATGTGGTTATTACTTTTGTTTTAACGATAAATATAGCCTCTGGATTAAGTGTAATTTCCTTTTTTATAGCCAATAAATTTTATCCTGGAAAAAAAGCAAACTTAGTACATCCTGGAGTAGTTGACGATACTTTTGTAGTGGCTATCAACAAACCAGATGCAGAAGAAGAAATTAAAACAATCAATGAAATTTTATTAAATAATGGGGCAACTGAAGTTACCGAAAAATTTATAAAATAAAAACAGAAACAAATGAAACAATTATTTTTAAGAAGCTTATTTAAAAAAATTATACCTGTATTTATTATTGTATTATTTTTATCAAGTTGTGATCATAATAATAAAAAACCAGGATATATTTATGTAAATGATATGCTATATTCTGATGCTTATGAAACTTATGCCCCCAACACTAACTTTGCGGACAATAAAACTGCACAGCCATCTGTTTTAGGAACAATCCCCCGAGAAACAATTCCTTATCACTACACAAAAACAGCAGAGGGAATGAAAAAGGCTGGAGAAGAGCTAAAGAATCCTTTTGTTGGAGCAAAAGATAGCCTAAAAACATTAAAAAGAGGAAACGAAATGTATGATATTTATTGTGCCATTTGCCATGGGGTAAAAGGAAGTGGTAAAGGATTGTTATATTCTAGTGGCAAATATCCTACAGAGCCTGCATCTTTAATTTCAAAAGATTTTTGGGAAAGACCAGATGGTGAATTTTACCATGTAATTACCATGGGCTCAATTATTATGGATTCTCATGCCTCTCAAATTAGACCTAACGATAGGTGGAAAATCATTACTTATATAAAAAATGTACTTCAACCTAACGAGAAAAAAAGATTAGAAGCTGAAGCAAAAAAACAAGCAAAAAAAGATAAAAAGTCATAATACACAATAAAGATTATCAGTAAAATATTATTTCATGGAAAAAGAATTTAAAATATCCGCAAAGTTAAAAATCCTATCTATAGGAATGATTATAATAGGCGTTTTAGCATTAGCAATTGCTTTTACACAAGACCCTGATAGGGCTTGGGCAAATGTTCTTTTAAATAATTACACGTTTTTATCCATAGTAATAGGAGCAACATTCTTTTATGCTATTCAATATATCTCACAATCAGGTTGGTCGGCAATGTTTAAAAGAATTCCCGAAGCCATAGGAGGATTTATGCCTGTAATAGCTATTTTAATGTTAGTAATGATTGTAGGCATTCATTCTCTTTATGATTGGTCTAATCCAGATGTGGTTAACTTACATGAAGTAATTCAACACAAAGCACCTTATTTAAACATGTCATTTTTTAGCATTAGGACAGTACTTTTCCTTGGTTTATGGTTATTCTTTATCTATAAATTTAGAAAATATTCATTAAAAGAAGATGAAATAGGAGGAGTTGAGTTATTTAATAAAAGTGAATTTTTATCAAAGGTTTTCATTTTTGTAATGGCAATTACCTTTTCTTTAGGAACTTTCGATTGGATTATGTCGATTGATGTAACATGGTTTAGCACCATTTATGCTTTTAAAAATATAGTTTCTGCTTTTTACCACGCCTCAGCAGTAATTATTGTAATTGTGTTACTGCTGAAAAATTCAGGATATTTCCCTAACATGAATAAATACCACTTGCAGGATTTTGCACGGTACTTATTTGCCTTAGGTATAGTGTGGGCATATTTATGGTTTACAGAATACTTACTAATATGGTATGCAAATATTCCAGAAGAAACAGCTTATTACGTGCAAAGAAGAGCAGGCAATTGGAACACCATGTTTTTTGTTAGCATCTTTCTAAATTGGATTATCCCTTTCTTGTTATTGTTACCAATTAAATTTGATAGGAATAAATATTTGTTATTTTTTGTTGCTAGTCTTTTAATTATTGGGCATTGGATAGATAATTTTATGCAAATTATGCCAGGAACTGTTCATGAATTTCATATCGGATTTTATGAAATAGGTACATACATCGGCTATGTGGGCTTATTTATATTTTTTGTTTCTCGAACACTAAGCAAGGCACCCATTATCCCAAAAAAACACCCTTATCTATTGGAAAGTTTTGCACATCATTTTTAGATTAACAAAAAAAATACTGTTTACTTCTAGTTTTTAAAATTAACCATTCGGCCTGATTTCTATAACAAATTTGCTTCTCATTTTGTCATAGAAATCAGGTTTGTAACAATATGGTTTTGGTTATTTAGAGATAATATTTAGGTTGGGATTATTTTTAAAACAATACTTAAGGCTACAACCCTCTTTTTATTTTCCTACATTTGCTGAAAGATTAAAGGTAAACGATTATTTTAACTTTTCTTAACCATATCGACACAAAATTATTTCTGTTTCTAAATGGATTTCACTCACCAATTTTCGATATTATTTTTAGCTTCCTTTCAAACAAAATATCATGGGTGCTTGTTTGCCTATTAATACTTGTTTTTATGGTAATAAAATTTAAACTTAAAGCTATTTATATGGTATTATTTATTGGTATTTTATTTGCATTAAGCGACCAAATTTCTGTTGGGCTATTTAAAGATGTTTTTCAACGCCTCAGACCTTGTCATAACCCTGCCATTGCTAATATGGTACACTTAATTAATGGGTGGTGTGGTGGTCAGTATGGCTTTGTTTCTTCACATGCCTCTAATAGTTTTGCCTTAGCCGTATTTACAGGATTAGTACTTAAAACACATTTTAAACTAATTTTTCCATTGCTATTACTTTGGTCTTCATTGGTTTCGTATAGTAGAGTGTATGTTGGCGTGCATTATCCCGGAGATATTTTGGGAGGTGCCATTTTAGGAACTATTATTGCTATCTTCGTGTTTTGGATAATGAAAAAATTAAACAAATTATTAAATTTAAAAATAAAATTTAGCCAATGAATGTATTAGCAATCTTTATTGGAGGAGGTTTAGGGTGTTTATCGAGGTACGGCATATCTTCGCTAGTATTAAAACTATCTCACTCAAAATTTCCACTAGGCACATTTGTTTCTAACCTATTGAGTTGCATAGTATTAGCCGTTTCTGTGATTTATTTTAGCGGAAAATTCTCTAGCAATACAGCCCTTAAACTATTTGTTATTACTGGTTTTTGTGGTGGATTTAGCACCTTTTCTACCTTTAGTTTAGAAACTTTTGAATTATTAAAGCAAGGCAGTTATACCTTTGCCATTTTAAATGTGGTAGTAAGTGTTTTAGTCGGAGTTTCTTTAATCTTTTTTATCCTTAAAAATCAAGTTTCATGAAAAAAATTAGTATTTTACTGTTATCGTTTATTCCCTTTTTAACTTTAGCACAAAAACCAAAATTGGTAGTAGGTATTGTGGTTGACCAAATGCGGTACGATTACCTTATTCGTTTTTGGGATAAATTTGGTGATGATGGCTTTAAAAAATTAGTAAACGAAGGATTTGATTGTAAAAATGATAATTTTAATTATATGCTCACCTATACAGGACCAGGGCATGCTTCAATTTATACAGGAACCACCCCCGAAAACCATGGAATTATTGCCAATACTTGGTACAATAAGGTATCAAAAAAATATGTTTATTGTGTGCAAGATACCACTGTAAATACCATTGGAAGCACTTCCGTAAACGGCAAAATGTCTCCCAAAAATTTATTAACCACCACCATTACAGACGAGCTTAAACTGGCAACCAACAATAAAGCTAAAGTAATAGGAATTTCATTAAAAGATAGGGGTGCTATTTTACCTGCAGGACATAGTGCAAATGCTGCTTTTTGGTTTGATGGAAACAATATTGGTCAATGGATTTCAAGCTCTTATTATATGAAAAAATTACCCGATTGGCTAAAAAAATTAAATGCAACAAACCCTGCCGAAAAATATTTATCAAAACCATGGAACACTTTATATCCAATAGCATCTTATACCGAAAGCATAGCCGATAACAATCCTTATGAAGGAAAATTTAGAACAGAAAAAGCTCCTGCTTTTCCGCATAATTTACCTGCTTTAAGAGATAGTAATTATAATTATAGCTTAATAAAATCGACACCTTTTGGCAATACTATTTTAAAAGATTTAGCAATAGCAACAATTAAAGGCGAAAACTTAGGAAAAGATAAAATAACCGATTTTTTAGCCATTAGTTTTTCATGTACAGATTATGTTGGACATCAATTTGGACCAATGTCGAAAGAAATTGAAGACACTTATTTAAGGTTAGATAAAGATTTGGGCGAATTGCTAAAATTTATTTCCACTACTATAGGCAAAGATAATGTCTTAATTTTTTTAACTGCCGACCACGGTGCGGTTAATGTTCCTCAATATTTAATCGATAATAAATTGCCCGGAGGTTATTTTGATGAAAATTTATGCATCAATAATTTAAAGAATTACCTTGAAAAAACGTACAATACCGACAGTTTAATTGCTAATATTTCTAACTATCAAGTATTTTTAAATCACCAATACATTAATCGCAAAAAAATGAATATTGCTAGCATAGAAAATAAAATTGCAGCATTTTTACTTACTCAAAAAGGCATTGCAAAAGTAGCAACAGCAACAAACTTAAAAGCAACAGAATTTACCAATAGAATTTTAGCAGATGTTCAACGAGGTTTTAACCAAGTTCGTTCGGGCGATGTTCTTTTTGTGTTGCAATCAGGCTGGATACCCGCAGGATTCTCAACAGGAACAACGCACGGCTCTCCTTATAATTATGACACCCATGTTCCATTATTGTGGTATGGTTTTGGTGTAAATAAAGGCAATGCTAATGAAGCTGTTTACACGCCAGATATTGCCGCAACAGTTGCCGCAATATTGCAAATTCAGCCCCCAAGTGCTTGCACTGGAGAACCAATTCAATCAGTAATAAAAAAATAAATATGAAACAAGTACCCTTTTTTCTAGCACTCTTAACTTTTTTATCTTGCAATAATCAAACAGCAAAAAAAGACCAAACAAACCAAACAAACCAAACAAACTTAACAACTACCCAAAATAAAACAGAACAAACAGCGGTGTCATAATTATAAGGAGA
>CAZVEW010000046.1:0-16893 GCA_964625955.1 uncultured Vicingus sp. | reverse complement strand
AAAGAATACACCTGGAGAACGGTGTAATTGAGATACAATTACTCTTTCTGCACCGTTGATTACAAAAGTACCTTTTTTTGTCATGTAAGGTATTGTTCCAAGGTAAACATCTTGTACAATAGTTTCAAAATCTTCGTGTTCAGGGTCGGTACAATAAAGCTTTAATTTGGCTTTTAGTGGCACACTATAAGTTAAGCCTCTTTCAATACATTCTTCTATGGAATATCTTGGTGGGTCTATGAAATAATCCAAAAATTCTAATACAAATTGATTTCTTGCATCGGTAATTGGAAAATTTTCACTAAATACCTTAAACAAACCTTCTGAGGCTCTGTTTTCTGGCGTGGTATCCAATTGGAAATAAGCTTGGAATGATTTTAATTGAATTCCTAAAAAATCAGGATATGATAACTGATTTTTCATTGAGGCGAAACTAATTCTTTCTGCCTTTTGGTTAGTTGCTAATGTTTTATTCATTAGTATGAATGAGTTTAATTATTATTAATATAAATATTAAAAAATATTACTATAACTCTTTGTAAAACAGTCTCAAATAATTTGAAACCTCAGTTGTCCATTCACGAGGAGTGTTTAAGCAAAAAATGGTTTAGATTCAATTCCTATGTTTTAAGGAAGAATCTAAACCGTTATATTGTAAAGAAAGAAGTTATTTTACTTCTACTTCAGCACCAGCTTCTTCTAATTGAGTTTTTAGTGCTTCGGCTTCGTCTTTAGAAACGCCTTCTTTTAATGCTTTAGGTGCAGCATCAACTAGTCCTTTAGCTTCTTTAAGCCCTAAGCCAGTTAATTCTTTAACTAATTTTACAACTGCTAGTTTAGAACCACCAGCTGCTTTAAGAATAACATCAAACTCTGTTTTTTCTTCCGCACCAGCACCTTCAGCACCGCTTGCGGCTGGGCCGGCAACAGCTACTGCAGCTGCAGCAGGTTCGATACCATATTCATCTTTAAGAATACTAGCTAATTCGTTTACGTCTTTTACCGTTAAGTTTACTAGTTCGTCTGCAAGTTTTTTTAAATCTGCCATTTTATTTTATTTTTGAAATTTTAAACAATTTTATTAATTATAATTTTTATTTTTTATTCAGGTTTTTCTGAAAGTGTTTTTACAATACCTGCTATTTTTCCTCCACTAGATTGAAGTGCAGAAATAACATTTTTAGCTGGAGACTGTAATAAAGCGACAATATCACCAATTAATTCTTCTTTAGATTTGATGGCTACCAAGAAATCTAAATTTTCATCACCGATGTATATTGCTTCTTCTATGAAAGCTCCTTTAAGTAGGGGTTTCTCACTTTTTTTTCGGAAATTTTTTATCACTTTTGCTGGAGCATTACCTGCTGTTGCAAACATTATTGATGTATTTCCTTTAAGTGTATCGTATAGTTCATCGTAATTACCTTCTGCTTTTTCTAAAGCTTTTTTTAGTAAGGTATTTTTTACAACTTCTAACTGAATATCACTATTAGAGCAAGACCTTCTTAATTTTGATGAACTGTCAGCATTTAAACCAGCAATATCGGCTAAGTAAAATATATTAGCATTATTTAACCTTATGGTTAAATTATCGATAAACTGATTTTTTTCTTCTTTTGTCATTACCAATTAGTTAAATTAAACATTTGTTAAACCGCAAGTGTTTTTGGTTCAACTTTAACTCCTGGACTCATTGTACTTGAAAGTGTTATACTTTTTACGTAAGTACCTTTTGCCGATGTAGGTTTTAATTTGATGATTGTGCTAATTAATTCAGTTGCATTTTCAACCAAGTTTTTAGCATCAAATGATGCTCTTCCAACTGTTGAGTGAATGTTGCCAAATTTATCAACTTTAAAATCAATTTTACCTGCTTTGATTTCTTTTACTGCTTTGCCAATTTCCATGGTAACTGTGCCTGATTTTGGGTTAGGCATTAATCCTCTTGGTCCTAAAACTCGACCTAAAGCACCTACTTTTCCCATAACGCTAGGCATGGTTATAATCACATCTACATCAGTCCATCCGCCTTTTATTTTTTCAATAAATTCGTCAAGACCAACAAAATCTGCTCCTGCTTCTTTAGCTTCAGCTTCTTTGTCAGGAGTACATAAAACCAATACTTTTACATCTTTTCCTACACCGTTAGGTAAGGCAACAGTTCCTCGAACCATTTCATTAGCTTTTCGAGGGTCAACCCCTAATCGAACGCTAATATCTACAGATGCATCAAATTTGGTAAATGTTATGTCCTTAACAATTTTTGTAGCTTCATCAAGATTGTAATATTTTTCAATATCAAATTTTGATAATGCTTCTTTCATATTTTTTGCTAACTTAGCCATTGTTGATACAATTTATTTAATTATTATTAAGCTGGGAATTTTCCTTTAACGTTAAGTCCCATACTTCTTGCTGTACCTGCAACCATTTTCATGGCTGATTCAATTTTAAAACAATTTAAATCGGGCATTTTGTCCTCAGCAATTGTTTTAACTTGATCCCAAGTTACAGAACCTACTTTTACCCTATTAGATTCTGGAGAACCTTTTTTGAGCTTTGCAGCTTCCATAAGTTGAACAGCAGCAGGAGGTGTTTTAATTACAAACTCGAAAGATTTATCGGCATAAACCGTAATAGTAACAGGTAAAATTTTTCCTGCTTTATCTTGGGTTCTACCATTAAATTGTTTGCAAAATTCCATTATATTAACACCTTTTGCTCCTAAAGCAGGTCCAACTGGTGGTGAAGGGTTTGCAGCTCCTCCTCTTATTTGTAATTTTATTAATCCACTTACTTCTTTTGCCATTTTATTTATTATTTAAAGTGTATTTAACTCAGTTGGAAGCATTATAATACTAAGTTGCCTACGATGAATTACATGTTAACTTTCTTTATCTACTTGTAAAAAACTTAATTCTAAAGGTTGTTTTCTTCCGAAAATTTTAACCATTACTTCAAGTTTTCTTTTGTCTTCATTTATTTTATCTATAGTGCCAGAAAATCCGTTAAATGGGCCATCTATTACTTTTACATTTTCTCCTATAACAAAAGGAATGGTAATTTCTTCTTCTGTTTCTGCCAATTCATCTACTTTTCCTAAAATTCTGTTCACTTCTGCCATTCTTATGGGTAGAGGATCACCTCTTTTTTCAGCACCTAAAAAACCAATAACACCATTCACACCTTTAATAACGTGGGGAACTTCTCCAGATAAATCAGCTTCTATTAATATGTATCCGGGAAAAAAATTTCTTTCTTTATTGTATTTTTTTCCATTACGAATTTGATATACTTTTTCGGTTGGAATTAAAATTTGTGCAACATAATCTTTCAATCCTGCCCGTAGAATATCATCTTCGATATACTTTTTGATTTTATTTTCCTTGCCGCTAATTGCTCTTACGACATACCATTTTTTGTTGTTCTCAGCCATAGTTATTAAAATAGCTTATAAATTTGTTCCATCATTCTGCTAAAAGCTGTATCCATTATAAAAATAATTAATGCAAATATTACAGATGCAACCAAGACTATTACAGCACTGTTTTGTAGTTCAGCCCAAGTTGGCCAAGAAACTTTGTGAAGTAACTCATCTGTTGATTCTTTTATGTATGTTCCTACTTTAGACATATTTAATGTTTTTTTGCACGGGTGGAGAGACTCGAACTCCCAGCCAATAGTTTTGGAGACTACTACTCTACCAATTGAGCTACACCCGTAAATTTAAAGTCACAAAAGGTATCCGCCTTTAGCGGACACCTTTTCAATCCTTTTTCATTTAAAGGTTTACCTTTATTATTTTAAGATTTCAGTAACTTGACCTGCACCAACAGTTCTTCCGCCTTCTCTAATTGCAAATCTTAATCCTTTATTTAATGCAACAGGTACTATTAATTTTACAGTAATTGATACATTATCGCCAGGCATTACCATTTCTCTTCCTTCTTCTAAAAATATTTCTCCAGTTACGTCTGTAGTTCTAACGTAAAACTGTGGTCTATATTTGTTGTGAAAAGGAGTATGTCTTCCGCCTTCTTCTTTTTTTAATACATAAACTTCGGCAGTAAACTCGGTATGAGGTGTAACAGTGCCAGGTTTGGCAATTACCATTCCTCTTCTAATGTCTGATTTTTCTATACCTCTTAGTAATAATCCTACGTTATCACCTGCTTCACCTCTATCTAATATTTTTCTAAACATTTCTACACCAGTTACGGTTGATGATAATTTTTCATCTCCCATTCCTAATATATCCACAGACTCTCCAGAATTAATTATTCCTGTTTCAATTCTTCCTGTTGCAACAGTACCTCTACCTGTAATAGAGAAAACATCCTCAACTGGCATTAAAAAGTCTTTATCAATGTCTCTTGGAGGTAATTCAATGTAAGAATCAACCGCAGCCATTAAATCAACAATAGATTGAACCCATTTTTCTTCACCATTTAATGCACCTAAGGCAGAACCTGCTATAATAGGTGTATTATCGCCATCATATTCGTAGAAAGAAAGTAATTCTCTGATTTCCATTTCTACTAATTCTAGTAGTTCGTCATCATCAACCATATCTACTTTGTTCATGAAAACAACCATACGAGGGATACCAACTTGACGACCTAATAGAATATGCTCTCTTGTTTGAGGCATTGGTCCATCAGTTGCAGCAACAACTAATATTGCACCATCCATTTGGGCAGCACCAGTTACCATATTTTTAACGTAATCTGCGTGTCCAGGACAATCTACGTGAGCGTAGTGTCTGTTTTCTGTAGCATATTCTACGTGAGAAGTATTAATGGTTATACCTCTTTCTTTTTCTTCAGGAGCGTTATCGATTTGATCAAAGTCTTTAATTTCAGATAGTCCTTTTTCTGCTAACACCTTAGTAATTGCAGCAGTTAAAGTTGTTTTACCGTGATCTACGTGTCCAATAGTTCCAATGTTTAAGTGTGGTTTGGAACGGTCGTAATTTTCTTTAGCCATGATTTTATTTTATTACTTAGTTTATATTAATTAACATTTTACATTTTTTAATAGAGCCAATGACGGGATTTGAACCCGTGACCTCTTCCTTACCAAGGAAGTGCTCTACCACTGAGCTACATCGGCTTTTGCTGATGTATTTTTAAAAGAGCGGGAGACGGGGCTCAAACCCGCGACCCTCAGCTTGGAAGGCTGACGCTCTATCAACTGAGCTACTCCCGCTTTTTAAAGTCATCTTATTTAATTAGAGATATACCATCTTTAATTAAAATTTTATGTGGGGAAGGCAGGATTCGAACCTACGAAGGCGTAGCCAACAGATTTACAGTCTGTCCTCGTTGACCGCTTGAGTACTTCCCCAGCACATTCAATATTTTAAAGAACCTAACAAATTAACACTTAACTTGTCTTTATCACCAAAAGTATGGTGAGCCTTGCTTTTTAGAGCCGATAGAGGGACTCGAACCCACGACCTGCTGATTACAAATCAGCTGCTCTAGCCAGCTGAGCTACATCGGCTTTTATTAGTTTTTACATAAAAAAACAGACCTCTATTTTAAAAAGGTCTGCAAATGTATAAAAGATTTTGTACTAATCAAACAATTAATGCTGATTTTTTTTAGGCTACATCTTTCTTGCTTTTTCTTTGTGTTTTTTTAATTGTCGTTTTACTGCTTCTAATGCCAAATCTGTGGCTTCTTCAAATGATTTACATTGTTTTTTTGCAAACATATCATTGCCGGGTATTAATAATTTTATTTCGGCTATTTTATTTTCTGCATCACCTGTATTTTCTACTTTTAGCATTACTTCACTATCAATTATTTTATCGTAATAATTACCAAGTTTGTTTACACGTGTTTCTACAAATTCGATTAAATCTTTATCTGCATTAAAGTTTACTGGATTAATTTTAACATTTACTTTCATAACTTTTTCCTCCTTAATTTATGCCCTTGGGTGGGCTTGTTTATGTATGTTTTTTAATTTCTCTGTTGTATTGTGTGTGTATATTTGAGTTGCCGATAAATTGGCATGCCCTAATATTTCTTTAATTGAATTTAAATCAGCTCCATTATTTAACATGTGTGTTGCAAAGGTATGTCGTAAAACATGTGGACTTTTTTTGTCAACCGTTGTAACGAGACTAAGGTAGTGGTTTACGATTCGATACACAAGCTTTGGGTAAACTTTTTTGCCAAATTTTGTTAAAAACAAGAAAGATTCACTGGGATTTATTGTTTCCCTTTTTTTTAAGTAATTAAATATTTCTGTTTTTAGGGTGTTACTAATTGGTATAATTCTTTCTTTATTCCTTTTGCCGAGCACTTTAATGGTTAAATTGCTAATATCAACATCATTTAATTTAATATTTATTAGCTCGTTAAGTCTTATTCCTGAAGAATAAAATAAATCTAATATTAATTTATCTCTACTTCCTTTAAAAGTTTTGTTAAATATTGTTTTGTTAAAAAGGTTTTGCATTTCTGATTCTTTTACGAATACAGGTAATCTTTTAGCAATTTTTGGTGTTATTATTTTTGTTAACGGAGTGCTATCAATATAATTTTCTTTTAAAAGAAACGTAAAAAAAGATTTTAAGGTTGATATTTTTCTGTTAATACTTTTGGCCGAAACTTCGTTTTCCATTAACTGCACCATCCAAGTACGAATAAATGTTGGCTTTATGTTTTTAAAACTTACAATGTTATAGGTTGTTTTTAAGAAGTTAGCGAATTGCTCTAAATCTTTTTTATACGCAGTTATTGTATGAGGAGAATACCTTTGTTGGTGGGAGAGATAATCACAGAATTGTGAAATTTTAAGCATAAAAAAGCAGTTTATATAGTGTAACGAAATTTTACAAAAAAAGTTATACTATTTAAACTGCAAATATTTTTTTTGTGAAAAAATTACTCTTCTGCTTTTCTTAGTTTTTCAACGTAGATGGCTTTTAACCTTTCTGCTCTGTTAATAACAGATGGCTTGTCGAATTGTTTTCTACTTCTTAATTCTTTTAAAGCACCAGTTCTTTCAAACTTTTTTTTGTATCTTTTTAGTGCTCTTTCGATGTTTTCACCGTCTTTTACAGGTATAATTATCATTATATTTTTATTTACTTTTTCTATTAAAGGGCTGCAAATTTATGGAATAAATTAATATAACCAAACTTTACTTTAAAATTTCTCGTGATATTACCATTTTTTGTATTTCGGAGGTGCCTTCACCTATGGTACAAAGTTTAGCATCTCTATAATATTTTTCTGCAGGAAAATCTTTGGTGTAACCGTAACCTCCAAAAATTTGTACTGCTTCGGTTGCTGTTTTTACTGCTACTTCTGATGAGTAGTATTTTGCTATGGCAGATACTTTTGTTACCTCAAGGTGTTTATCTTTTAAATCGGCAGCTTCGTAAATTAATAGTTCTGCGGCTTCAATTTCTGTTGCCATGTCGGCTAATTTAAAAGCTATGGCTTGAAAATTTGAAATAGGTTGGTTAAACTGCTCTCGTTCTTTTGCGTATTTTAAGGCAGCTTCGTAAGCTCCTTTTGCAATGCCTAATCCTAAAGAAGCAATAGAAATTCTACCACCATCTAAAATTTTCATGGCTTGGATAAATCCTTCTCCAACTTTACCAAGTACGTTGTTTTTGTGAACACGACAATTATCAAAAATTAATTCGGCTGTTTCGGAGGCACGCATGCCTAATTTATCTTCTTTTCTTCCAGAAGAAAAACCTTTTATGCCTTTTTCAATGGCAAAAGCGGTCATGCCACGAGAATCTCCTTTTTCTCCTGTACGGGCAATTACAACTGCAATGTTGCCTGTAATGGCGTGTGTAATAAAGTTTTTAGCTCCGTTAAGTATCCAATAATCTCCATCCTGTTTGGCTGTGGTATTCATGCCTCCAGCATCGGAACCAGTGTTGTGTTCGGTTAGTCCCCAAGCACCAATCCACTCTGCAGTAGCGAGTTTTGGCAGCCATTTTTTCTTTTGTTCTTCGTTGCCAAACATTAGTATATGATTGGTACATAAAGAGTTGTGTGCTGCTACCGATAAGCCAATGGCACCACATACTTTAGCAATTTCTGAAACCACTGTTACATACTCGTTGTAAGTCATTCCAGAACCACCATATTCGGTAGGTACAACTACACCCATTAACCCTAACTCTCCTAATTTTTTAAATACTTCTACAGGAAATTCTTGGGTATTGTCCCATTTCATCATATTTGGGCGGATATGTTTTTCGCTAAATTTTTTAATCATATCAGCAATCATGTGCTGATTTTCTGTCATTCCAAAATTCATATTCTATTTTTTTAATAACGCACTAAATTAAATATATTTTCGGAATATTTTTTTAATTTTTCCGCACCATTTAAAAAAGATAAATCAACAACAAAAGAGAATCCTGCAACATTGGTATTTTGCGTTTTTATTAATTCTGCGGCAGCACAAGCAGTACCTCCCGTTGCTAATAAGTCATCGTGAATTAAAACATTCCAATTTTCTTTTAATTCATCTTTGTGCATTTCAATTGCTGCAGATCCATATTCTAAATCATAATTATAAGAAACTGTTTTATAGGGCAATTTTCCTTTTTTTCTGATAGGAATAAACGGAATATTTAATTTATTGGCAAGCATTATTCCAAACCAAAACCCTCTACTTTCTATGCCTACAACAGCATTTAAGTTTAAATCGCTAACATTTTTAGCCATTTCATCAACAATATCTCGTGTTAGTTGTGGGTTTAATAAAATAGGGGTAATGTCTTTAAAAACAATGCCCTTCTTAGGAAAATCGGGTACATCTCGTATTGCTTCTCTTAATCTTGTGCTTATCATTTTTATCATTTTTAATGGATTACAATTTTAAGATTAAAATTTTAGTTAAAAAAGAGATGGCATCTACTATAAGCATTTTTATTTAATTTTTCAACAAAGGATTCTTTATTAGAAAATTACTACTTTTAATACAACTTAAAATGGAATTGTATGTTTTTTACATTACCGTTCATCGTAAAGTGACACCACAAATTTCGACTAAAAGAGAGAAATTATCCTAACTTTACAAGGATTAATTAAAAAGTAATATAATAGATAATATTATGTGTAAAGCAAAAGTATCCATACGTTTTTTTGACGACCGCGAAGTACGAGCCGTTTGGGACGAACAAAACGCCAAATGGTGGTTTAGCGTGCTGGATATTGTTGCCGTGCTTACCGACCAAGACGACTACACTAAAACACGCAACTATTGGAAATACCTAAAAGCCAAGTTAAAGAAAGAAAAAAGTGAAGTGGTTAGTGCTACTACCCAGTTGAAACTTCTCGCACCCGATGGCAAAAATCGTTTGTCCGATATGCTTGATTATATTGGTATTATTGCCTTAGGTAAAGAATTTCCAAGCAAAAAGGCAAACAGGTTTATAGCATGGTTTACGTACAGTGATGAAAGCATTGATGGAAAAAGCAAAACAAAAGCCTATGCCCTGTTTGAAAGTTCTTTTATCAACAGCATAGAAGTTGGAACAACCAAAGGTTTGCAGCAAATACATGCTTATTTGTTTGGTGGATTGTATGATTTTGTGGGACAAATTAGGCAAAAAAATATTTCAAAAGGTGGATTTCAATTTGCAGTATCACGTTTTTTAGGCGACACCTTAAAGCAAATAGAAGCAATGCCAACAACTACATTTGACGAAATTATAAACAAATATGTAGAAATGAACATTGCACACCCTTTTATGGAAGGAAATGGCAGAAGTACTCGAATATGGTTGGATCTGATATTAAAAAAACACCTAAAAAAATGCGTGGATTGGAGTAAAATAAGTAAGCGTGATTACATGAACGCCATGATGATAAGCCCAACAAAAAGTAGTGTGCTAAAAACTCTTTTGAATAATGTGCTCACCACCAAAATAAATGACCGTGAGATGTTTATGAAAGGTATTGATTACTCCTATTACTACGAAGAAAATGACTGAATGAAGAACGGTAAATGGGGCACAGCATAAAATAATGAAAAACTAGAAAATAGCTACATCAATTTTAAGCTTAAAATTTTAGTTAAAAAAGAGATGGCATATATTGGGATCATTTTTACTTAAGTATTATATTGCTGTTGGCAAACATTGTGACTATTTATATTTTTTTAACAATTCAATATTCCGCTTATTGTTTACTTTGTTTTTCAAAAATAATTCACATTTCTTAGATGAAGCAAATTATCTTAATTATTGTTAGTCTATTCACACTCAATACAGCTACATCTCAGATTTGGTCAGGACGTGTTGTAGATGCTAATTCAAAAAAATCAATCGAATTTGTTAATATTGGAGTGCTCCATAAAAATAAAGGGACTGTAACCAATGATAATGGGAAGTTTTCTTTCGCATTAAACAATCTTTTAGCTAATGACACGATAAGAGTTTCTTGTATAGGATATCAACATTATGATATATTGGTTAGTCAGTGTCAAAACTTCTTAATCTACACATCAGACTTTTTAATAGCATTAACACCCAAATCCTTTTCAATTAACGAAGTTGTTGTAACTTCTTCAAAAGTTAAAAAAATTGTTCGTGGGAATAACGTGAAAATGGCTTTAATTGTGGGGGGATTTCAAAATAGATCACTTGGTGCTGAAATGGGGACAGTACTTAAATATCGCAAAAAGAAAAAAGGACAGCTCATTAGCCTTAATTTTAATTTTATTGGCAATCAAGCTGATTCGATATTTTTTAGGGTTAACATTTATAAAATGAGAAATGGTATGCCATCAAAGAATATACTAAAAAAACCTATTTATCTGCATGGTATATCTAAAAATGGAACCATAACCATAAATGTTTCAAAAGAAAACATTTACATTAGAAAAGATTGCTTTTTGGCACTTGAATTAGTAACAGCTATTGGACAAGATGGTTTGTTTTTTAAATCGGCATTCCTACAATCGCCAAGTTATTTTCGAGAAACAAGTCAATCTAATTGGAAAAAAGCACCACTAGATTTAGGCTTTTGGGCTGAAATTATTTATAAAAAATAATGATTTAACAACACGCTATATATTGCTTTTTGGTCTCGAACAGTTTCAATAAATCCTTGTCAATTCTCCAAATTCTAAAATTTTTCCAGTGGTCGATTTTATAGAAAGTTTATTGATTTCGATAGTTTTATCAGGAAATAATGGTTCCACCACATCTTGTATAACTTCCTCTTTTAATTTTGGAGAATAAGTATTGATAATCAGAAATCCACTTTTACTTAAAAGTTGACTTGCAACTTTTACTAATTCAGGAAATTTAGTTTCAATTTTCCAGCGTTCTTTATTTGCTCCAATGCCATAAGCAGGAGGATCCATAATTATTCCCTTGTATTTATTGTCTCTTTTTACTTCTCTAGCGGCAAATTTTAAGGCATCGTCTAACACCCAATGAATGTTGTTTTGATGAGAATTTTCCATGTTTTTTTTACTCCACGAAATAACTTGTTTTACCGAGTCGCAATGAAAAACTTCTGCACCAGCAACATTAGCAACAAGAGATGCTCCGCCTGTATAAGCAAATAAGTTTAAGAATTTATCTCCTTTTTTAAGGTGTTTAGCAATAAAATCCCAATTGCTTTGTTGCTCAGGAAATATGCCAATGTGTTTAAATTTTGTCAGTTTTAGGTTAAAGATGCAGCTTTTATATCCAATTTGCCATTCTTTTGGCATGGTTTGCTGTAGTGTTTTCCAACCTCCTTTATTATTGCTTTCTTCAACAAATTCGAAATGTGCTTTTTGTTTCCATTCTTGGTAGGATAAAATGGGTTTAAAATAGGCATTTCTTTCTGAGCGAATAGTAATAATGTTACCAAAACGTTCTAATTTTTTGTTGTTGCCAGCATCAATTAATTCGTAAGCTGACCAATGGCTGCTAAAAATTCTTTTCATTATTATAAAAGCCACGAATACACAAATTAATTAGTGTATTGATGGCATAATTAGTTAGTTTTTAAATAAGGTTTAATTTTAAGGTAGGTTTTATTGCTAATGAGTTGAATGTTTTTAAGGTCGTCAAGTTTTTTATAAGTGCCGTGCATTTTTCTATATTTAACAATGGCATTTGCCATGTTCCAATTAATGTAAGGATGTGTTTTTAATTCATCTGCTTTAGTGGTATTAATGTTAATTTGTTTAGGTTTTTTATTGTTTAGCACCAATTGATTAACAAAACCGTTGTATGTTTCAGGCTTCATGTGCCATACTTCTTTAAGTTGAGATTTTTTTACAAAACCGCCTAAACTATTGCGATATTTTACAATTATTGCCGCATATTTTTCGGAATATATTCCTTTTAAGTTAGTAAAATCTTTAGCCGAAGCGGTATTTATATCTACTTTGGTGGTAAAATCTTTTTTATTTTTTTGGTAAGTCTTCTTTTCAATTTTATTTGGCAACAAAATGTAAGGTGCTAGTTTATTGTAATCGGTTTCGGCTAAACCATAAATTTTTTTCACATCTAATTTTGTTTTCCAACTTCCGCCTTTAGCTTTATAGTTAAAAATAGTTTTTATTTGCCACGCTTTAAAGCCAAGTGTTTCCCATTGTTTTTTTGAAATGGTATTTGGGTTAAATTTAAAGTACTTTACTTTAGGTTTTTCTTTTTTTTGATTAGAATTACTTGTTTCTTCAAGTTCGTCAGGCAATAAAATGTAAGGTTTTAATTGCTGAAAGTGAGTTGCTGTTAAGCCATAAATTTTTGATACATCAGTTTTAGTTTTCCAATTTCCGCCTTTGGCTTTGTAGTTAAAAATGGTTTTTATTTGCCAAGCTGCAAATCCTAATTTTTTCCAATCATTAGCAGAAATGGTATTGGGATTAAAGTTAAATAATTGAATTTGTTGATTTTCTTTTTTATTTAAAACATCTTTTTTGGCTTGTTTTCTTTCTTTTTCAAATTTGTTAATGGCAGTTTCAAATTCAGAAAAATCGGTTTGTTGGTGTTGTTTTAAATAATCGACTAAAGGAATGGCTATTATTAAAACAAGAATAATAGACAGCAAAACAACTACTCCTCTTTTTTCTCCGCGAGTAAAAGCAAAGTAGTCTTTAAGGTTCATGGGTAATTAATTTGATGTTTCTACTGATTTTATTTTGTCTAAAAAGAGTTTTAGTTCATCTCTTACTTTTGGAGATAAGATGGCTAATCCAATCATGTTGGGGACGAGCATGGCAAAAATCATGGCATCAGAAAAATTAATTACTGAATCTAATTTAGCAGCTGCTCCAACAATAACAAATGTGCAAAATAGTGCTTTGTACGTGTATTCTATTTTTTTGCTTCTTCCAAATAAATACGACCAAGCTTGGTATCCGTAATACGACCACGAAATCATGGTTGAAAAAGCAAATAACAATACCGCTAAAGTTAATACGTAAGGAAACCACGAAAAAGTACTAGCAAAAGCTCTTGATGTTACTTCAACACCTTCTTTTACCTCTTGTCCGTAAGTCATAATTTCGCCATGTCCGTTGGTAATTACAAGTACTAAAGCAGTCATGGTGCAAACCAAAACGGTATCAATAAATGGTTCTAGCAAGGCTACTAATCCTTCACTTGCTGGATATTTGGTTTTTACAGCGGAGTGGGCAATAGATGCTGAACCAATACCTGCCTCATTAGAAAATGCTGCTCTTTTAAATCCTTGAATTAATACACCTACCACACCTCCTATTATTCCTGCACCAGTAAAAGCACCATTAAAAATTTGATGAAAAGCGGTAGGTATTTCTCTAAAATTAATGGCAAGAATTGCTAAGGCAGCAACAACATAAATTACCACCATAAACGGTACAATTTTATCGGTAACTTTTGCTATCTTTTTTATCCCACCAATAATAACAATTCCTACAAGAATAGCCATTACTAAGCCAAATAACCAACCATAACCGTGTAAAAAGCTGGTAGATCCCCCTGTTATGGTTTCGAGCATAGAAAATGCTTGGTTTGATTGAAACATATTACCACCTCCAAAAGAGCCACCAATACACATAATGGCAAAAATTACAGCTAAAATTTTTCCAAATCTCGACATGTTTTTTTCTTTTAATCCTTTAGATAGGTAATACATCGGACCACCAAAAACTTTTCCTGTTTTATCAATTTCTCTGTATTTAACACCCAAAGTACACTCTGTAAATTTTGAAGACATGCCAATTAAACCTGCAATAATCATCCAAAAAGTAGCCCCGGGTCCACCAATAGAAATAGCCACCGCAACCCCAGCAATATTACCTAAGCCTACGGTTGCCGAAAGGGCTGCTGTTAATGCCTGAAAATGAGATACTTCGCCATGGTGTTCGCCTTCTATTCGAATAGTGTCAGGATTATCTCCATCATCGGTAAAAACAGTATCAGATACAGCTACATAGCCTTCGTTTTCTAATTTATCGTATTTTCCTTTAACAATATTTATTGAAGTTAAAAAGCCTGTGAGGTTGATAAATTTAAAATAAATGGTAAAATAAACAGCACCAACAATTAATACAATTAAAACCCACGGTACATGAATGTTGGCAGAAAAAGGAATAGTGTAGAAAATAATATCGACAAACCAACTGGTGTAATGACCAAATAGTTTATCTATTTTTTCGTCAATTCCAGTTGTTTTTGCGACTGTGTTTTGTGCAAAAGTGATGAAAGGAATTAAAAATGAAAGTGCTGTGAGAAGTACTGATTTAATTTTTAACATAATTTTGGAATAATTTTATCGGTGATTAAGCCCCAAATATATGTAAGTTTCTGTAATTATCGAAATGAAAAAATGATTTTATTAAAAAGGGTAGTAAATTCCCCCTCCAATGTTGTTTTGCTTTGCTCCCGTAACCGATTGCAAACAATTTGCTTCTTTTCTCCATCTTAAAACACCAAGAAAGGCAAAAATTAAAGCTTCCTTAAAATTAATAATTTCTTTGGTAGGAATTATTATTTTATTATTGGTGTTTGCTTGAATTTGCTGCATCAAAAAAGTATTAAAAGTTCCGCCACCAGTAAAAAGGATGTTATTTTTCTTTGTAGTGATGACGTTTGAAATTTTAAGGGAAATATGTGCTACAAAAGTGGCTAATTTATCTTCGGTAGCGATTTTATTATTGTCTAAAATTGGAAAAAAGTGTTTAGTTATTTCTTCTATTCCCAACGATTTTGGATAGGATTGCTTATAATAATCAACTTTGTTGAGTTGGTTTAATAATTCAATATCGATTGCTCCTGATACGGCAATTTTTCCTTCCTCATCATAATTAAAACCTAAATTTTGAGCTAATTTGTTTAAAACAATATTTACAGGACAAACATCAAACGCAATACGTTCCTTATTTTTTTGATAAGAAACATTGGCTATCCCTCCCAAATTAATGCAGTAATCATATTCTGAGAAAAGCAATTTATCTCCAATAGGAACTAACGGAGCACCTTGTCCGCCAAGTGCAACATCTGTACTTCTAAAATCACAAACCACAGGCAATTGAGTAATGGCAGTAATATTGGCTCCATTGCCTATTTGGGTGGTTAAATGTTTTTGTGGTTGATGAAAAACGGTGTGTCCGTGAGATGCTACAAAATTAATTTCTTTTTTATTGATATGATGTAGTTTAATAAATTTATTGATTTCTTTTCCTATAAAATTACCTAAATCGTTATGTAAAAACATTAAATCTAAACCATTTAGCACTTTGGCATTGCTTAATTTAGCAGTTAAAAAAGACGAATAACTTACTGTTGTAGCATAATTTATGTTAAAATTCCATTTATTATTTTTTGATAAAAAGAAACTACAATAACAAATATCTAACCCATCTAAAGAAGTGCCCGACATAATTCCTATCACATTATAAGTATCCATTTTTTTGAAAATCTAAATTAAACAACTACTTTTGGTATCCTCAAAAATAAATATAAAAATTATGAATATAGAATTGACAGAAGAACATATTGCGGTAAGAGATGCTGCAAGAGATTTTGCACAAAATGTATTAAAACCTGGTGTAATTGAAAGAGACGAAAAACAACAATTTCCTAAAGAAGAAATAAAACAATTGGGCGAGTTGGGGTTTTTAGGTATGATGGTTGACCCAAAATACGGAGGTGGCGGAATGGATACCATTTCTTACGTTTTGGCAATGGAAGAAATTAGCAAAGTAGATGCTTCGTGTTCGGTGGTGATGTCGGTTAATAACTCTTTGTTTTGTTGGGGATTAGAGAAATTTGGGACAGAAGAACAAAAACAAAAATATTTAGTTCCTTGTGCCAAAGGAGAAAAAATTGGTGCTTTTTGCTTGTCAGAACCCGAAGCAGGCTCTGATGCCACCATGCAAAGAACTACCGCCATTGATAAAGGAGATTATTATTTGTTAAATGGCACTAAAAACTGGATAACTAACGGAGGTTCATCTAGTTATTGTATTGTAATTGCCCAAACAGATGCTGCAAAAAAACACAAAGGAATTAATGCTTTTATTGTAGATAAAGCATGGGACGGTTTTATTGTTGGAGCAAAAGAAAACAAAATGGGCATTAGGGCTTCCGATACGCACACTTTGTTATTTAATGATGTAAAAGTGCCTAAAGAAAACAGAATTGGAGAAGATGGCTTTGGATTTAAATTTGCCATGATGATATTGTCTGGAGGACGTATTGGCATTGCCTCTCAAGCCTTAGGAATTGCCTCTGGAGCCTTTGAGTTAGCTACCGCTTATTCGAAAGAAAGAGAAGCTTTTGGCAAACCAATTTGTCAACATCAAGCCATTGCTTTTAAATTAGCCGATATGGCTACAGAAATTGAAGCATCGCGTTTATTATGCTTAAAAGCCGCTTGGTTAAAAGATACCCACCAAAATTTTGACAGAGCCAGT
>CAZVEW010000045.1:0-16899 GCA_964625955.1 uncultured Vicingus sp. | reverse complement strand
AAGGACCTGCCAACAATTCGGCAGCTTTTAAAAAGATGGCAGCTCTATCTTGCCATGGCATGTTTGCCCAACTTTCTTTTGCGGCTAAAGCAGATGCTATGGCTTGTTTTACATGGGTTCCATCGCCTTTATGATATTTTCCCAGTAAGTGCTGATGGTCGTGTGGAGGGTGCATCTCAACCAAATTATTTGTACGAATTTCTTTACCGCCAATAATCATTGGTGCGTCAATGGTGGTATTTTTTAATTCATTATATTTTGCTTTAAGTTCTTCTCTTTCCGGACTTCCCAGAGCATAACCTTTTATGGGCTCGTTTGCTGCTACTGGAACATTAAAAAATGCGTTTGCCATGCTATAATTATTTATAAATTATGAATATTAAAATTAAACGACAAAAGTAAAGATTATTCAATTAAAGAAGTGGGGTTATAAAGAATATTTCTCTTAAAAAAATGGATAAGAATTTTAGTTAACAATCTTCGTCTAACTTTTCGTAGATAGAGTTTTTACTAATAAATTCAGGAACAAGTTCCTTCATTTTAGTAACAATCTCAAAATTATCTTGGGTGTTAAACAAAGCAATTAAGTTATTAATTTGAGTAGTAACTTCATCAAAATTGTATTCTTTTACTTTGGCTACCAATATTTTATTATTTTTGGTTGGCAATGTGTTTTCTTTGTTGTTTAATAATTCTTCATAAAGCTTTTCTCCTGGTCTTAATCCTGAAAATACAATTTGAATATCTTTACCTAGTTCTAAACCAGAAAGTTTAATCATCTTTTTTGCTAAATCGACTATTTTTACTGACTTACCCATGTCAAAAACAAAAATTTCTCCACCTTTACCCATAATTCCTGCTTCTAAAACTAACTGGCAAGCTTCTGGGATAGTCATAAAAAAACGGGTAATCTCAGGGTCAGTAACAGTAATAGGTCCCCCTTGTTCTATTTGTTTTTTAAATAAAGGAATTACAGAGCCATTAGAACCTAAAACGTTTCCAAAACGAGTGGTAATAAACTCTGTTGTTGTATTTTTATTGAGCGATTGGGTATAAATTTCGGCAATTCTTTTTGATGCTCCCATAACATTTGTTGGGTTTACAGCTTTATCGGTAGAAACCATTACAAATTTTTCGATGTGATACTCGACTGATAAATCTGCTATATTTTTTGTACCTAAAATATTGGTTAAAATAGCTTCCGAAGGATTATTTTCCATTAAAGGAACGTGTTTGTAAGCTGCTGCATGAAAAACAATTTCAGGGCGAAAAGTGTTAAAAACATTATTCATTCTTTCTTTACTTCTAACATCTCCAATAACTATTTCACATAATTTGCCACTAATTTTTTGGTTAATTTCAAATTCAATTTCATAAAGAGGTGATTCTGCTTGATCGACCAAAATAATTGATTTTGGGTTGTATTTTGTAATTTGTCTTACTATTTCGCTGCCAATAGAACCAGCGGCTCCAGTAATTAATACTATTTTATTGTTTATTTGTTTGGCTATTTTTTTTTTATCTAGTTTAATTGATGGACGACCGAGTAAATCTTCAATTTTAACATTTTTTATTTGTTTAAAACTTAATTCTCCATTAATCCATTTGCTAACGGGCGGAACGGATAAAACATTTACTTTGTGCTTTAAACAAATTTCGGTAATTTCGTTTAGCCTAGTACTCGATAGGTTTTGTATTGATATAATAAGATGTTCAATAGCTTCTTTAAGCAATAAATCTTCTAATTTATCGGTATGATAAATATTTATTTGGTCGATTTTTTTTCCGCATCTACTTTTATTATCATCAATAAAAGCCACTACTGTATATTTTATTCCAGCATTTTCGTTTAACGATTTTTTTGTGATGATCCCTGCTTCACCAGCACCAAAAATAATAACATTAGATTTCTCTGTGGTTTTATCGCTGTATTCTGCATAAATTACTTTTACAAAGATTCTAGCAGCAACCATCACAAAAGTGGTTAGCAAATACTCTATAATAATAATAGAGAAAGGTATAACAAACCGATGTCCCCACAACTGAAAAGTAAAAAAGTTTAAAATTACAAAAGCAATACTACCTATGCTAAGTGTAATAAAAATTCGTTGAGTATCTTTCGAACCTGTGTACCTTATTATTCCCGCATAAGTTTTGGCAATAATAAAAGAAGTAGCCCTAGTTAAAATAATTATAGGAAAAACAATGTTAAATGTAACTAATTCAACTTTAGGTATTTTAAAATTAAAGCGAACTAAATAGGCTATTACTAAAGAGCAGGTTACAATGATAATATCTATAAAAAAGATAATCCAACGTGGTGTATTTTTTCCTCTAAAAATCATAATATAATATTCTTTCCAAAGATAGTAATTAACCTTAAATGATTATACTTTGATTTTTTAACATAAAAATTAAAAACTGTTAACATCTAAAACGATTCATTCACACATATTTTTCTACATTTGTTTTTTTAAATTATAAAATTATGGAAGTAGTAGCATTAAAAGAGATTAAATTAAAACAAAAACACATTGATTTAGGAGCCAAGATGCTTCCTTTTGCAGGATTTAATATGCCCGTTCAATACACAGGGTTAATTGATGAACATTTAAATGTGAGAAATAATGTAGGTATTTTTGATGTATCTCACATGGGCGAATTTATTATTCAAGGCGATGGGGCTTTAGATTTAATTCAAAGAATTACATCTAACGATGCTTCAAAGTTGGTTCCGGGAAAAGTTCAATACTCATGTTTTCCAAATAATGAAGGAGGAATTGTAGATGATTTATTGGTGTATATGATGGGGAAGGATGATTACATGTTGGTTGTAAATGGAGCTAATATTGATAAAGATTGGGATTGGGTTGTTGCTCATAATACAAGTAACGTTGATATAAAAAATATTTCCGATAATATTTCATTATTGGCAGTACAAGGACCAAATGCAAAAAAAATGATATCTTCTTTAACTAACATGGATTTAGATATGGTTTACTACACTGTTCAAGAAGGAATTTTTGCGGGGGTAGATAATGTCATTGTATCTTCTACTGGATATACAGGAGCAGGCGGATATGAAATTTATTTTAAAAATGAAGATGCCGAAGTTATTTGGAATGCCTTAATGGAAGCAGGAAAAAAAGTTGACATGAAAATGGCAGGCTTGGCTTGTAGAGATACTTTAAGGTTAGAAATGGGTTTTTGCCTTTACGGAAATGATATTAATGATACAACCTCTCCAATAGAAGCAGGTTTAGGATGGATTACTAAATTTACAAAAGATTTTACCAATGCAGAAAACCTTTTACTCCAAAAGAAAAATGGAGTAACTAAAAAATTAGTCGGTTTTGAGTTAATAGATAGAGGAATTCCCCGTCACGATTACGAAATCGTAGATGCCGAAGGTAACAATATTGGAATAGTAACCTCTGGTACTATGTCACCATCTTTAAACAAAGCAATAGGAATGGGCTATGTAAAAACAGCATTTGCTAAATTAGATACAGAAATCTATATTGCGATAAGAAATAAAAAAATAAAAGCTAAAATTGTTAAAACACCTTTTTATAAAGGATAAACTTAGTCTAAAGTTAAAAGTTTCAAACTAAAAAGATGAGCGAAGAATCTTCAGGAAATGGACGGAAAATTGAAGTAATTTTCTCTCCTAAATTATTTTCAACTTATTTTGAACAGAAAGATTGTGTAGTTGTTGTGATAGATATTTTTAGAGCAACTTCAACAATATGTGCAGCTTTTAAGCATGGTGTAAAAGAAGTAATTCCTGTTGCTACCTTAGCAGAAGCAGAAGCATACAAACAAAAAGGCTACTTGGTTGGAGCAGAACGTAAATCTGAGATTGTAGAAGGGTTTGATTTTGGAAATTCTCCGTTAAACTTTAATAAAAAAGAGTTCAGAAATAAATCGATAGTTTTTACCACCACAAATGGCACAAGAGCTATAGAATTAGCTAAAAATGCGGACAAAGTTGTGGTAGGTGCATTTACAAATATTTCAGCTTTGTGTACTTATTTGGAAAAAGAAGATAAAGATGTTTTACTGTTATGTGCTGGCTGGAAAGATAGGTTTAATTTAGAAGATACTTTGTTTGCAGGAGCTGTAGCTTATAAACTCTCGAAAAATTTAAGATTCAATAAATTATCAGATTCATCAATTGCATCTATAAATATGTTTAAAGCTGCTAAAGATGATATGTACAAATTCTTAGAGATATCCTCTCATAGAAAAAGATTAAGCAGGCTAAATTTAGAAGAAGATATAATTTATTGCCTAACTTTGGATAAAACAGATATTGTACCTATATTAGAAGGAGGAAAATTAATTGCTAATAAATAGAGGAAATGAAGTTTTTATTAAAATATATTACAGGAATTTTGATTATGGGTTTAATAGCCTTTATTAATCAACCTAAAGTATATTCTTGGGGATTTTTTGCTCATAAGAAGATTAATAGAATGGCAGTTTTTACGCTTCCTCCGAAGATGATTAAATTTTACAAAAAAAACATTGAGTTTATTACAGAACATGCCGTTGACCCTGATAAAAGAAGATACGCAGTTGATGGAGAGGCTGCTCATCATTACATAGATATTGACCATTATGCAGAAAATGGAGAAAGCCCTTTTAAGGTAGTTCCAAAAAAATGGAAAGACGCTGTAGCAAAATTTACAGAAGATACTTTACAGGCTTATGGTATTGTTCCTTGGCATGTAAATGTAGTTGTAAATAGATTAACGAAAGCTTTTGAAGAAAAAAATTATAATAAAATTATTCGTCTTTCGGCCGATTTAGGTCACTATATTGGTGATTCGCATGTTCCCTTGCATGTTACAGAAAATTACAATGGCGATATGACTGGACAGCATGGAATTCATGGTTTTTGGGAGTCGAGATTGCCAGAATTAAAAGCCAAGAATTATGACTTTTTTGTTGGTAGAGCAAAATATGTATCTCATATTTTAGATGATGAATGGACAACAATAAAAGGAAGTTTTGCAGCAAAAGATTCCGTTTTAAACTTAGAAAAGATATTAAATAGTGAGTTCCCTAAAGATCAAAAATACGCTTACGAAAATAGGGGAAATGTATTGGTAAAGGCGTATTCTGAAGAATATGCTAGCGATTATAACAATATGCTTAATGGGATGGTAGAAAGAAGAATGACAAGAGCTATATTAAAAGTAGGAAGTTATTGGTACACTGCATGGATTAATGCGGGACAGCCAAATTTAAATGACTTATTGGATAAAATCCCATCAAAGAAATTATTAGAAGAAAGTGCTGAGCTAAATAAAGAGTTCAAAGTAGGTAAAATAAAGGGAAGACAACATAATGACTAACGCTGTTTATTCGATTTAGTTTTTTAGCCTAACTTTTTTTAATTCTAATAAATTTACAGGATTAATGCCTAAATTTTCAACTTTATTGCTTACTAACCGTACTACCTCATCATAGTAAAGAGGAACTACAGGAGCTTCTTCAATAATTATTCTGTCCATTTGTTGGTAGTAATTATACCTTATTGAATCGTTGGTTTCGGTTTGTGATTTTTCGTATAATTTATCGAATGCAAAGTTTTTAAAATGGGTATAATTTGGACCGTTTGGACAGAAATTCTTACTGTAAAATAAGGATAAATAGTTTTCTGCATCAGGATAATCGGCTATCCAAGATTTTCTAAAAAAGTTAAATTTCGATCTTGCTATTAATTCTCTGTGGGTAATGGCAGGATTTAGTTCGATTTTAATTTTAATACCTATTTCACTTAATTGATGTTGAATAAATTCGCACAAATCAACGTAATCTTTTGTCGTAAAAAGTGTTATTTCTGGTAACCCTTTCCCGTTAGGGAACCCTGCTGAGAAAAGTAATTCTTTGGCTTTTTCAGGATTATAAGTGTAGCCTTTTACCAAGCTATCATTATAAGAAGGCAGCCCTTTTGGTATAAATCCAGCATTAGCAGGTGTGCCTATGTTTTTTCTTAAATAGGCAATCATTTCTTTTCTGTTAAAACCATAATTTATAGCTTGTCGCACCAACTTTTTTCTTAATGGACTTTTAGTTACTATCTCTAAATCTTCATCAACTAAAAAGCCTAAATATTCTGTGTTTAAATAAGGGTGGGTTAGCATCTTGAATTTTTCTTGGTATTCTTTTTTTAATTTTCCATCATTAGTAAATATAATATTTTTGTTATCACCATCTCTACCAGAAACAAAATCTAATTCACCATCTAAAAACTTAAGAAATTCCATCTCCTCATCTTTAAGAAATGTAATGGCAACACCATCAATATGTGGAAGTTTTGAGTTGTCCGTATCTTTTTCAAAATAATTTTTATTTTTGAGTAAAACCATTTTGTTTCCTTCTTCCCACATTTTAAATCTAAAAGGACCTGTTCCGACAGGGTGATTACGGAAATCATTTTTATAATAATTAACAACTTCAAAAGGTACTACATCGCAATATTGCATGGTTAAAACGCCTAAAAATGGAGGGAAATGTTTTGTTAAATAAATGTTTAAGGTTGTGTCATCAACGGCTTCAAAAGCTTTGTAATGATGTTTTTCAGAGAAATCTACATTATTAAAGACCCATTTTCCAGAAGAAGCAACGGTTTCATCTAAAATTCTATTAAAACTAAAAACAAAATCGCTAGCAACAACCTTTCTACCTTTGTTACCTTTAAATAGTTTATTATCATGAAATGTAACATCATTTCTTAAATGGAAAGTATAGGTTTTTCCATCTGCTGAAATTTCCCAACTTTTAGCAATGCAAGGGATAATTTTTAAGTTATTATCCATTTGCACCAAGCCATTGTATAGGTGGTTGCAAACCCAAATATTTTCGATGTTTCTAGAGTAAGCAGGGTCTAAAGAGGTAATTCCTGCAGATTCGTTGTACCTAAATATTTTTTTCCCTTCATCGGTTTTTTCTTTTCCTCCACAAGAAAATAATACAATTGAAAACAGGAAGATAACAGTAATATTAAATAATTTCATGCTAAAAAATTTATGTAATGATAAGTAAATGCCTGTTTTAGTTTTACTGCTAGCCATTCTTATTTTCAACATTAAGATGTTAAACAAGTGGTATTATTTTTTAAAAACGTAATATTTTTGGAGCAGGAAGTTATAGCTAATAGCAATAAAAATAGCAGTAATTATTTTAGAAATTTTATAATCGAATTGGCAAAAATTGGTTAGTAAATAAACAAGCAATGTATTTAAAATTAGGCTTCCTAAAGAAACGATGGCGTATTTGGTTATTTGGTTGGCAATGTTATTTTTTGATCCAACAAAAGCCCAATATTTACAAATTAAAAAGTTGATTATTGCACCAAAAAATGCTGCTATTGCTGTAGATGCTACATACCAAACATGAAAAATTTCGGTTAAAAATATTAAGGTAGAGAAATCAAGTATTGTAGCTAAAAATCCAGCAATTTGGAATTTAAACAAGGAAATAAACCAATTTTTAGCATTACCACTCATAAAACAAAAGTAATAATGATTTGCAAAAGTATATTTGAATAAACGCCTGCTAATATATCATCTGCCATCACACCTATTCCTCCATGTAAATTTTCTAGTTTTCTAATTCCTAATGGTTTAGCAATATCAAAAAAACGAAAAAGGACAAAGGCAATTAGTAAATTAATCCAATTAAAAGGAATAAAAAGCATGGAAACCCAAATACCTACAGCTTCGTCTATTACTACTTTAGAGGGGTCTTTTCCCCATGTTGGGATTAATTTATTTGTAGAAATTATACCTAATATGGTAGCTATTAAAATGATGATTAATAAAATAATAGGTGATTGGTAAAATGAAATAATATTAAAATATTCAAAAAAGTATAAAAATCCACAGCCAAATAATGCACCAACGGTGCCTGGTGCAAAAGGAGCATAGCCTGCACCGAAAAAAGTGGCAATTATTTTGTATATAACTTTCATTTTATGTAAAAGGCTGCCAAAATAAATTAACAGCCTTTAAAAATATTAAGGGGAGTTCTAGTAATTCATTTCTTTCAAAAAACAAAGATAATGAATAAGATGAAAGGCAGGGCAAAAGTTCAGTGAACTTTTGAACCAGCACATGAATAGCATTGTTTATTAGCTTTGTTCCTCATAGGTTTCCATCATTTCTTATATCCTGCTTCAAATTTATTTACATTATCACGATAGTGTTTCATAAATTTTCCTTGTCTATAAAAAATGATGAAAATTTTGATGCGAATGAATTTTTAGAACTCCCCTTAAAAATTATACAATAATTAATCTTCGTAATCTAATCCTAAATGTGTAATTAATTCTTCGCCTTTTAGGTAGCGAAGCGTATTTTTAAGTTTCATTTCTTGTTTAAACACATCGTGCATTGGCAATAATTCTGCTTTTACTGTTTGTGGCGATTTAAAAAAGAAAGATAACCATTCTTGCACACCAGACATTTCTGATCTTGAAGCTAAATCTAAGAAAATAGCCAAATCTAAAACGAGCGGAGCTGCTAAAATGGAGTCTTTACAAAGAAAATCTACTTTAATTTGCATTTTATAGCCTAACCAACCAAAAATATCAAGATTATCCCAACCTTCTTTATTATCGCCTCGTGGTGGATAATAATTAATACGTACTTTGTGGTATAAATCTTTGTATAAATCGGGGTTTTTTTCTGGCTCAAAAATGCTGTCTAACACGCTAAGTTTAGATACTTCTTTAGTTTTAAAACTAGCTGGGTCATCTAAAACTTCACCATCTCTGTTACCTAAAATATTGGTAGAGAACCAACCATTAACACCTAATGACCTTACTTTTAAGCCTGGAGCTAAAATTGTTTTCATTAATGTTTGACCAGTTTTGAAATCTTTACCACAAATAGGCGATTTATTTTCTTTAGCTAATTGCACCAAAGCCGGAATATCTGCTGATAAATTAGGAGCACCATTTGCGTAAGGAATACCTTCTTTAATGGCGGCATAAGCGTATAACATGCTAGGTGGAATATTTTCATCGTTATTCCTCATGCCTTCTTCTAAACTTTCAATGGTTTGATGTACTGCTGATTCTTGTATATAAATTTCGGTAGAGGCTGTCCACACCATTACCAACCTATCGCAATTGTTTTTAGCTTTAAAATCTCTAATATCTTGTCTTAAAGCTTCGGCTAATTCCATTTTATTAGCTGCATCTTTAATGTATGTTCCATTTAATTTTGTAACATATCTATTATCAAAAACGGCTTTCATTGGTTTAATAGCTTCTAACTCAGGTTTTAATTGTTCTAAAAGAGAACTATCTAGAACACCAGCGTGTTTTGCCGATTGGTACACATTTTCTTCAAAGATATCCCAACCGCCAAAAACTAAGTTTTTGATGTCGGCTAAAGGAATAAAGTCTTTAATTAAAGGAGTGTTGTTATCCGTTCTTTTTCCTAAACGAATTGTTCCCATTTGAGAGGTTGAGCCAATAGGTTTGGCAATTCCTTTGTTTACCGCATGAACTCCAGCTATTAAAGTTGTAGCAACCGCGCCCATTCCTGGTAATAATATACCAAGTTTTCCGTCTGCATTTGCAATATTAATACTCATTATAATGTATTTAAATTAATTGTTTGATTTTTATAAATTAGCCACAAATGTAGCTATAACAAATTAAAAAGTTATTGATTACATTAAATATAAATTGTATTTGTCGGCAAGCTTATAGAGAAGTTGTTTAAAGTTGAATTTTGAGAATGAAAATGGATTATTTTTTTTGCAGAATGAAGCATTTTTGAGCAACATATCCGAGATATGGTTCAAAGAAATAACGATATTATGTGGAAAAAGAAACGTTTTTAACTTATTATTTCGACTTTAAACAACTTCAGTTACAGGCTATGTAATACAACATGCTTAGTCGTTAATTATTTTTTGGTAAGTTAATTTGTTTGTTTTTAGTGAATTACCAAAAACTTCTATGGAGGCTATTTTAGGAAAAACCAAGTTTTTATGTGCAGCTACAACAATATATACGCGTTTAATTTTAGAGGGGATATTATTAATCATTGTAGCTACTTCAACTACTCCTTGTTTGTTTTGTGTAATAACAAATTTAATTTTTTTTAATCCTGTTAAAGAGAATAGGTAGGCATTTTTTTTATTTTTTATGGGTTTTGAGTTAATGCCAAAACCGAAGGTGTTTTCAAAAAATGATAATGCTTTTATTCTGCCATCTTCTTGGTATCTTCTCCAAAAAGCATTTACAGGTTTTTTAGGGTCGAGTTTACCATCTTTGTTAAGATTGGCAGTATAAACAACAGTATTGGTATTGTAATTTTTTTGAATATAAAAAATCATGTTCTTATCTGTTGGTACAGGATAGCCTTTAAAAACATCTTCATGGCCGGTTATTGTAAAAGAAAAACTAACAATTACAAGAAGCAAAAATAAGTAGGGATATTTTTTTTTACTTTTCATCTGTTTTTTTTAATAATGCTACTTTACAAAAATTTAATCGTTTAATGGCGGTAATATTAGCTGCAATTGCAACAAAAGTAAGGGGTAAAGTAAAAATAGATACTGTTTGAAATAGGGGAATAGGTAAATCTTTTAAGGGAATGGTTACACTTCCAAAAAAGAAATAGAAAATACCGCAAAACATTGCAGCAGCACCAATAGTAACAACGCGTGCAGGGCGTTGCATCATGCCAATGCTACAATTAATGCCTAGGCTTTCGGCTCTTGCCCTGATATAACTTACCATCATAGAACCTATTAAGGCAACAAAAGCAAACATGGAACTTAAAAAATAACTTTGAGAAATTAAGTAAAAACAGATGCCAAAAAACATAATTAGTTCGCTGTATCTATCTAAAACAGAGTCGTACAATGCACCAAATGAGCTAGACATACCTCCAATTCTGGCCAATCTTCCATCCATCATATCAAACAAACCTGCTATTAAAATGGTAAAACCACCCCAGCCAACGTAAGTCATGTTTTCTCTGCCAGTAAATTTAGCACCAACAATAAAAATAATAGCAGCTACAATATTTAGTATTAACCCAAAAGAGGTAAGCATATTAGGTGTTATCTTTAACTTAACAAATAATTGAATTAAAGGGTTTAATATGGTATAAATTACTTTCTGAGCTTTACTTTCTTTGGCCATTGATTTTAATAATTTAAGACAAAATTAATAATTATTTAACCTTAATTTTGTCAAAATAATTACATCTTTTTATCAATTCGTTGTTAGCAACTTATAAGCCAAAAAAATATATCTTTGCCATCTTAAAAAAAAAATTATGGCTTTAAAATGTGGAATAGTGGGTTTGCCTAATGTAGGAAAATCTACCTTATTTAATTGTTTATCGAATGCAAAAGCACAATCTGCAAACTTTCCTTTTTGCACCATAGAACCCAATGTGGGTGTTATTACAGTGCCTGATGAAAGATTAGAAAAGTTAGAAAAATTAGTTAATCCAGAACGAGTACAACCAACAACAATTGAAATTGTTGACATTGCTGGCTTGGTAAAAGGAGCGAGTAAAGGAGAAGGTTTGGGAAATAAATTTTTAGCAAATATTAGAGAAACTGATGCTATTATTCATGTGTTAAGATGTTTTGATGATGATAATGTGGTGCATGTTGATGGCAAAGTGAATCCGATTAACGATAAAGAAATTATTGATTTTGAGTTGCAATTAAAAGATTTAGAAACGGTTCAGAAAAAGTTAGATGGTATAAAAAGAAAAGTTAAAACAGGCGATAAATCTATTTTGAAAGAACAAGAAGTACTTTTACGTTACGAAACTGCTTTGCTTAAAGGAAAATCTGCTAGAGCTGTAGCTGTAACTGACGAGGAATTTAAATTTATTAAAGATGCTTATTTATTGACCAATAAACCTGTTTTATATGTTTGTAATGTTGATGAGGCTTCGGTTGTAAGTGGAAACAAATATGTTGAAGAAGTAAAAAAAGCCATAGCAGAAGAAAATGCCGAAGTAATTATGATAGGAGCTCAAATAGAAGCCGATATAGCGGAGTTAGATACCTATGATGAACGACAAGAATTTTTACAAGATATTGGCCTAAATGAAGCTGGGGTTAATGTGTTGATTAAAGCGGCTTATCGTTTGTTAAACTTAGAAACTTATTTTACCGCAGGTGTTAAAGAAGTTAGGGCTTGGACGATTAGCAAAGGAATGACAGCACCTCAAGCAGCAGGAGTAATACACACCGATTTTGAAAAAGGATTTATTCGTGCCGAAGTTATAAAGTACAACGATTTTGTTACGCTTGGTTCAGAATCGGCATGTAAAGATGCTGGTAAAATGGGCATTGAAGGTAAAGAATATATTGTTGAAGATGGTGATATAATGCACTTTAGGTTTAATGTGTAACTTTTATGGCATTGGGTTTGCGTATTAAATGCCACAGTTTAATATTCAAAACTTAGTATTGTCGTTAATTGAAAGGATTGATTGTAAAACCTATAGTAAAATTTAGTTGATTAAAGAAAAAGAACTGGCTAGCCCTATCTACTGGGTCGGCAGAAGTTCTTACCGCTGGCATATCAATAAAACCACCTTTAAACTCGCTTCTCATAAAAAAATATTTAAACAGTGTAACATTTAAACCCATTTTTGCCGCAAAGCCATAACCTGCAAAATGAAACTCATCATTTCGTGGTTTGTTCCACAAGGTTACATTAGATTTTGGCATTAATGCTCCAACGCCAAAACCTATTAAGGTATTTATTTGTACTTTATCAGGATTGATATGTAGCTTTAAAAACTGTAATAAATCATCATTTCGTGTTATTTCAACATTTAAATAATTTAAGCCATCGGTGTGCTCATAAATTAAAAAATCTAAGCCTAAATTTATATCTTCATTATTATAAACGCCATCAAAAGCAGAACCATCATTAATTTTTCCATTTATTTTTACGGTTTGATTGTTTCTCATTACGTATTTCATGTGATCTACACCAACAGAAATATCTATTTTATCATTTAAAAAATACCCTATTCTAAAATTGGTTTGTGGTATGGTAATTCGTGCAGGGTTAAAATAAGGGTCAACACCAAAATCAGATTGTCTATCAAAAGCTTTTACATCGGTTAAGGTAAAATCATAATTATTTCCTGTAAATCGAATGTCAGAGTTGGTGTACCAACCCCTGTTCCAACCCCAAAAAGCATATATTTTACCTTTGTTAGATTTAGCAGGAAGCTCTTTGATTTCTTGAGAAAAACCTTGAAAAGCCATTAACAACAATAAAAATAAGGCAATAGTTTTTAATTTTTTCATTATTTCTTTTTTCGCAAAACTACGATGATTAAATAATAAAAATGTGATTTTCATCATCTTTTGAAAGATGAAATTAATGTTTTAGCTGCTTTGTAAGGACTAATTTCGTGGTTTACTACTTTTTGTTCTAAATCAGTAATTAACTTTTTTATTTTATTGTTATTATAAAATAATGTTTTTATCGAATTATCAATAGTGCTTGTAAACCATAGTTTTGCTTGATTTTTTCTGTTTTTTTCAAAAAAGGAATTAGCTTTCGTTAAAAGCATATAATCATCAATAATTTTCCAAATTTTAGCTATATTTTTATTTTCTAAAGCAGAGCAGGTTTCCACTTTTGGAGTCCAATTATTTTCGTTTGCAGGAAACAAATGTAAGGCATTTTTATAGGCATTTTTTGCTAAATTGGCAGCAGTAATATTGTCATTATCAGCTTTATTTATCAAAATAGCATCTGCCATTTCCATTATTCCTCTTTTTATTCCTTGCAACTCATCTCCAGCACCAGCTAGCATTAATAATAAGAAAAAATCTACCATTGATTTTACTGTTGTTTCCGATTGACCTACACCAACTGTTTCAATTAAAATTACATTAAAACCTGCGGCTTCGCATAAAATTATGGTTTCTCTGCTTGCTTTTGAAACGCCTCCTAAAGTACCCGAAGAAGGGCTTGGTCTAATAAAAGCATTTTTATTAGTTGCCAATAAGTTCATTCTTGTTTTATCACCTAAAATACTTCCGCCACTCTTTTTGCTACTTGGGTCGATAGCTAAAACAGCTACTTTTTTATGGTGTTCTTTAATAAGATAATTTCCAAGCGATTCTATAAAAGTGCTTTTTCCAACACCGGGAACTCCTGTAATTCCTATTCTTATTGATTTACCAGTATGAGGCAAACATTTTTCTATTAAATTTTGTGCTGTTAATTGATGTGCTTCTAAAGTGCTTTCTATTAAAGTAACAGCTTTACCTAAAGCAACAGTATTTCCTTCGATAATCTCTTGATAAAGAAAATCGCTATTAATTTTTTGCTTTTGAGGCCGTATTTTTTTTCTAATATTTTTCGACATATAAAAAATAAAGGTAACAAAATTTAAAAACTTAACGTATAATTTAATAGATGAAAAATAGATGTTAGTCTATAAATTTATTTTATTCATCTATTAAGTTGATTTTAACTACCTGTCGTCTAACTTAATATTAAAAATTATGGAATCAAATCTTATTATATTCCTTGTTACTGCTTTGTTTTTAGCAGCCATTGTCGGAGTAATGTTTTATCGAGGACGAAATCATACCAAAAAGAAAAAGATTACTAAAATGCAGCACCTGAGAAAATTAAGACTTAAACAAGGCAGAAGAAAAAAAGTAATATCAAGATAAAATATTAAAAGCCATTTATCCTTTTTACTTTCCATTGGTGTAATTTTATAACACCAAAGCAATTTCTATACTAACTTTACATTATTCACTATGTAATATTAGTAATGATAAGGATAGAAAATTTACATAAATCATATACAGTAGGAACTAATTCGTTACATGTTCTTAAAGGAATTAATCTTTTTATTGCAGAAGGAGAGTTAGTAGCTATAATGGGGTCGTCAGGTTCAGGAAAATCTACCTTACTAAATATTTTAGGAATGTTAGACGAGGCCGATGAAGGAATTTATACCTTAGATGGTGTAGAAATTAAAAACTTAAACGAAACCAAAGCAGCAAGATACCGCAATAAATTTCTAGGTTTTGTTTTTCAATCATTTAATTTAATTAACTATAAAACGGCACTCGAAAATGTGGCATTGCCACTTTATTATCAAAAAGTGCCAAGAAAAGAAAGACAAGAAAAAGCCATGCAATACTTAAAAAAGGTTGGCTTGGTAGATTGGGCAAAACATTTACCTAGCGAGCTTTCGGGAGGACAAAAACAAAGAATAGCTATTGCTAGAGCTTTAGCCGCAGAACCAAAAGTTTTATTAGCCGATGAGCCAACAGGTGCTTTAGATTCTGTTACTTCTTACGAGGTAATGCAACTAATCCAAGAAATAAATGATGAAGGAAAAACCATTTTAATTGTAACCCATGAACAAGATATTGCTAATATGTGTAAACGAATTGTGCAGTTAAAAGATGGTGTGATTATAGAGGATAATAAGATTAATCAAGTAAGAGCTTCAGCGTATGTTTAGTAAAGATAGTTGGCAAGAAATATTTCAAACCATACAAAAGAATAAACTCAGAACTTTTTTGTCGGGATTTACTGTGGCTTTAGGAATTTTTATTTTTGTTATTCTTTTTGGTTTTGGAAATGGGTTAAAAAATTCTTTTAATGAGTTTTTTATGGATGATGCAACAAACGTCTTTAAAGTTTTTCCGGGAAGAACTAGTCAACCATACAAAGGTTTTAAATCGGGCAGATTAATTGAATTTAAAAACCAAGATTTAACAGACATAAAACAAAATTTCCCTTTTTATTTACAATATATTACACCTAAAATTACTAGAAATTCCCTAATTAAATACCAAGATAAATCTAATAACTATGGCGTTAAAGGTATTGCCCCTTCACATCAACTAGCCGAGAAAACAATTATAATGAAAGGACGCTTTATTAACGATAAAGACATTAAAGAAAAAACAAAATATGCTGTTATTGGTAGGTTGGTAGAAAAAGATTTATTTAAAAATAAAGATGCCATTGGTAAATTTATTAATGTTGGAAATAGGGCATTTAAAGTGGTTGGCGTTTTTCAAGATGATAGTGGAGACAATGAAGAAAGATTTATTTATATTCCATATACAACTAGTCAGCTTATCGAAAAAAGCACAGATAAAATTGGGCAAATTATTTTAGGATTTAAGCCAAGCATAGGTTACGAAAGAGCATTAATTTTTGAAGAAAAATTAATGAAATTTTTAAAAGAGAAACACCAAATAAAACCTGCAGATCAAAATGCAATTTTTATAAGAAATGTAGCAGAAGATTTAAATAAAAATCAAATGTTTGGAAGTCTTTTACAAGTAGTGGTTTCCTTTGTAGGTTTAGGAACTTTAATTGCAGGTATTATTGGCATAAGCAACATTATGGTTTTTGTGGTAAAAGAACGAACCAAAGAACTAGGCATTAGAAAAGCCATCGGAGCAACGCCAAAATCTGTAATTACCATGATTTTACAAGAATCTATATTTATAACAACAACAGCAGGTTATGTCGGTTTATTTGGAGGAATAATTTTATTAACTTCCATAGGAACATCTTTAGAAAAGTATTTTATAAAAAATCCTTACATAAACATTGGAACAGCAATATTTGCAACTATTATATTAATTGTTTTTGGTGCAATTGCAGGTTATGTTCCAGCAAAAAGAGCTGCTAAAATAAAACCCATTGTTGCTTTAAGAGATGAATGAGTGAATGGGGTAATGAGTGAATTAGATAATGAGATAATGAGTGAATTAGATAATGAGATAATGATAGAATTAGATAATGGGATAATGGGATAATGATAGAATTAGATAATGGGATAATGATAGAATTAGATAATGGGATAATGATAGAATTAGATAATG
>CAZVEW010000044.1:10999-16961 GCA_964625955.1 uncultured Vicingus sp. | reverse complement strand
ACAGAAAAAAGGTATTTTAAAATTTATTTAAAAGCTTTTTCTGAAAAATCAAATAAAGCAACACTTTCGTTGTTTATTCTTATGGAAAAAACCAAGCCTTTTAATGAGGCTCTTATTAAATCAGCATTCTTTAAGTTATATCCCGAAAAAAATTATTCTTTACAAAAAAAATCGCTCAAAAAAATATTAGAGCGATCGTTATCAAATTATCACAAGGAAAAAAATATAGAAAGTAAAATAAATGAACTGTTACATTTATCAACTATTTATGCTTCAAAACAGTTGTATGAGATACAAAAAGTAACACTATTAAAAGCAAAAAAAATAGCAGAAGAAAGTGGTGCTACAGTTTACACTTTAAAAATAAAAACATTACTAAATCAGCTTTTAAGTTTTCATAATGTTCAACATCCTACAAAAAAAATGTTTAATGAATTTAGTGATATTGCTAAAGAATTAAACCAAACAAATAATAAATTGAGTAGTTATACTCTTTATTTAACATTGTTTAATAGTGTGTTTTTTACTGCTAGACAATTTTCAAATAAATCGATAGCTGAATTAAAAAGTCAATTTGAAAAAATCGACAACTTTAATTTACTATTTCTTACAGGAAATCATTGTTTTATTGAATCTGAATTTCTTAAGTTTTATGCACAAAATATTTATTTTTTTCAGATTGCTGACTTAGAAAATAGCCACATTGCTAGATTAAAATCATATCATTTAATAAATGATAATTTTAACTATAAGAAGAATCATCGCAAAAACTTTTATAACGCAACAAATGCTCTTATTATAAGCTATGTTTGGAGGAAAAATGTAAAAGAAGCAACATTATTGATTAATCAATTACAGTTGGAGATAAAAAATATTTCATCAAATAATGAAGAGGAAAAATTGTATCTGAATACATTATATAACGAAAAAATGTTACTGCTTTTAATGATTGAACAAACTAAAGAGCATAGAAAATATATCATAAACCAATCACTCCATTTTTTTTATCAGCATAAAAACAAACTAGATGGATTTAATAAAACATTATTAGAGTTTAGATTTTCAGCTTGTTATTTTCAAGAAAAAAAATATAAAAAATGCCTTACTTTTATTCAAGATATTTCTTATTACGAAAAGCATCCCTTACTATCTGATGTGATAATTTTTTCTAAAATTATAGAACTAATAGCTCATTTTGAGTTAAAAAACGAAGAGCTCCTTCAATCTTATTCTTCATCTATTTGTAGAACAAGAAAATTAAAAACTAATAGCATTGATGATTTACTTTTAAGTTTTGCAACGTATTTTAAACGAAGAACCAATAAAGATTATCATTTAAAAAGACTGTTAATGCTTTATACAAAATTACCTCTTTTTGACTATTATAATAGTTCTTTTTTGGATTTAAAATCTTGGTTAGATGAAAAAATTATTCAAAATAAACTTTAAAGTGTAAAAAAATAAATCTATCTTTGCCTCGAATTTACATAAAATGACTTTTATACAAAACCATCATCATCATTTTTACATTGGCCCTCAGGCGAACAGGAAATGATATATATAATTTAAAAATATTTCAAAACCCGTCTGAGTAAATTTAGACGGGTTTTTTATTGCTCGAAAATTTACTCAGACACAAAAAAATAGAACAATGAGTAAATTAAAAATAGCTATTCAAAAAAGTGGACGATTAAACCAAGATTCTTTAAACTTACTAAAGGCTTGTGGTATTTCTATCGATAATGGAAAAGACCAGTTAAAAGTTGCTGTTCCTAACTTTCCTTTAGAAATTCTTTATTTAAGAAATGCTGATATACCGCAATATTTAGAAGATGGGGTTGTGGATATTGCCATTGTTGGCGAAAATTTGTTAATAGAAAAACAAAAACAAGTAACGATTGTTGAGCAATTAGGTTTTTCGAAGTGCAAAGTGTGTTTAGCGGTACCAAAAGAGGTGGAAACAAACAATATTACTTATTTTGAAGGAAAGAAAATTGCAACTTCCTATCCTAATACCCTAAAAAAATATTTAACACAAAACAATGTTAATGCCGAAATACACGTTATATCAGGTTCTGTAGAAATTGCCCCAAATATTGGTTTAGCAGATGGCATTTGCGATATTGTTAGCTCAGGAAGTACACTTTTTAAAAATGGATTGCGAGAAACACAAGTAATTTTAACGTCAGAAGCGGTATTGGCAAAAACAAATCGACTTTCAACAGAAAAACAAACTGTCTTAAACCAACTTTTGTTTAGAATGAAGGCTGTTTTACGAGCAAAAAACACTAAATATATTCTAATGAATGTCCCTAACGCTAAAATAGAAAAAGTTACTGAAATTTTACCAGTATTAAAAAGTCCTACTATTTTGCCTTTAGCCCAAAAAGGATGGAGTTCTTTACACTCGGTAATTGATGAAAATAAATTTTGGGAAGTAATAGATGCATTAAAAAATGCAGGAGCAGAAGATATTTTAATTGTTCCTATTGATAAAATGGTTCTTTAAAACAAGCTATAAATACAGTAATAATACTAAATCATTATCGCATTCAATTATTAAAACATTAGTACAGATGAAAACATACATTAATCCATTAAAAAACGAGTGGAAAAACTTGATTAAAAGACCCATTATTAATGAAGAAACTTTATCGGATACGGTTACATCAATATTATCAGATATAAAAGCGAATGGAGATAAAGCCATTATTAAATATGCAAGTTTATTTGACGGAGTAAAATTAGAGAACTTAGAAGTTAGTGATGTAGAAATGGAACAAGCAGCTAATCAAATAAAAGAAGATTTAAAAACGGCAATAAACATTGCTAAACAAAACATTGAAAAATTTCACGCAGCACAAAAAGTTGACGAACCCATTATAGAAACAACAAAAGGGGTTGTTTGTTGGCGAAAATCTGTTGGAATAGAAAAAGTAGGACTTTACATTCCCGGAGGTTCAGCTCCTTTATTTTCTACTATTTTAATGTTAGGTATTCCTGCAAAATTAGCTAACTGTAAAGAAATTATCTTGTGTACACCTTGTAATGGTAAAGGAGAAATAAATGCAGCTATACTTTATACCGCCCAATTATTAGGCATTACCAAAATTTACAAAGTTGGTGGAGCTCAAGCCATTGCAGCTATGGCTTACGGAACTGAAACGATTCCTCAAGTATATAAAATTTTTGGGCCAGGCAATCAATACCTTACCAAAGCCAAAGAATTGGTTCAGCAAGATGGCATTGCCATTGATATGCCTGCTGGACCTAGTGAGGTGTTAATTATTGCTGATAAAACAAGTAACCCTCAATTTGTTGCGGCAGATTTATTGTCACAAGCCGAACATGGAGCTGATAGCCAAGTTATATTACTATCTGATAGTATGGAGGTTATAGAAAAAACACAAAACGAGTTGCGTGTCCAATTAATGCAATTACCTCGAAAAGAAATTGCTATTAAAGCATTAAAAAACAGTAAAGCTATTGTATTAAACGCCATAGACGATTGTATCGAATTTAGCAATCAATATGCCCCCGAACATTTAATAATTGCAGTTGAAAATGCTGCTGATTATGTCAATAAAATTATTAATGCCGGTTCTGTTTTTTTAGGGAATTACAGTTGCGAAAGTGCTGGCGATTATGCCAGTGGAACAAATCACACACTTCCTACCAACGGTTTTGCTAAAAATTACAGTGGCGTTTCGTTAGATAGCTTCCAAAAGAAAATTACCTTTCAAGAATTAAGCAAAGAAGGAATAAAAAATATTGGAACAGCTATTGAAATTATGGCGGAAGCAGAAGAATTATTTGCTCACAAAAATGCAGTAACACTACGACTAAAAACAATAAACAATGGTTGATTTAGAAAAAATAGTTAGAAAAAATATCTTAAAACTAACCCCTTATTCAAGTGCCAGAGATGAGTTTAGTGGAAATGATGGGATTTTTTTAGATGCCAATGAAAACCCATTTGGTAGTTTAAACCGATATCCAGACCCTTATCAAAAAAAACTCAAACAAAAATTAACTGAGCTTAAAAGTGTTCCAACCGAAAACATCTTTATTGGCAATGGAAGTGATGAAGTAATTGATTTGGCTTTCAGCATATTTTGTAATCCAGGTAAAGATAAAGCATTAACTTTTTCTCCAACTTATGGAATGTACGATGTTTCGGCAGCAATTAATGATGTTGAATTAATTAAACTTTCGTTAAATGAAAATTTTCAGATAGATTTAAATGAGGCAAAAAAACAGTTAACAGATAGCAATTTAAAACTTATTTTTATTTGTTCACCTAACAATCCAACAGGAAATTTACTAAATAAAAAAGACATTGAATATATTTTAAAAAAGTTTAAAGGAATCGTAATTATTGATGAAGCTTACATCGATTTTAGCGAGTCGAAATCGTGGATAAATAAGATAACAGAATTTCCAAATCTAATTGTTAGTCAAACCTTTAGCAAAGCATGGGGGTTGGCATCAGCAAGAATTGGCGTTGCTTATGCAAGTACCAAAATTATTGCATTGTACAACAAAGTTAAATCTCCTTATAACGTTAGCAATCTTAACCAACAAGCAGCCATTAAAGCAATAGATAATTACGCTTTTTTTGAACAAAATCGTAACATAATTTTGAAAGAAAAACAACAATTAAAAAAAGCTTTTAACGATATTGAATGTATCCATAAAGTGTATCCTTCTGATGCTAACTTTTTTTTAATTGAAGTGAGCAATGCTAACAAAATTTACAATGAATTAGTAAATCAAAAAATAATAACACGAAACAGAAATAACATCATTAATAATTGTATTCGTATTTCGGTAGGAACACCCAAAGAAAACAAAATAGTAATAAATGCACTTAAAAATATTACACCATGAAAAAAGTACTTTTTATAGATAGAGATGGCACGCTGGTAATTGAACCACCTGTTGATTACCAATTAGATAGCTTAGAAAAGCTAGAGTTTTATCCCCATGTTTTTCAAGGTTTAGGAAAAATAGTAAAAGAGCTAGATTATGAATTGGTGATGGTAAGCAACCAAGATGGTTTAGGAACCAATTCTTTTCCTGAAGAAACATTTTGGCCTGCACAGAATAAAATTATCGAAGCTTTTAAAAACGAAGGAATTGTATTTTCAGAAGTTTTAATAGATAAAAGCTTCCCAGAAGATAATGCTCCTACAAGAAAACCAAGAACAGGCTTATTAAATAAATACATTTATGGCAACTATAATTTAAAAAAGTCTTATGTAATTGGTGATAGAGAAAGCGATATGGAATTAGCCAAAAATTTAAACTGTAAAGGAATTTTCCTTTCTCAAGAAAAAAGCGAATTAGCCATTTTTACCACAACCAATTGGGAAGATATTTACGCTTACCTTAAATCAAAACCACGAAAAGTAACGGTAACAAGAAAAACCAAAGAAACCGATATCGCTATCGAAATAAATTTAGATGGCTCAGGAAAAAATAACATTTCAACCGGATTGGGATTTTTTGACCACATGTTGGAACAAATTGCCAAACACGGAAATATTGACCTAAATATTACAGTAAAAGGCGATTTAGAAATAGACGAACACCATACCATAGAAGATGTGGCACTAACACTGGGAGAAACTTTTTTAAAAGCTTTAGGTTCAAAAAAAGGCATTGAACGTTATGGGTTTTTGCTACCAATGGACGATTGTTTAGCTCAGGTTGCGATTGATTTTGGAGGCAGGCCCTGGCTGGCTTGGAATGCCAATTTTAAACGCAATTTTGTTGGAGAAATGCCAACAGAAATGTTTATGCACTTTTTTAAATCGTTTAGCGATACTGCAAAATGTAACATTAACATTAAAGCAGATGGTGAAAACGAACACCACAAAATAGAAGCCATATTTAAGGCATTTGCTAAAGCAATAAAAATGGCTGTACGTAAAACAGATAATTACAATATACCAAGTAC
>CAZVEW010000044.1:0-10899 GCA_964625955.1 uncultured Vicingus sp. | reverse complement strand
TTATGAGAATAATACCAGCAATAGATATTATAGATGGAAAGTGTGTGAGACTAAGCAAAGGCGATTACAGCACAAAGAAAACGTACAACGAGAACCCTTTAGAAGTGGCAAAAGCTTTTGAGGATAATGGTATCCAATATCTACATTTGGTAGATTTAGATGGTGCAAAAAATCAGCAAATCATTAATTACAAAACCTTAGAATTGATTGCCAATCAAACCAATTTAAAAATTGATTTTGGTGGAGGATTAAAAAGTAATGAAGATTTAGAAATTGCGTTTAATTCCGGAGCAAGTCAAATTACCGGAGGGAGTATAGCCGCAAAAAATCCCGAAATATTCTTGAATTGGCTATCAAAATACGGAAATGAAAAAATTATTTTGGGCGCAGATTGCCACCATCGAAAAATTGCCACCAATGGCTGGCTTAAAACTTCTGAAATAGATGTGGTTGATTTTATTAAAGATTATGAAAATAAAGGAATCAATCGTGTTATTTGTACGGACATCTCTAAAGACGGAATGTTAAAAGGAATTTCAACAGAATTGTACAAAGAAATTAGGAGCAAAACCACTGTAAATTTAATAGCCAGCGGAGGTGTTGCTTGTTTAGAAGATGTATTGGCAGCAAAGAAAATCGGTTGCGAAGGAGTTATTATAGGTAAAGCAATTTATGAAGGAAATATTACAATGAAACAATTAGTAAATTTGATGATTTAACAATGTATTTATTCCTAAATTTTCAAATCAACTCATCATCAAATTAAAAAATTATGTTAAAAAAAAGAATAATACCCTGCCTTGATATACAAAACGGGAGAACTGTAAAAGGAGTTAATTTTGTAGCTATTAAAGATGCAGGAGACCCCGTAGAATTAGCCAAACGATACGTCAAGGAGGGAGCAGATGAATTGGTGTTTTTAGACATTACTGCCACCATCGAAAAACGAGAAACCTTAGTTGAATTGGTAAAAAAAATAGCACAAGAAATCAATATTCCATTCACTGTTGGAGGAGGCATTAATACCGTTGAAGACGTTGCTAAAATTGTTGCCGCAGGAGCCGATAAAGTAAGTATCAATTCTGCAGCAGTTAAAAACCCTAAATTAATTTCTATAATAGCACAACAATTTGGCAGTCAATGTGTAGTAGTAGCAATTGATACCAAATATGAAGCAAAAGAATGGAAAGTTTTTGTGCATGGTGGTAGAACGCTTACCAACTTAAAAACAATAGCATGGGCAAAGCAAGTGGAACAATTAGGGGCTGGAGAAATATTACTTACTTCGATGAACAACGATGGCACAAAAAACGGTTTTGCCTTAGCTATTACTCAACAAGTAAGTAATGCAGTTAATATTCCTATAATTGCTTCTGGTGGTGCCGGAACAAAAGCACATTTTAAAGAAGTTTTTGAAAGAACAAATGCAACAGGAGGTCTAGCTGCAAGTATTTTCCATTTTGGAGAAATACCTATACCTGAATTAAAAAAATATTTAACCCAACATAAAATAGCAATAAGATGAAAATCAATTTTACAAAAAGTAATGGTTTAGTACCAGTTATTATTCAAAACGATAATACCCTACAAGTATTAATGTTAGGATACATGAACCAAGAAGCTTTTACGAAAACACAAAAAGAGAACAAAGTAACTTTTTTTAGCAGAAGCAAAAACCGATTATGGACCAAAGGCGAAGAATCGGGTAACTTTTTATTGGTAAAAGACGTTCAAATAGATTGTGATAATGATACCATATTAATTAAAGCTTTGCCCGAAGGACCAACTTGTCACAAAGGAACTACTTCTTGTTTTGCCGAAGAAACTGTTAAAGGATTTTTATATGAATTAGAACAAACTATTTCTCAGCGGATTGATAGTAATGAAGAAAATTCCTATACCAATAAACTCTACAAAAGAGGGATTAACAAAGTTGCTCAAAAAGTTGGCGAAGAAGCTGTTGAGTTAGTAATTGAAGCTAAAGATAACGATGCCGATTTATTTAAAAACGAAGCCGCAGATTTATTGTATCACTATCTTATCTTATTAAAGGCTAAAGGTTTTAAATTGGAGGATGTTGAAGATGTTTTGAAAGAGAGAGCGAAAAATAATAGAATTAAAAAGTAACATTTAGAACTGAAATAATAAGAGTTTTTTTGTTTGTTTATTTTTTAACAAATAAGTAATTTTATTTTAAATTATGAAAAAACTACTACACATACTATTTTTCCTTTTTGTTTCTTCTCCTCTATTTGCAGATGTTTTATTGAATGAAACTTTCTCTGGAGCAGGAATTCCTGCTGGTTGGACCAACACAGCCATACAAGGAACAGATGTTTGGTTGTTTAGAAGCTCTCCAGCTTTTGGCAGTCCTTCGGGTGGAGGTTATGCAGTTTTTGATGACCAATTATTAGGTGCAGCAGTTATTCCTAATGAAGCTGTTTTAGTTACTCCAAGTGTTGATTGCTCTAACAGAACTGCAGTTTATTTAAGTTATTCTCACCATTGGTTTGGTGTGGAATTTACGCATGGTTATGTAGAGGTAAGTAATAATGGAGGAGCAACATGGACAACCCTAAAAGATTATCATAAATTAACACGAGGTTCTTTAGCTACTTCTCAAGATACAATCATTAATATTACCGCTTTTGCAGCCAATCAAGCCAATGTGCAAGTTCGTTTCCGATATACCGATGGCAGTCAAGCAGGTAGGTATTGGTATTTAGATGATGTGAAAATTTATGCTGACCCTGACGTGGGGCCAACTCAGTTAATAAGACCAACAACATTAACTTGTGGACAAAATTTTACTGCTACAGATACTGTGGTTGTGCGTGTTTTTAATTATGGCGTAAATCCTATTTCAAATATTCCGATAACGGTTAACGTTACTGGTCCAATTGCATCTACGCTAACAGAAACCTACACGGGAACTATTGCTCCTCAAAGCTTTATTGATTACCAATTTACAGGAACAGTTAATTTGTCATCACAAGGATTATATTCTTTTGAGATGATAACTAACCTAGTTACTGATGAATATATTATAAATGACACATTAAGAACAGCAGTATCATCGGTAATCTCTACTGTTCCATGGTTAAATGATTTTAATGTAAATGGAGGTGGTTGGACAGCTTCAGGTACAACATCTTGGGAACATGGCTTATTCACTAAAATGAATGGAAATGCTGGTCTTGGAAAAAGTTGGGTAACACATCTTTCGGGAAGTTATGGCAACAGCGAAACCGCCTACTTAACAAGTCCTGTTTTTGATTTAACCAATTATCCCGACCCTATTATAGAATTTGACTACAAGTATTTTACAGAAGCTTGCTGCGATTATGGCAGGATGGAATATTCTACAGATGGAATTACATGGAATACCACCACTATAAATTGGAAAGGGAATGGCTACACTTCTTGGAATCATTATGCAGATACTGTTAAGCTAAACAATTGTAATTTGAGCTGTGTTCAATTCAGAATGGTCTTTTTTTCGGATGGCAGTGTAACAGTCGCAGGAGGTTTTGCTTTCGATAATTTTCAGATTAAACAAAATACCAATGTTAATGATGCTGCTGCTATTGATTTGCATTATAACAATAAATGTGTTTTTGGAGCAAATGAAACAATAGGGATATCTGTAACCAATGTTTTATCCAATACTTTATGCAATATTCCTGTAAGATTAATAGTAACTCACCCAACATTGCCGACACAAATTATCAATGATATTATACCCGGACCATTAACTCAAAATGGTAGAATAAATTTTACTTTTACTTCTACCGTAGATTTAAGTGGATATGCTTCAGGTTTATATACCTTGAAAGGCGTGGTTCTGTTGCCCGGTGATGCTAATCCTACAAATGATACAGCAACTCATACTGTACAGCCAATAATTACGACACTTCCTTATTCCGAGAATTTTAATGCCGGTCATGGCGATTGGGTTTCTAACGGAACAACAAATAATAGTTGGTGGTTAAACACACTAACAAGTATGGGAGGTGCTAACGGAAATGGCAGTTCATGGATAACCAATCCTTTTGGAAATTATAATAATAGTGAAGATAATTATGTAACGAGCCCTATTTTTGATTTTACAAGTGTAATTTGCCCTTACATTATTTTTGACTTAAAATATTTCACCGAATTAAGTGCGGATTGGGGGCGTTTACAATCTAGTATAGATGGAGGAGCAACTTGGCAAATTGTAGGAGCTGCAGGAGACCCAAATTGGTACAATTCGGGCAATGCTTGGACAGGAGGACCAACCAATACTTGGCAACAGATGCAACACAGTTTGACCTCGTTAGCGGGTCAATCTTGTGTGATGTTACGATTTCTATTTCATAGCGATGGGAGCGTTACTCGTTTTGGTGGGTTGGCGTTTGATAATGTTAATATTATTGACAATAAAGAAGATGTTGGAGCAATAGCACTAGTAAGCCCTACTACTTCATTTTGTAGTAATAGCCCTTCAGAAGCACTTACCGTAACCATACAAAATTACGGTTGTCAAGCGGTGGATTCTATACCAGTAACAGTTGTTATTACAGGTCCAACAGGAACTACCTTAACCGATACCTTATTTGCCTCGGTGGCCTCTGGAGCAAGTTCTAATTTTACGTTTACTTCAACGGTAAATATGTCGTTAACAGGACTGTACAATTTTACCATTTACACCTCTTTGGCAAATGACCTTAATGTTGCAAACGACACGTTCACAACATCAATAAATGTTGCAGTTCCTAATGTGGGAACTTTTCCCTATTCCGAAAATTTTAATATAACTAATGGAGGCTGGTCTTCTGGAGGTACAAACAGTACGTGGGCTTATGGCTCTTTTACTAAAATGAATGGGAGTAATGGGCAAGGTTGGGTAACCAACTTAACAGGAAATTATAACAATAGTGAAGATAGTTGGGTAATGAGTCCTACATTTAATCTAACCACTAATCAAGACCCGATTGTAGATTTTGATTATAAATATTACACAGAATCGTGTTGTGATTATGGTCGAGTAGAATTTTCAACCAATGGAGGAGCAACATGGACAGCCATTACGGGTAATTTTAAAGGGAATGGATTTACCTCGTGGAACCATTTTTCTGCACCAGTTCCTTTACTTAATTGTGATGTTTCTTGTGTTTTGTTTCGATTTAGGTTTGTTGCTGATGGAAGCGTAACATACGCAGGTGGTTTTGCTTTCGATAATTTTACCATTAATTCAAATCCTGATATTAATGATGCCGAAGTGGTTGATTTACATTTTAATACAAAGTGTACGCTTACCAATTCTGAAACAGTTGGCATCTCTGTTCGAAATTTAAAAACCAATTATCTATGTGATATTCCTGTTACGCTGGTGGTTACACATCCTACCTTACCTACTCAAACCAGAACAGGTACTATAACCGGTCCCGTTGGTTTAAATCAACGTGTAAATTATAATTTTTCTCCTGCGGTAGATTTGAGTGGAGGTCCTGGTAATTATACATTAACTGGCTATGTAAATTTAACGATAGATAATAATCGTTCTAATGATACCATTGTAAGGGTAGCTTATGACACCATTTCTACTTTTCCTTATATCGAAAATTTCAACACAACACATGGCAATTGGGTGTCAGATGCCAATAACTTAACTCACGGGTGGGAATGGACAGCTAATTATACTAAAATGAACGGACCACAAGGAAATGGAAAAGCATGGGCAATGTATCCTATAGCAGGTAATTATGCCAATAGCGAAGGAAGTTGGGTGAAAAGTCCCATTTTCGATTTTTCGGGAGTAGTTTGTCCTATTATAAGTTTTGATATAAAATATTTTACGGAAGGTTGTTGCGATTGGGGAGCTTTATACTCAAGTATAGATGGTGGAGCAACTTGGCAAAAGGTAGGAACAAGTGCTGATTTAAATTGGTATAATTCTAATAACAGTTGGAGGGGAGGAAGTGCAACTATACCATGGCAACACATGGAGCATTCTCTTTCATTTTTAGCAGGACAACCTTGCGTTATATTTCGATTTTATTTTGGTAGCGATGGAAGTGTAGTGCAAAATGGAGGGATGGTTTTCGATAATGTAGAAATTAAAGACAGGGATTTTGATGTTTCTCCAATAGCTTTACTCAAGCCTGTTGCCAATAAAGAGTATTGTGATAGAAGATTAACAGATACGGTTCAAGTAACGGTGTATAATAATGGTTGTTCTCCTGTTACTAATGTACCTGTAACTATTAATATGACAGGACCTAATAGTGCTAGCTTTACCGAAATAATACCCGGACCAATTGCATCAAATACTAGTGTTAATTACACCTTTGCCAATACGGTAAATATGTCGGCAACAGGTGTTTATACCTTCGAAATCATTACCACTTTGGCTACCGACCCAAATAGTGCTAACGATACGCTTGTAGTTACTAGAAATGTGCAGGTTTATCAACCTATTATAAATACCTATCCGCATATTGATAATTTTAATACAGGAACAGATAATTGGATGTTAGACCCCAATTCATCAGCCAATACAACTTTTGTTCATGGAACTTTTACCAACATGGGAGGAGTGGGTAGCAACGGAGCAAGTTGGGCTACGCAACTTTCAGGAAACTATAACAATAGTGAGGATGATTATGTATTAAGCCCTATTTATGATTTCACTTCTTTAACTTGTCCTTACATTGATTTTGATGCTAAATATTACACCGAATCGTGTTGTGATTATGCTCGTTTATACTCAAGCATTGATGGTGGAACTACATGGCAAATTGTTGGTGCAGCAGGAGATCCTACTTGGTATAATTCTGGAAATATGTGGCGAGGAGGTAGCTCAACTATTGCTTGGCAGCATTTTACACACAGTTTAGCTTCTTTAGCAGGTCAATCATGTGTTATGTTTCGGTTTTATTTCCATAGCGATGGAAGTGTAACAGTCGCAGGAGGTTTTGCTTTTGATAATGTTAGGATATCCGAAAGAGACCCTGATGTAGGGATTACAGCTTTAGTTGCCCCTGTAAATAATGCCGATTTATGTTTACGTAAAGATAATGATTCTGTGCGTGTACGAGTGTATAATTTTGCTTGTGCTACCATTACCAATATTCCCGTAACAGTTAATATTACAGGTGCAATAACAACCACCTTAACAGGCACAGTAACCGCTTCTATTCCTTCTAATTCTTCCGTTGTTTATACGTTTCCTACCTCTATAAACATGACCACCATAGGAACGTATAATTTTGAAGCCTATACTACTTTAGGAACAGACGCCTTTCCTACTAATGATACTTCAAATGCCTCGGTTATTGTATCTAATTACCTTTCTGTGCTCAATACATTTCCTTATGCCGAAGATTTTAATGCAGGAGCAGGAGGCTGGCAAGTTTCGAACAATATTGATTGGACTTTAGGAACTTTTACAAAAATGAATGGAAATACAGGTTTTGGAGATACTTGGGTTACTAATCTTTCAGGAAATTACATTAATAATGAAAATGAATATGTAATGAGTCCTATTTATGATTTATCTTCTCTTACTTGTGCTTTTTTAGGCTTTGATATGAAATATTTTACAGAATCTTGCTGTGATTGGGGCAGAGTACAATACAGTATTGATGGAGGAACAACATGGTTGACATTGGTGGGAGATTGGAAAGGAAATGGGTATGCCAATTGGAATCATATAGAGAAAGATATTTCTTTCTTAACAGGAAATACCTGTGTAATTTTTAGGTTCTATTTCCATTCAGACGGTAGTGTAACCACTAATGGAGGCTTTGCATTTGACAATATCCAAATAAGAAGAATAAGTGCCGATGCGGAGATAGCAGGGGTAGTAGGTTGTTGGGGAAGTCCGTATCATATAGATGTAACCATAAGAAATAATAACAATTTATATTGTAATCCAACGGATAGCATTGGGAATATAACTGTAGCTTATGAACTTAATGGTGCTGTAACAACACAATCTTTTTCTGGGTTAAACATTCCTCCTGGAGGAACCGGAGTAGTTACATTAACAGGAATTAATATTCCAAGTCAAAATGATACACTACGTTTATGGCCACTTTTACCGAATAACCAAACAGATTTTATTACGCTAACAGATACCATTACTATCGATTTAAGTACTTGGCCCAATTGTAACGACCATTGTAGTAATGCGATAGATTTAGGCTTAGGAACAACAACAGCCACCCAAACAAGTAATGCGACAGTAAATCCAATAGCCGACCCTACCTTTGCTGCCTGCGGTGCAATTACAGTTGAAAATACGGTTTGGTACCAATTTACTACCAATAGCAGTGGGGATAGTGTAACAATTATTTTTGAAAACCAAGTATGTTCTCCTTCACAAAATGGCATACAAATATCTATTGATAGTGCAACAACACCTTGTGATGTTAGTACTTATGCTAATATGTTTTGTTCTGCCACTAATGATACCGCATTAGTTCAATATGGACCTGTTTTACTACCCCCCAACACAACTTATTATATTGCGGTAGATGGTTTTGCAGGAAGTAGCTGTAATTTTAACATTACAATTAATGGTGCAGTAAATCCACCATTACCTATCACACTACTATCTTTTGATGCACAATGTGGACAAGAAGAAGGAACAGTTGAGTTAAGATGGATGTCGGCTTCTGAAATTAATAATGATTTTTATACCATAGAAAGAAGTACAGATGCACAACATTTTCAAATTATAACAACAATTAATGGAGCAGGAAACAGCAATAACGTAAACAGCTATTATTTTAAAGATGTTAATGTACCAAATGGTCAATTATATTACCGTTTAAAGCAAACCGATTTTAATGGCAATTTTGAATATTTTGATATTAAAGCGGTAAACTGTACGGCTTCAAATACCATTTCCATATATCCCAACCCAACAGCTAGCAATTTTACATTAAATGTAACAGGAAATAATAACGATAAAGTACAATTAGAAATGTACAACACTATCGGTCAAAAAGTAATACAAAAAACCTATTTTCTTACAGAAGATAAACTAATAAAAAATATTTCTGTTAATCATTTAGGAGAAGGTATTTATTTTATAAATATTATAGTTGGCAATCAAATAGAAACACACAAATTAATTATAGAAAGATGAAAAACATGAAAAGATTACTTTTATTCGTAAATATTTTTTTAATAATAACACCACTTTTAGCACAGCAAGTAGATACAGCTTGGACAAAAACACTAGGAAGTACAGGAAATGAAAGCACATCATCTGTTTCGGGGATGGAATGGTCAAACCCAATTATTAAAATAGATAATGTGGGAAACTTATATGTAGTTGGACGGTCAAACACTCTAGGCGGAGATGTACAAGACACAATAGGAGGTGAAGATTGTTGGATTGTTAAATTAAATACCAATGGAGATACGCTTTGGACTAAAGTTTTTGGAGGTACAGCCGATGATATTCCCGCAGATTTATTGGTGTTTGATAATGGAGATTTTATAGTTACAGGCTATACTTTTTCTAATGATGGTGATTTTATAGGAAATCATGGAAGTGAAGATGGTTTTGTTACCAAATTCGATAGCAATGGAAATGTAATGTGGTCTAAATTATATGGTGGAGGTCTATTTTTAGGTAGCATACCAGGGCATGACATTATTAAAGGAGTAACATTATTAAGTAATGGTAATTTATTAGCAGTAGGAAGCACCAACTCCAACAATGGAGATTTACCCATGGATTTAAACAAATTTGGTGCAGCTTGGATATTAAGAATAGATACCGCAAATGGTAATTTATTAAACACCAAAAAAGTGGTAGGTCCAAATCACAATGAACAAACACCCAATTTATTAATTTCTGTCTCTGAATTATCAGATGGTTCGGGTTATTACGCCTTAGGAGAAACTCGTTACGGTATTCAGCCTTTTAGGATGTGGTTGGTTAAATTTGATAACAATGATAATATGCTTTGGAATAAAGAATTTGGATCAACAACCGATAATTCAGCAAGAAGCGTAATTGCAATGTCAAACGGAAGTGCTATGATTTCTGGAATTATTGGTTTTGCGGATGGTGATGTGAGTAGTTGGTTTGGAGGGTTTTATGATATATGGATTGCCATTGTAGATACTAATCAAAATATAGTAAATGAAAGAACTTTTGGCGGTAGCCAAGGAAGTGAATCATTATATACAATGAAAAAAATAACGAATAATTCCTATATTTTTGGAGGTTCAGCAGCTAGTACAGATAACTATCTACACCAAAATTTAGGATCTTCTGATTTTTGGTTGGTAAATTATGATAGTAATTTAGATACCAATTGGACTTATGATTTTGGAGGTACTGGAATAGATCAAATTACAGGAATAGCCCCTGATAATAACGGAAATATTTTTGTAACAGGAAGAACAGAATCGAATGATTTATATGTACATAACAACCATGGTGGTAGAGATATTTTTGTAGCAAAAATTCAAAATGCTTTTCCTATTGGAATTATAGAAAGTAAAATAAATAATACTAGCAAATTATATCCCAACCCTACAAATAATGAGGTTAACTTAATTACAGAGAATACAAACAAGCAAAAAATAAAAGTGATTATTTATAATTCAGTTGGACAAACAGTAAAAAGTATTGTGTTTTCGAGTAATGCTACAAATACAAAAAGGATAAATGTTAAAGATTTGGTTCGTGGTATTTATTTTGTAAAAATACAAATTGGATCAAGGATTGAAACGCAAAAATTAATAATAAATCGGTAAAGATGAAGAAAGCAATTAACATCGTTTTTGATACCTGCTACAATAATCAATCCGTATCGTTTTATCATAAAATACTGGCAGTTGGGTTAATAGTTGTTTTTGTAATTATTCCACTATTTATAATCGTATATA
>CAZVEW010000043.1:0-16978 GCA_964625955.1 uncultured Vicingus sp. | reverse complement strand
CTTAAATATTAAAACCATGAAACTTAACATCTCATCACTCACTCCCTTTGTATTAAAGTATCCTTCACCAACTGTTTTTTGCTTAGTTTCTTAGGCTTTAAAATATCACTTTAACCTTGTTGGAGGTTACTACCTTTGTTTATTCGTCTATTATTCCTAATAAAAAACGCTCATCAAAAAATTAGATAAGCGTTTTTATGAGTCAAAAAAGTTTTTAATTCTTATCTTTTGATTCTTTGTGCGTATTCTCTAAAGGAAATTTATTTAAAAAGAACTCATTTTTTAAAGAATCCATTCTTTGCATCATTTTATCCATCATTTCTTGGTTTTGTTTTAAGCTCTCTCTAAAGAAATCTTTTGTAAAAAAATCATCTTCTGGATAGCTGTCTTGCTTAAAGAAGTCGTCAAAAAAATGATTATTAAAAGGATCTTTTGTGCTAAAATATTCATTAAACCTTTTAAAAATACTATCATTCATTAAAGTATCTTTGTCTATATTCGAATAATAGTTCGTGTAAGTAGAATCATATCGTATAAGGTTTCCGTTTTTGTCATATTTTTTGTTAACCTTATAATCTATTTTTGGTTCAATGGACTCTTTTGAAGTTATTGTCTCTTTTTCAGTTGTTTGTCCGCAACTAACTACAGAAAAAGTCAATGTTAAAATGATGACTATTAAAGAATTTATTGTTGTTTTCATGATATTTTAATTTTTTTCAGATTACTTGAATATTTATTATCTTTCGCAATTTTAATACTTAGTATTCCGTTGGTTACAGTTGCTTCAATTTTATTCTCATCAGCATCTCTTGGTATTTGAAACATTCGTTGAAACGAAGCGTAGCCATATTCTTTTCTTATCCAATTCTTATCCTTGTCTTCTTTTTCGTATTGCTTTTCAGAGGAAATCACCAAGCAGTGGTCTCTTATCTCAATATTTATGTCTTTTTTGTCTAAACCAGGAACAGCAATTTTTACCTCAAAAGCTTTATCTTCATTTGCAATATTTACAGAAGGAACTGTTGATATTTCTTGATTTTTCTCTTTTTCATCATTAATATTTTTGCCAAAAAAACTTTCTATTAAGTTGTTAAACTTAGGTTTGATGTTCTCTGTATTCCATTTAAATAATTTCATGATTTTATTTTTTAGTGGTTAATAATTAATGATATGGAGTAGAGTTAGTGAATTTACAGTTTCACTAACCCCAGTTTGGTATTAATTACTTAATCTCTATTTGCTTAACAGGTTTTGGCTTGGCCTCTTCCTTTTTTGGTATGGAGATTGAAAGAATTCCATTTTCATATTTAGCAGAAATTTTTTCGTCTTCAACCAATTCTGGCAATGTAAATGAACGTGTAAAAGATTGGTAACTAAACTCTTGTCTTGTTATTTTTTCATCATCATTTGCCTCGTTGTTGGTTTGTTTGTCAGATGATATTGTTAGAATATCATTATTTAATTCGATGTTGAAATCAGATTTTTCAAATCCGGGGGCAGCAACTTCTACTTCATAAGTATCTGTATTTTCTTTAACATTTACAGCTGGTAGTGTGGTGTTTGTGTTCGAAAAATTTTTTCTGTTCCAACCTTCAAGCTCATTACTAAAAAATCTGTCAAATAAACTTGGTAATTCATTTTGATATCTTACTAGTGTCATGATATTATATTTTAAAAGTTAAACAATTAATTTCAAAATATTTTTTTCAAATCTAATGCCATTTATATATGATTGACAATTAGTCTGTTATGCCAAATAAAATTCTGCCATTTTTTCAGTATAAAAGTAGTTTTGTGTCATTTTTCTTAGTTTGAATATCCAAGTTTTTAGTTTCTAATTCTGGCTAATGTTTTGTTTTTGTTGCTTATCACTAGTTTATGTTTTTTAATTGACCAGTTCTTCCATTTTTACATTGACGTTAGCACGAGAAATTAATCTCGATTTTATGATGAGAGGAATGAAGCTCAAGGGTTTTAATAAAATCCCGTTTTAATGCCCTTTATTTTTTGTTATCAATATCTTTTTTGTCTTTAAAAGTCTAATAAAAGTAATTGTTGAGACTATTAATCCTAATAAAATGGTTAGCGGAAAAACAATAAAACCGATTATATTTCCTTCAAGAGGAAGAACCCATATTATTAAGGATAAAAGACCAATTATTTGGAATAAATGTCTTTCAGAAAAAATGTATAGAAAGCTATTATTTCCTTTTAAACTAAAAGGATAGTCTTTAGGGGAAAAAATAATGGCGTAAATAAGTAAACGAGCCAAGAAAATAAATACTAAAATTACTATGAAAGCAAATAGATTTACTTGATAAACATTACTTCCTTTAGATACTCCAAAGCCAGACTCACTACAAATAATATAAGATATCATCTGGTAGAAAGGATTTCCTAGTATGCTTACTAATAGAAAAAATATATATTTTAATTGATTCATAATATCAGTTATTGCTAATGTTTGGCTATGCGTAGTGAGGATTTAAAAGTACAAATTTTAAACTTTTATTCCAATAACACAAACATCATCTATTTGGCTTAATTTTCCTTTCCAATTAGAAAAAAACGTATTAATTAGTTGATGTTGTTCTTTCATATTTTTATTATGAAGAGAAAAAATGTATTCTTTAAATTGTTTTTGCTTTAACTTTTTACCTTTTGGTCCACCAAATTGATCGGCAAAACCATCTGTAAACATATAAAATTTATCTCCTTTTTCCGCTTTAATGTAGTGATTGGTGTAGGTCTTTGGATTATCATTAAAATTGATGGATTGTCTATCAGCTTTAAACTCTACAATATTATTATTACTAATAAACCATAAGTTATTGTTTGCTCCAGCCCATTCTAATTCAAGTGTTTTTAAGTTTATTTTGACAAGAGAGATATCCATACCGTCTCGTGATTTCCCATCGTGTGCATTTTGTCCTAATTCGATAATAACTTTAGCTCTTAGTTTGTTTAAAATTTCGGCAGGAGAAAAAATATTGCTTCCGGCATTGATACTATTTAAAAAACTAAACCCAAGCATACTCATTAAAGCACCAGGTACACCATGTCCTGTACAATCTACAGCAGCAATGTACAATAATCCATTTTTTTCGTGCGACCAATAAAAATCACCACTAACAATATCTTTTGGTTGAAAGAAAATGAAATGCTGAGGAATATGTTTTGTAATATGATTTTCTGCTTGTAAAAGTGCTTCTTGTATCCTTTTGGCATAAATAACACTATCGGTAATATTGGTTAAAGCTTCTTCTAACTTTAAGCTTTTTTCTTCGATAACTTTTTGATGTGCAATAATTTTTTTATTGGCGTTTTTCTTGTCTTTTAATGATTTTAAAACAACTGTACTAAGAATTATAAAAGCAATTAAGCCTATGGCAAAGGTATAGGTTATGTATTTTTGTTCTTTAAGTTCAATTTCGTGTTCATGATTTTTTTTAATTTGAGCTAATTTGCTTTTATGTAATCGTTTTTCGAATTCATATTGTAAACCTGCTTGATTTAATTTTCTGGTAATTGCTGAATTTTCTATCGAATCTTTCATTTTAAAATGCTCGACTATAAGAGGATAGGCAGCTTTGTATTGATGTAAATCTAAATATAAATTACTTAACGAAACTGATGTGTTTTTTATTAATTCGGCAGCACCAATTTCATGTGCTAAATTGTACGATTTAAGTAAATATTTTTTCGCATTTGTTAAATCATTCTTTAACCGATAAATTACGCCAATATTATTTAAGCTATTAACTAAGCCAATTTTATTATGTATTTCAATCTGAATTTTTTTTGATTGTAATAGATATTCTAAAGCGGTATCATATTTTTTTTGAACGCGATAAATGGCAGCAATGTTTATTAGGCATTGGGCAATTCCTGCTTTATCGTTTGTGGCTTTTCTTTTTGCTAAGCTTTTAAAAAAATACGTTTGTGCATCGACATAATCCTCCTTGTCAAAATATAAGCTTCCAATATTGTTTAACGATACAGCAATACTTTTTTCATTGCCTAAAGTATTTTTAATAGCTAAGCCTTTTTTATAGAATTCTAATGCTTTTGTGTAATTTTTCTGACTTTGGTATAAAAGACCTATGTTGTTTAAGCAAGAAGCTGTACTAGATTTATCTCCCACTTTTTCAAGTATTTTTAAACTTTTTATGTAAGTATCTATGGCTTTTTTTATTAACCCCTGACATTGATATATATAGGCAACATCGTTGTATGCAATAGCCTCTCTATTTTTTCTGCCTAGCTTTTTAAACATTAAAATTCCTTTGTGGTAGTTTTCTAAGGCATCATTATATCTTCCTAAATCTGTTAATGAATAGCCTATATTGTTATAAGCAATGGCCATACCTAATTTATAGTTAGTTTTTTTACTTAAAAAAAGAGCATCTTTTGCATATTTATATGATTTATTAATATTATTGCTTTGATTATTTTCCCTAAGTCTAAGAATAGCATTAACTTTTTTTGTGTTTTTTGCCTTTAAACATATATTTTTAAGACTATCAATCTGGTTAGTGGAAAATAGCTGTAAAACATTAAAAATTAACAAAAAAGAAAAAAAATATTTTTTTAATTTAGTCATTGGCTGACTAAAGATATACTTTTTTTTGAGAAATAAGATTTCTTATTAGAATAAATTTTCTAACAAATTAACAAGAATTAATGGTTAATGAAATAAAAAGAAGAGCTTGTATAACTAAAAAAACAATACGAATTATAAGGCATTTTTTTTGATTAATGAGGGATTTCTTTACTGAACAAAGAAGTTTACAAGTGTAATGTTTAAAAGCTATTTGTTTTAGTAGATGTTTTTATTTCTTTTTTATTTTTCTTTAAAGCCTCTATCTTCTCTTTTTTAACACTTTGTTGGTATTGTACATTAAATTTAAAAGTGCCTTCATCTTTTTTATAATGAATTAAGGCTATTGGAAAATCTGTATCAAAATCTTCAATCTTGTCTTGTTCTTTTACTAACTCCATAACAAATCTAAAAGGTTCAGCATTTTTATCTCCTTCAAATGTAGATATAGCTATTTTTTTACTTATAAATCCTTTTTTTATGAGTTTTAAAGTATAATATTTTTCTACTTCTAAATCATATTTAAATTTATTACTCCAATTTTTTGAGGAAATTAATTTATTTTCTTCGTAAAGTTTTATCGTTACATTTTTTATTTTTTTGTTATTAGCGTCAACTAAGTTACCTAAAAATAAAATTTGAGAGCTACAAACAATTGTTAAGAACAGAAGACCAAATAAAAAAAGCAACTTTTTCATACTATTTAATTTACAGTTAAATACGTTTACGAGGTTGTTTGTAAATAGTTACAAATCAGGTAAATAAAAGTTAAATTTAAGTGTTTATACTTAAGTGTTATACTTAAAATTATACTATAAAATTGTTGAAAAAGAGAACTTAAAACTTATTTTATAAGATGTAGAGGTTGATTATCAAACACATAAACAACTTCAATTACTTAGAAAGTATTTTAAACTCTGTTCTTCTATTTTGTTGATGTGCTGCTTCTTTATCTTCTTTAAATTTCATTTTAGCAATTTCAGCATCACTTATAATAAGTTTTGTTTCACCATAACCTTTAGATACTAAGCGAGATTTAGAGATACCTTTATTAATTAAATAATCTACACAAGATTGTGCTCTTCGTTGAGATAATTCTTCATTATATTTATTACTTCCCCTTGAGTCTGTATGAGCAGATAGTTCAATTTTTAGGGTAGGATTTTCGTTTAGTAATTTAGTTAAGCGATCTAACTCATTTTTAGAGGCATTACGTAAGGTTGCTTTGTTATAATCATAAAAAATATTTTTTAAGATGATACTACTTCCTACTTCAATTCTTTTTAAATCAATATTTTTTTCTACTTCTTGATAGGCTGCTGTTTCTGGTATATTAAAGTTTTCTGAATGAAAAAGGTAACCTTCTTTTCTAACAATTAACCCATAGTTTTTTCCTGAAGGAAGTGAAACTAAATATTTTCCTGTGTTGGTATTAGATTCAAATATAGCTAAGGTTTTATTTTCTTCAACATCAATTAATTCAATTGAAGAACCAACAGGCTTTAGTGTTTTATGGTCTCTAACAACTCCTTTTAAAATTGTAATTCTTTTAGTTAATGCATCTACTTTTTTCTCTATTACTTTTTCGCTAACAGGTTTAGCCACACTTGCTAATAAGTTATCTTCAGAACTTAACTGAAAAGGTTTTTCTGGTCCTAAAAACGTAATCATGTAAATATCTTTTTCGCCAAATCCATCAGTTTTAAATGAAGAATAGTAACCTCTTCTTCCACTTGCGTTAATTACAAAAAACACATCATCATCAACCGTATTTATTGGGTATCCTAAGTTTACAGGTTCGCTCCAGCTACCATCATCTTGTTTTGTTGATTTAAAAATATCATAACCACCCATTGTTTTGTGTCCTTGCGAGCTAAAATAAAGTGTTTTCCCATCAGGGTGAATCAATACTGCTTCTTCATTGTATTTTGTGTTTACGGTTGGTCCTAAATTTTTAGCCTCTCCCCATTCTTCTTTTTCTTTGTTCCAAGTAGTAACATACATGTCATGGTTACCAAACCCTCCTGGTTTGTTACTAACAAAATAGAGTTGTTTTCCATCACTACTATAACTAGCTGAAGATTCGTGGTATTTTGTATTTATATTTTTACTCATTTTTTTGGGTTTAGACCAAGTAGTTCCAACTAATTTACATTCATAAAGGTTACCGTCTCCTTTATCATCTTTATAGATTATCATACTTTGAGCATCAGGTGCTACAGCACAAGTGGCATCGTGTCCTTCGGTATTAATAGGTTTTCCCATATTTTCGGGAGAGGTCCATTTACCATCTATTTTTTTTGTAACATAGATGTCTTCAAAATAATCAGTAGAACCTTCTGGCATTTTATCCGCTCCTGTAGAGGTATTTCTTCGAGAGGTAAACATCATTACTGATTCATCAGCAGATATTATTGCACCATATTCAGGGTATTTGGAATTAACAGGTCGTCCAAAATTGTCAATAAAAACCCTAACAGGTTTGGCAATTAATTTTTTTGCAGTTTTACATTCTTCAATTCTTTTGTTAACGTCTTCTAATTCAGCAATATTTTTTGCTGATAGTACAGTTTTGTGAATTTTAAACTCTCTAATAGCCTTATCAAATTCCATTTTTAGATGAAAAGCTTTGCCTAAATAATAATGGACATCACGGGCAACATTGGGATTTAATTTAATAGCTTTTTCTAAATGAGGAACGGCTTCTTCTTTAAATACAGGGTTTACAATATAACATCTGCCAATTTTGTAATTTAACAAAGCATTATTTGGGTTAAATTTATAGGCTTTATATAGTAGGGGCAATGCTTTTCTATAATTTGAGGATCTAGCTTTGTAATTATCGTCATTTACATCTAAATAGGTAGAAGGATATGCATCAAATAATTCGTTACCAGCGTCAAGTAGTTTTTTGGCTATTTTAAATTCATCTTTACGTTCTTTGAATAATTTTTTTTCGAAAGGTACATTTTGAGCTTTAAATAAAGAGGAAAATAGAATTAATGTGAGCAGATAAATATATTTTTTCATTTTGATTAATTTAATTTTGTTTTTTTTTAGTTTAAAAAGACTTTTAACATGTAATTAATTACATGTTTGTTGGGCAAAGGATTTTCCATTTTTCAAGCCCAATGAAGCTGCTTTATTCCAATCAGAACAAGCTTCATCATCTTTTCGTAACATTTCTCTAGCAATACCTCTATTTAAATAAGCTGCAGCATATTTTTCGTCTAATAAAATTGCCTTATTGCAATCTTTTTCAGCTCCTTTATAATCTTTTAATTTAAATTTTGCTGCCGCACGATTGTTATAAGCATAAACATAACTCGCTTTTAAACGAAGTGCATCATCGTAGTCTTTAATAGCATCTTTGTAGTTGCCTTTTTCGAATTTAGCTAATCCTCTGTTATTATATGCTATGTAATAATAATCATCTAAAGCTATAGCTTTATCATAACTCTTTATAGCTTTGTCGTACTGTTTGTTAGCTCGGTAAGCACTACCCAAGTTATTATATACAAAACTCAGTTTTCCATTAACAATTATGGCTTTATTGTAATCTTTTATAGCACCTACATTGTTGTTTAGTTGTCGTTTTGCACTACCTCTGTCGTTATAAGCGTAAGCATAATTTGGTTTGTTTTTTATAGCATTGGTGTAATCGGTAATGGCATCTTTGTATTTACCTTCAATAAATAACATCCCACCTCGGTAATAATAGGCATCAGCGTTTTTAGGGTCTAACTTTATTGCCATATCAAAGTCTATTCGGGCGGCTTCTTTATTATCTAGCTCATAATATGATCTGCCTCTTAAAAAATGAGCATTGTTAGAATCAGGATTAAGTGCAATAACTTTATCGAAATCTTTAATGGCTTCTCTATAATGTTTTAATTGATATTTTACAGACCCTCTGTTAAATAAAGCTTTTTCAAAATTTGGTAAAATAGCTAAAGCGGAATCAAAATTGATTATCGCTCCTTGTAAGTCTTTGGCGTTAATTTTCTGAATACCAGCATTGTATAGCTCGCTTGCTAGTCCTTGGCTTAAGGCTGTAGAATCACCAATAGTTACATCTGATTGAGCAAATACTACAATGTTCAATAACATTAAAAGTGAAAATAAATTTATTTTTAGTGTTCTCATATCTATGATAATTGATTTAGGTTAGCAATTTAGCAAAAATTGAATAAATTATTCCAAAATTTCTATATAATAATTATGATTTAATTAATAACACATTTTCTGTGCCAAAATTATTTTTACTTTTGGGGCTTATGAAACTTGCTAAAAACGACCTTATTTCGGTTATAAATTTTATTAAATCGGAGCTTAAAAATATTTTACCTCAAAATGAAATAAATGCATCTATTAATATTTTATTGATGCACTATTTAAAACTTACCAAAGTAGATATTTCTCTTAATAAAGAGAAAATATTAGCAACAGACCAACTAAACTTAATAAGCAATGCTGTTAATGATATAAAAAACAATAAACCTTTGGCGTATATTTTGGGAGAATGGGAGTTCTGTGGTTTGCGGATTTTGCTTAATGAAAAAACACTTATTCCAAGGCAAGAAACAGAAGAATTGGTGCAATTAGTTATTGACGAGAATACTAAGGGAATGGATTTTACCATTTTAGATATAGGGACAGGGTCTGGTTGTATAGCATTAGCATTAAAAGCTAATTTACTACAATCGACTATTTTTGCGTGGGATATTAATAAAAGTGTTATAGATGTTGCAAAAAAGAACGCAAAAGAGCTCAATTTATCAATTAAATTTGAAAAGAAAGATATTTTAAAAGAGCCAAAAACTACCTATAAGTTTGATGTTATTGTTAGTAATCCTCCCTATATTCCTTTAAAAGAAAAGGAGTTAATGTATGAAAACGTATTGAATTACGAACCTCATCTAGCTCTTTTTGTAGAAGATGAAGAACCATTATTGTTCTATAATGCCATTGCTAATTTTGCATTAAGTTACTTAAATAACAATGGGAAGCTTTATTTTGAAATAAACGAAAAATATGGAAAAGAAGTAAAGCAACTATTAATTAATAAGAATTTTAAAAATGTTAATATTGTAAAGGATATGAATGAAAAGGATAGGATTGTGAGTGCGGAAAAGGTAAATTAAACTAGTTTTAATTCTTTCCAATAAGCACTATAAATATTTTTGGATAAGAGCAGTTCAATATGCTTAGTACAACACCTAAAAAAATGTACCACTTGTTTTGTTTGTAAAGTTTTTCAAGCATTTTAAGTTAGCTTATTATTAAGCTTAGAATATATTTTTTGATGGTTTTTAAGGTAAAAAACATTTAATTTTTTAATGCAGAAAAAAGAAATTAGAGCATAAAGAACAATAATCAGGATGTACCATTTGTTGATTAATATAAGCGTAAGTAAACTACAGATAGCTAAGGTCATAAAAACAGGAATTATTCCAGATGTTGGTTTTGTGCTAAATAGGTTTTCTTCTATCTTTTTAGGGTATAATACTGACCAATAAAACCCAAGTGGAATAAGTAAGATAATAGCCCCAAAATATATTGTTATAACATTAAACAACAATGAAGTATTAAACAAAGCAAATAAAAGGGTTATAACGAAATCTATAACAAGAGGGTATTTTATTAATTTAAGATAATTTACAAACATGTACTTGCCCTTAAGTTTAGCTTTTTCTTGTGCTAGCCAATATTTATCATAGAATCCAAAGAAATTATTTATTAAATAATTGAACATAAATATAGGTGAGGTAAATAACATTATAATCATAAACGATGGGTATTTGTCTCGCTGTATGTATGCTACTGAAACTGTTAAAAGCATTATTATTTTTAAAATAATAGCCATCAATAAGTTAAACCTAGATTTTTTATTAAAGAAAACCAATTCGCGATAAGGGTTCCTAAAAACTACGTATGCTTTAACTTTATGAGAATTATACTTCGTTAATATCTCTTCAACAAAAAAACCATACCAAAATAAATTAAAAACAATAATAATAAATGGTATGGTATATGAGTTTGAAAAACGAGCGTATTGTGCAATATAAAAATAAGCTAAGAGAAATAACAAAAATGTACTAAGAATTAATTTATATAGATTCCTAATAGGTAGTTTTTGAAATATTAACGTACTGATAACCCTCCTAATTATGTAAGCACATATTACAGAAAGAATTAATAAAATAACTCCATCATTTGAAATTTTTGGCGAAAAGAAAAAAAAGAAGGATAAAAAAGAGGTAATGGCTAAAAAATTTAAAGATAGCACAGAATCATTTATTAAATTAATTGCATATCTACTTAATTTACTAATAGGATATTTTCTCTTAACAGGCTTTTGGTATGCACTTAAAGATGGAAAAAATTTTATGATGATAGTGGCGAAAAACAAAAAAATATAAACAAAATTTACCGTCCTATTTATGTTTAAACTACTGGTTAAACTAGTTAATAAAAATCCATTATAAGCAGAAGCTATTATTAACAAAGAATTGAACAGGATTTTACTTCTGTCTGATAATGCATTTTTTACATATAAAAAAAATAAGTTTAATATTATAACCATGTCATGTCGGTTTGTCCTTTTTTGAATTTTAAGGATTCTAATAAAGTTTCATGAAATGAGGTAGTAGAATTATTTAAGAAATTACCAATAGTCCCTTGAAATTTAATGGCAGATTCATCTAAAAAAATGATGTCTGGCTTTATTTTCTCAATATAATTCAAGTTATGTGATGAAAATAAAATTGTATTAGACTTTGATTTATAATATTCAAAGAACTCAATTAATTTTTCAGAATAGACAACATCTAAGCCTGTAAAAGGCTCATCTAATATTAAAAAGTTAGGAGAATGTAACAAGCACCCACATATTTCAATCTTTTTTTTCATTCCGGAAGAAAAAGCCTGAATCTTTTTATTTTCAATAGTTTTTTTATCATCAAAGAAAAATCGAAGCATTTCAGGTATCTTTGTGTTTAATTCCTTTTTACTTATTTTGTAAAATAACCCTAACATATTCAGATACTGATGTGCCGTTAACTCCTCAATTAAACTGGTAACTTCACCCATAAATCCAAGTTGCTGTTTCACTGAAATAGGCATTAAATCGTATGATTTATTATTGTACTTTATCTCCCCTTGATCGGGCTGAATGAGATTACCAAGGATGTTAAAAAGAGTTGATTTTCCAGAACCATTTTTACCAATTAAACAATAGGTTTTCCCTTCTTGAAACTCTAAATTAACCCCTCTGAGAACAGCTTTTTTTTCGTAAGATTTGCTTAAATTTTCTATTTTAATATTCATAATAGTCTATACATAAAAAAGGAGAACAGGATTCCCTCTTTTTTATTTTTATAATTAGTTCCAAAGTGTATATCCAACCAGACCTAAAATACTTCGCTTTTTATTGTAGTTAAGACCTCACAATTTTAACACATTCTTTTATAAAAAGAAGATTTACAAAGTTATAGTTTATAACTTACAGGTCATAATTTATTCTTCCTTTATCTTTTCCTTAAAAGAGGAACAATACTATGAAAAAAAAATAGTTGTATTTACAAAAAATTGAATAAAAGTTTTCAACTAACTATTAATACTGGTAAGACTTTACGTGTTTTTACTTAGTATTTTTTAATCTATTGTTAATGTGTTAACTTTGTAAATTATTTTATAATCATGAAACTAGATATTTTAGCCATAGGTGTTCACCCCGATGATGTAGAGTTAAGTTGCAGTGGAACCTTGTTAAAACACATTGCTCAAGGAAAAAAAGCAGGAATTTTAGATTTAACATGCGGAGAGTTGGGAAGTAGAGGTTCTGGAGAAATTCGTTTGGCTGAGGCTGCAAATTCAGCAAAAATTTTAGGTGTTGAAATTAGAGAAAATTTAGGCTTTGCTGATGGGTTTTTTAAAAATGATGAAATCCATCAATTAGAAATCATTAAAATGATTAGAAAATACCAACCTGAAATTGTTTTGTGTAATGCTCCAAAAGATAGACATCCCGATCATAGTAGAGCTTCTGAGCTAATTTCTCAAGCCTGTTTTTACTCGGGTTTAATAAAAATTAAAACAGAATTAGAAGGAGAAAATCAGAAAAAATGGCGACCAAAAGCAGTTTATCATTACATTCAAGATAAGTATTTAAAACCAGATTTTGTTGTTGATGTAACGCCTTTTGTAGATAAAAAAATGGAAGCAATAAAGGCTTTCAACTCTCAGTTTTATAATCCCAATTCAAAAGAACCCATAACACCTATTAGCGGAGAAAAATTCTTTGATTTTATTAAAGCCCGCATGGCTAATTTTGCTAGAGACATTAATGTAGATTTTGCCGAAGGATTTGTTGTAGAAAGGGTAATAGGAGTAGAGGATTTACTAACTTTAAAATAAATGGTGTTTCATTTCGTTTTTTATGCAATTTCAAGGCTTATTTATTGAAGTTTTTATCGCAAATAACCAACAAATCAGCGTTTAACAAAAATGTGTTTACGCTCTTTACAGGACAAATAATAGTTCAGCTAATTTCGTTTGTATTTGGTTTTATTATTACCAGATTATATTTGCCAGAACAAATAGGCGTTTATTCTTTGTTTGTTGGTGTTACAATGATTTTAACCATTGTTTCTACAGGTAGGTACGATGCTGCAATAGTTGTAGAAAAAGAAGATAGTAAGATTAAAGCCTTGTGGCTATTATCACTTGTAATAAGCAGTAGTTTTAATCTTTTATTGTTTGTCTTACTCTATTTTTTTTCAACTCCTTTACTCAAGCAACTTAACATTAATGGACTGAATAACATGGCGTTACTAATTCCACTTGCAATTTTTATAGGAAGCATTATTAAAGCTACTCAATATTATTTTAATAGATATGCTGAGTATGGAAAGATGAAAAATTCAGACATTATTAAATCTTCAGGAAACTCTGTTTTTTCTGTTGGATTAGGGCTGTTAAAATATTTGAGTTTTGGCTTAATTATAGCAAATATTGTAGGCAATATCTGTTCTGCTTTATTCTTAATCATTAAACTACCTAATAATTTCTGGAAGGAGTTAAAAGTTGCTTTTACAGTTAATAAGTTAAAGGAAGTTGCTATTCAATATAAAAACTATTTAAGCTTATATTCTTTATCAGGACTTTTAAATGCTTTGGTTACTAATGGAACTCCTTTGTTTATTATTTATTTTTTTAGCGAAAAAATTGCAGGATATTATTTTATGGCAGAAAAAATAATTAGTATCCCTATCGGCTTAATTGTTGCCTCAATTTCAAAAGTATTTTTTCAAAAAGCCAGTGAGTTGTATCGTGAAGATAAAAGCCAATTTTTAAAGCTGATTTACAGTATTCAAAAAAAAATGATACTATTTTTGCTTCCTTTTTTAATTCTTTTGTCTATTGCAGCACCTTATTTCTTTAAACTATTTGGCGAAGGCTGGGAGTATGCTGGAGAAATGGTAAAATATTTTGCAATATATATTTTTTTAAGCAATATTGTTTCTCCTGTAGGTTCTGTTTCTAATATTTTAAACCGATTAGATATCCTATTGTATTTTAATATAAGTATTGCTGTTTTTAGGCTGCTTACATTTTATTTAGGAAGTTTGTATTTGAATTTTGAATATTCATTGTTATTTTCATCAGTAGTTATTGCAATGTGTTATATTAGCTTAGATTTTGTATTAAAACGAATTATTAAAAGAGAGATTAAAAAATGAAAAAAGTAATTAAAAATCTTCTTTGGCCTTTCATTTATTTAAAAATGAGAATTCTTTTTCCAAAATTTAAAAACAAAAGCTATTACACTTTAAGAGTGCTTTTTATGGGAGTTCGCCAAAAGTTTTCGAGAAATAGAAGTGTGAAATGGCCTGTGCATTTTACATCTGTAATTATAGAGCCTAAAAAGATAAAACCAGGTACAAAAGCTCCCGGATTTTCAATGGGTTGTTTTATTGATGGCCGTAACGGAATAGAAATAGGTGAAAATGTTTGGATAGGTCCGAGGGTAAGTTTAATTAGTCAAAACCATGATGAGAATGATTATACAAAGTATGTAAAAGCAAGCCCTATTATTATTGGTAAAAATTCTTTGTTAACAGCAAATTGTGTGATCTTGCCTGAGGTAGAATTAGGAGAGCATACTATTGTTGCAGCTGGGGCTGTGGTTACAAAATCATTTAAAGAGGGTAATCAAATTATAGGGGGAGTTCCTGCAAAAGTGATTAAAAAGCTAGCTGATTATAGAAGCTAAACTTCATAAACTTTTTTCCATAAAGCAAAAACAATAAATCGCCATAATCTTGCTGTGTTGGTTTTTAAAGCATTTTCATAAATAACATCAAAATCTTTATAAAAATCTTCCCACCTTATAAATTCATCATTTTTTTGTTGGCTTATTATTTCTTTAAAAAAAGGTTTTAGTTCTTTTAACCATTTTTGTTCTGGTGAAGCAAAACCGACCTTATCAGTTCTATTGTATATTTCTTTGGGAAGTACGTCTTTCATGGCTTCACGAAGTAAATATTTACTCTTTCCATGTTGTATTTTTAATTTTCCTGGAATATTGAAAACCTCTTCAATCAAATTAACATCATCGGCAAAAGGAGTTCTGCTTTCTACCGAATGGTGCATAGAGTTTCTATCAGCAGTTCTCATTAAATATTTTAAGCCATATTCGGTAAATTGATAATGTAGAAGTTTGTTGAGAGAGGCACTAAACTTATCGTTAATGTAATGAAAACGGTTTTTATGTTGAGTTAATAATTGAGGATGAATGTATTTTAGTTCAACTTGTTTCTTGATTAGCTTTTTAAGGTAGATTTTTGGGAAATATTTAATTATAAAAAACTGGAGAGGTAATTTAATAATTTGTGAATGCTTAGAAAAATTAGCCTGTTTTACTTTTAGATTATCAATAAGCGAAGAACAAGAAAAAGAGAACATTCCGTTAATTATTGAAGCAACATAATGGGGAGAATAACCTCCAAAAAGCTCATCAGCACCTTGTCCATCCATGGTAACTTTAACACCTTTTTGTTGAATTAATTCCATTACTTTAAATTGTGAGAAGGTACTTGATGTGCTAAATGGAATATCTTGAGCATACACCAAACTGAGCAATTGATTTTTTAAATTAGTTGCACTTGGAAAAGTTTGATTCCAGTTAGTTTTTGTTCTATCTACAACCATTTTAGCCCATTTACTCTCATCAATACCTTCATTAGGATAAGAAGCAGTAAAAACTTCTTGTTGTTTACCAATTTGTTTAAACTCTTTTTCTTTTAGTAGTTGATTAATTTCAGTTACAATTATTGAGCTGTCAACTCCTCCACTTAAACAAGAGCCTATTTTTACGTTTGCATTTAATCGAAGGTTGATGGCTTTAGAAATTTTTTCTTTTACATTATTTATTATTTCTGTATCGTTATTTTTTTTCGATTTCCATTTTTTATTAAACTTTAGCTTATAGTATTTTTCTATTTTTAGAATGCCCGATTTAGTGTTTAATTCAAATAAACGTGCAGGTTTTAACTCGAAAATAGTTTTAAAAAACGATTCGTCATCAATTTCGGTTTTATTTAAAACCAAGTAGTCGTAAACAGCCTTTGGATTGATTTCTTTTTTAAAATTAGCTATTTTTAAAAGTCCCTTAATTTCGCTACAAAAAGCAAAATAATTTTTGTTGTTGATGTAATAGAAAGGTTTAACGCCAAAACGGTCTCTTGCACCAAAAAGTACTTGTGTTTTTTTGTTATAAACAACAAAACTCCACATTCCATTAAATTTCTGTAAACATTTTTTACCCCATTCAATATAAGCTTTTAAAACTACTTCAGAATCTGATTTTGAAGTGAAATGATGACCTAAATCAATTAATTCTGATCTTATTTCTTGAAAATTATAGATTTCGCCATTGTAAACAATCCAATAATTCTTGCTTTCATCACACATGGGTTGATGTGCTTTTTCTGTTAAATCAATTATGGAGAGTTTTCTGTGTCCTAAAACAATGTCAGCACTATTTTTATATTCATCAACGGTTATTTTTGGTGTGTAAGCCAAGTTTGAATTTAAAACAGAAGGTGGAGTTGTTGGTCCAGAAGTTGGCGTAGAAGTAGCTTCAGAAAAAAAGACATATCCTTCATCATCTGGACCTCTATGTTTAATTTCTTGGAGTACAGGAACAATGCTCTTAATAAGTTGCTGGTTATTTTTATAGCTTACTATTCCTGATATTCCACACATGATTGCAAAGTAGAAATTTTAGGATAAATAGACAAGAATAATAAAGGTTAGATTTTTTTTACCCGAACGGCATTCATCCCTTTTAATCCTTTTTCTAGTTCAAAAGAT
>CAZVEW010000042.1:0-17533 GCA_964625955.1 uncultured Vicingus sp. | reverse complement strand
TATTAATCCTAATCCTTTTTCTTATGGAAGAGGTTCTAAATCGAGTGCAAGGTTTCAGTAGAGAAAGGATTTTATTCCGCAATCAATTAGGATAAATTTCGAGAAGTTACGTTTTTAAATCAATATTTAATTCTGCTAATTGTGTTGCACTAATTGGTGAAGGAGAATCTATCATTACATCTCTACCTTTATTATTTTTTGGAAAAGCAATAAAATCTCTTATGGTTTCTTGTCCGCCAAACAAAGCACATAATCTATCAAAACCTAAGGCAATTCCGCCATGTGGGGGAGCTCCATATTCAAAAGCATTCATTAAAAATCCGAATTGAGCTTGGGCTTCTTCTTTGGTAAAGCCTAAATGGTCGAACATGGTTGATTGTACATTTTTATCATGAATACGAATTGAACCGCCTCCAACTTCAGTTCCATTGATTACCATATCATAAGCGTTTGCCCTAACTTTTGCAGGATTAGTAGCTAATAAGTGCATGTCTTCTTTTTTAGGAGAAGTAAATGGGTGGTGCATGGCGTGATAGCGTTTTGTTTCTTCGTCCCATGCTAACAAAGGAAAATCATAAACCCACAAAGGGGCGTATTTATTGGGGTTTCTTAAGCCTAATTCATTACCTAAATGTAAACGTAACGCACTCATTTGGTTTTGAGTAGTTGTTTTATTGCCTGATAATACTAAAATTAAATCTCCTGCTTTAGCATTACATTTATCTGCCCAAGCTTTTAAATTTTCTTGCTTGTAAAATTTATCAACTGACGATTTATAAGTGCCATCTTCATTGCATTTTACGTAAATCATTCCTTTAGCACCCACTTGCGAACGTTTAACAAAATCGGTTAATTTATCTAATTGTTTACGCGTGTAAGAGGCACAATCTTTGGCAACAATAGCAATTACTGCTTCGGCATCATCAAAAATTTTAAAGCCTTTGTTTTTAGTTTCTTCATTAATGTAATTAAAGGTCATGTTAAAACGGATGTCTGGTTTGTCTGAACCATATTTTTCCATTGCATCAGCATAAGTCATTCTAGGAAACGCATTCAACGGAAATCCTTTTATTTTTTTGAATAAGTAATCCATCATTCCTTCAAAAGTATTCAAGATGTCTTCTTGTGTTACAAATGCCATTTCACAATCTATTTGCGTAAATTCTGGTTGACGGTCGGCTCTTAAATCTTCATCTCTAAAGCACCTAACAATTTGGTAATACCTATCAAAACCACTTACCATTAGTAGTTGTTTAAATGTTTGTGGCGATTGTGGTAAGGCATAAAATTCATTAGGATTCATTCTGCTAGGCACTACAAAATCTCTTGCTCCTTCGGGGGTAGATTTAATTAAATAAGGGGTTTCTATCTCTAAAAAATCAATGCTGTCTAAGTATTTTCTAATTTCAATAGAAAGGCGATGTCTTAGCTTTAAATTATTTTGAAGTGGATTTCTTCTTAAATCTAAATAGCGGTATTGCATACGCAGTTCTTCACCGCCATCAGTCTCGTTTTCTATGGTAAAAGGAGGAGTTTTACTTTTATTAAGCACCGTTAATTTTAGTACTTCTATCTCTATATTTCCTGTTGCAATATTTTTGTTTTTACTTTCTCGCTCAATCACTTTTCCTGTAACCTGAATCACATCTTCTCGTCCTAAATCTTTAACCATTTCGTGTTTATCTTCGCCAAATACCAATTGCGTAATTCCGTATCTATCGCGTAAATCAACAAAAGTCATTGCTCCTAAATCTCTTAATTTTTGTACCCAGCCACACAAGGTAACTTCTTGGTTTACATTTTCTAATTTTAATTCTCCGTTGGTGTGTGTTCTGTACATTTTTAATAAATTTTAGCACCACAAAAGTAGGTTAAAAAATCATTGAAAATAAAAAAGAAACAAATTGAATTTTACAATTTTTAGTTACAATTTTTTTGTTTTCTAAACAAAGGAACTGCCGAACAAGCCTCACCAAACATAACTTTGTTGGCATAAGTTTGTAGTTTTATAAAAAAATGAACAAATACCGCTGTTGGAATTGGATATTTACCACAACCTTTTACAATTACGTTTTTATCTTGATATTGCGTGAAATCTAGTTGAGCTATAATTTCAGTAAAAATGGCTTTTTCTACATCTTGCTTATCTCCAAAAATTACTTTTTTGGCAAAAGGAGAAATATTGGCAGCAATTAACATATAAGCCCACATTGGTACAATAGCATCATTAGAACAAATAATTCCTACATATTTATTTTCATAAATTTGCCAATTGTTTTCTTTAACAAATTTTCGAAAATCTTTTTCAAACAATACCAACTCGTTATGTAAATGTGGCTTTATATCAAACAAAATACGCTCACCTTGAGGGTAATAATCATCTAAATTAACCTGAACAAGTTTGCTATTTTGTATATTATTTGTTAATTCTTTTTCCATAATTGCATCACAAATTTACTTAATTTTGTACGTAATTGATTAAATAAAAAAACTCATCATGTCAGAAACACTTACAGCAGATAAATTTGGAATGCAAAAAGCATTAAAAGATTTAGGAATAAACGATAATAACTATGGTGCCAGCACTGGTTTAAATCACATCATTACACAAGGTAAAAAGATAGATTCGTTTTCGCCTGTTGATGGTTTATTAATTGGTAGCGTAAATGCTGCTACTGCAGAAAATTACAACCAAGTAATGTCCACTGCCGAAGAAGCCTTTAAAGTTTGGCGATTAATTCCTGCACCAAAAAGAGGTGAAATTGTTCGCCAAATGGGGGAAGAATTACGTAAATATAAAGACCCGCTCGGCAAGTTAGTTTCTTATGAAATGGGCAAAAGCTTGCAAGAAGGTTTGGGCGAAGTACAAGAAATGATAGACATCTGCGATTTTTCCGTTGGCCTATCTCGACAACTATATGGCTTAACCATGCACAGCGAGCGACCAAAACACAGAATGTACGACCAATGGCATCCGTTGGGCGTGGTAGGTGTTATTTCTGCCTTTAATTTTCCAGTAGCTGTTTGGAGTTGGAATTCAATGTTGGCATGGATTTGTGGTGATGTTTGTATTTGGAAACCTAGCTCAAAAGCTCCTTTATGTGGTATTGCTTGTCAAAATATAATTTCGAATGTTTTAAAAAGAAATAATGTTCCCGAAGGGGTTAGCAACTTGGTAATTGGTACCGAATGTGGCAATTTGTTAAATAATGATAAACGTATTCCTTTAATTTCATTTACAGGCTCTACAAGGGTAGGACGACATGTATCAAAAACCGTTGCCGAAAGGTTTGGCAAAACTATTTTAGAGTTAGGAGGAAATAATGCCATTATTGTTTCTGACCAAGCCGATTTAAATATGGTATTAGTAGGTGCTGTTTTTGGTGCTGTTGGTACTGCTGGTCAGCGTTGCACTTCTACCCGAAGATTAATTGTACACGAAAATGTGTATGATAAAACAATAAACGTTTTAAAAAATGCTTACAGCCAGTTAAAAATAGGCAACCCATTAGATACCAATAACCATGTTGGTCCACTCATCGATAAAAAAGCTACACAAGATTATGTAAATGCAATAGAAAAAGCCAAACAAGAAGGTGGTAAAATGCTTGTAGAAGGTGGCATTTTAGCTGGCGAAGGCTACGAAAGCGGTTGCTATGTAAAACCTTGCATTATTGAAGCAAAAAATGAATTTAGTATTGTACAGGAAGAAACTTTTGCACCAATTTTGTATGTTATAAAATACAAAACCATTGAAGAAGCCATTGCCATACAAAATGGAGTGCCACAAGGATTATCTTCTTCAATATTTACCAATAGCATGAGAGAAATGGAATTATTTTTGTCTTGTGCAGGTTCCGATTGTGGAATAGCAAACGTAAATATTGGCACTTCAGGTGCAGAAATTGGTGGTGCTTTTGGTGGAGAAAAAGAAACAGGTGGCGGAAGAGAATCTGGCTCTGATGCTTGGAAAGCTTACATGAGAAGACAAACAAACACTATTAATTATTCTGATAGTTTACCTTTGGCTCAAGGTATTAAATTTGATTTGTAGTAACAACTAACGTGGATAAAATAAGAAAATCATTATTAAACAATCTAAGTTCAAACAATATTTGGAATTAACATAAAGTGTATATAGCTTTGCACTTTAAAACGTTCTTATAAATATAAACAATAACCGTTTTGGTATAATGCTAATTTAGAAAGAGTAGTTATTCTCAATTATTATCATTCCAATTCGGAATTATCAAGAAAGGTGGAGGGATTAGGCCCTAAGAAACCTTGGCAACCAACTTTAATTTCTATTAAAATAGAATTGGAAAACTGGTGCCAAATCCTAACTTCATTTAAAGTGGAGAAAAGATAAGTAGAAAAATAAATGTTAACCCTTCTACTTTATTTAATAGAAGGGTTTTTTGTTGAATTAAAATGTCATTCTGAATGTAGTTTTATTCACGCTTTAGCGTGATGTTAAAACAAAATGAAGAATCTATTGAATGGAGAAGATAAATTAAAAAAGATTCTTCACTTCATTTTACTGTTCCGATTTAATCGGAAGTAAAATTTCGTTCAGAATGACAAAAGAGGTAAAAATGAGCAACATAAAAAAAATATTAAACAACAGAATTTTAGTGTTAGATGGAGCAATGGGAACCATGATTCAACGCCACCATTTAACCGAAAAAGATTTTAGAGGAACTGCCTTTAAAGACAGTGAAATTCCGTTACAAGGAAACAACGATTTACTTTCAATAACCCGACCAGAGATTATTAAAGCCATTCATGCCGAATATTTTACTGCTGGGGCAGATATTGTGGAAACCAATACCTTTAGTGGAACATTTATCGCACAGGCAGATTATAAATTAGAACGTGCCGTTTATGATATTAATTACCAATCAGCAAAAATTGCCAAAGAAGTAGCCACTCAATTTACTGAAAAAGAACCTCATAAACCTCGTTTTGTGGCTGGTGCTATGGGTCCAACCAATAGAACAGCTTCCATGTCGCCCGATGTAAATGACCCCGGATTTAGAGCTGTCACTTTTGATGAACTAGTAAAAGCTTACACCGAACAGGTAAAAGGATTAGTAGATGGTGGTGTTGATTTATTATTAGTAGAAACCATTTTTGATACCTTAAATGCTAAAGCAGCATTATTCGCCATTGACACTTATTTTGAAGCAAACAAGGTAAAAGTTCCAATTATGGTTTCAGGAACAATCACAGATGCTAGTGGCAGAACATTATCTGGACAAACAGTGGAAGCATTTTTAATTTCCATTTCTCACATGGATTTGTTAAGTGTTGGATTTAACTGTGCTTTGGGAGCAAAACAATTGCGTCCACACATTCAAACCATTGCCGATAGAACACCATTTTATGTAAGTGCCTATCCTAATGCTGGCTTGCCTAATGAGTTTGGCGAATATGATGAACATGCTCCTGCAACAGCAGCTCAAATCGAAGATTTTATAAGTAATGGGTTAATAAACATTGTTGGAGGTTGCTGTGGAACAACGCCTGAACATATTAAAGCTATTGCTGAGGTAGCAGCAAAATACCAACCTAGAGTTCCTCAAAAGAAATCTAAGCTTCCTACTTATGCTGGGTTAGAACCTTTGTATGTTCGACCAAAAAGTAATTTTATAAACGTTGGTGAACGAACCAACATTACAGGCTCATTAAAATTTAAAAGGCTCATTAAGGAAGAAAATTATGAGGAAGCATTAACTGTTGCTTTAAATCAGGTAGAAGGTGGAGCACAAGTTATTGATGTAAATATGGATGAAGGGATGATTGAATCTGAAGAAGTAATGACTACTTTTTTAAATTTAATTGCTTCAGAACCTGATATTGCTAAGTTGCCCATTATGATAGACTCTTCTAAGTGGTCGGTAATTGAAGCAGGTTTAAAATGCACACAAGGAAAATCCATTGTGAATTCCATCTCATTAAAAGAAGGAGAAGAAAAATTTATTGAAAGAGCAAAACTCATCAAGCGATATGGTGCTGCAACAATTGTGATGGCTTTTGATGAGCAAGGACAAGCAGATTCTTATGAAAGAAGAATTCAAATTTGTGAAAGAGCTTATCATATATTAGTAGATAAAGTAGGGTTCAATACGTGTGATATTATTTTCGACCCTAACATTTTAACAGTTGCAACAGGGTTGGAAGAACATAACAATTATGCAGTAGATTATTTTAAAGCCACTAAATGGATTAAAGAAAATTTACCTGGAGCTTTAGTAAGTGGAGGGGTAAGTAACGTTTCTTTTTCATTTAGAGGAAATAATGTAGTGCGAGAAGCCATACATTCGGCATTTTTATACCATGCCATCAATAATGGAATGGACATGGGAATTGTCAATCCAGGAATGTTAGAAGTTTACGATTCTATTCCTAAAAATTTATTAGAAAAAGTAGAAGACGTTTTACTAAATAAAAGACCAGATGCTACAGAAATATTGGTTGAATTTGCCGAAACAGTTGGAGCAAAAAAAGAAGTAAAAGCAGCAACTCAAGAATGGCGAAATGAATCGGTAGAAAAGCGATTATCTCATGCGTTGGTAAAAGGAATAGTTGAGTTTATTGATGAAGATGTAGAAGAATGTCGTCAGAAATTTGATAAACCAATAGAAGTTATTGAAGGTCCATTAATGGATGGAATGAATGTGGTGGGAGATTTATTTGGTGCGGGAAAAATGTTTTTACCTCAAGTAGTAAAAAGTGCCCGAGTAATGAAAAAAGCAGTGGCTTATTTATTGCCTTTTATTGAAGCTGAAAAGAAAAAAGCCTCCCTAATCCCTCCGAAGGAGGGACTTCAAAGCCTCCCCAACCCCTCCGAAGGAGGAGTTTATAAAAGCTATGAAATGGCAGATCCAATTCTTTATGGCAGACTAAAAGAGTTTGCTAAAGAGCTAAAAAATAAACAAACTGTAGCAGAAATAGCTTTATGGGAACAATTAAGAAATAAAAAAACAAAAGGGTTTAAATTTAGAAGACAGCATATTATTGGTTCTTATATAGCTGATTTTGTTTGTTTAAAGCGAAGATTAATTATTGAAATTGACGGTAAAATTCATCAATTACCTGAGAATAAAGAATCAGATGAGATAAGAACAGAATGGCTAAAAGAAAGAGGTTTTAAAGTTATTCGATTCACCAACGAACAGGTTTTGGGAGATATTGACAACACACTAACATCTATTCTTTCAGATTTAAATCTTCGACAAGATATTTCTGTGCCGAAGAAAGTCTCTCTTAGCGGGGGAGATATAGAGGGGGCGAATTCCTCCCCTTCGGGGAGGTCAGGAGGGGCTGGAAAAAAAGTACTACTTGCTACTGTAAAAGGCGATGTGCACGATATTGGAAAAAATATAGTAGGAGTGGTGTTGGGTTGTAACAATTATGAAATTATTGATTTAGGAGTGATGGTTCCTGCCGAAAAAATTATTGAAGTAGCGAAAAAAGAAAACGTAGATATTATTGGATTAAGTGGTTTAATTACGCCTTCTTTAGATGAGATGGTTCATGTAGCCAAGGAGTTAGAACGCGAAGGGATGACTATTCCGTTATTGATTGGTGGAGCCACCACCTCTAAAGTACATACTGCTGTTAAAGTGGAAGAGCATTATAGTTCGCCAACAGTTCATGTTTTAGATGCTTCCAGAAGTGTTCCTGTTGTTGGGAATTTATTAGGAGAACACAAAGTAGGATTTGTAAAAGAGATAAAAGAAGAGTATCAAAAATTAAGAGAAAACCATGCAAAACGTACTACCAAAAAACAATTTTTAAGTATAAAAGAAGCCCATCAAAATAAATTTAAAATTGATTTTGAAAAAGAAAAACCAGTAACACCTCAGTTTTTAGGTACTAAAGTCTTTTTAGATTATGATTTACAAGAAATTGCAACGTACATCGATTGGACACCTTTTTTCAGAACATGGGAATTGTCGGGAAAATACCCTAAAATTTTAACCGATGAGGTTGTTGGAATTGAAGCTCAAAAGTTATTTGATGATGCCAAAAAAATGCTAAATCAAATTATTGATGAAAAATGGTTAACAGCAAAAGCAGTAATCGGAATCTGGAAAGCCAACACCATTAATGATTCAACCATTGAAGTAAATAATGGAGAAGGAGTTTTTCATCAATTACGTCAGCAAGCTAAAAAAGCAAGCGGAATCCCCAATATCTCATTAGCAGATTTTATAGCACCAAAAGAAACAGGAATAAAAGATTATGTTGGTGGATTTGCAGTTACAACTGGTTTAGGAATTGAGCAACACCTTGCTAAATTTGAAGCCGACCATGATGATTATAACTCCATTTTGTTAAAAGCGTTGGCAGACCGTTTAGCCGAAGCATTTGCAGAATTAATGCACAAAAAAGTACGTACCAAATATTGGGGATATGCTGCTGATGAGAACTTAGATAATGAAGCATTAATTAAAGAAAACTATAAAGGCATTCGCCCAGCACCGGGTTATCCTGCTTGTCCTGACCATACCTTAAAACGAGAATTATTTAGATTGTTAGATGTTACTAATAATACACAAATTGAGTTGACAGAAAGTTTAGCCATGTTTCCCACAGCAGCAGTAAGTGGCTTTTATTTTGCACACCCAAAGGCTAAATATTTTGGCTTAGGAAAAATTGCCAAAGACCAAGTGGAGCAATATGCTAAAGCAAAAAACTATCCTGCAGAAGAAGCTGAAAAATGGTTGGCACCAAACATAAGTTATTAAATAGATTTATAGTAAATATGGGGTGTAAATAGTTTGCTTTATTAACAATAATCTTGTTTTGTTAATAAAGTTTTTTGTCTGACCCGTAATTTGCTAAATCTTATTGCTAAATTTACTCGCTATTATTAACTATTAATACGGTTTAACTAAATTAAGTTAGCTAATTTCAATTGAAGATTTGTATCTTATGAAAAAAATATTTTATATAATTATAGGGTTATTTATTTTTTGTACAACTAACTCTTATGGGCAACTGTTTCATAAAAAGAAACAAACCGCATCTGGAAAATCTGGTACTTATGAGTCCCAAAAACATCGAGATGCGTTTTCTGGTAAAAGTAAAAAAGGGCCAAATGTTTATTCTCCTAATGGTCCAGGTACAAAATCAAAAAGTAATTACTATAAATATTCTACCTCGAAAAAAAAATCAAAAAGAGGAAAGAAACAGGCTGTTTTCTCTTCCAAGAAAAAAAGATATAAATCTACAGTTACAACACCAGGAGGATCTAAAGACAAAGGAGCTAAAACTTCTTCGGGAGGAAGAAAATCTGGAAAAGGACGCAAAAAGAAATAATATAGATTATATTTTATATGAAAGTAGTGTCATCCAAAAAAAGATTAGCTTTAAAAAAATACATTTTTTTTCTATTCTTTATCTTATTTATTCCTTTTTTTATATCCTCATGTAGGTCTGGAAGCCCACTGTTTAAAAGTCAATCGAAAAAAGGACCAAATATTTATTCTTCAAATCCTCCGATGACAAAATCAAGAGGTAAGCTTTATGTTCACTCTATTTCTAAAAAGAAAATAAAAGGTAAAAAAAAGTCTCTATTCTCCTCCAAAAAGAAGCGATATAAATCTACTGTTTCTGGACCAAAAGGAACAAAAGATAAAGGAGCAAAAGAATCTTCAGGAGGCAGAAAGTCTGGGAAGGGGCGTAAAAAACAATAAAATAGCAACCTAATTAAATTTTAATCGCCTTACATTAGGAGATTCCTAAATTTTAAATATTTTTGTAACTTGCGAGAATTAAACTTGGCTTAATAATTGTTTGGCTATTTGAAGTGAAAAAATTATCTTTAATATTAGTTTCGTTACTTATCCTAATTTCAGGGTTTAAGAAAGGGTATAGCCCTACTGTAGATACAAATTCTAAATTTAAAGCTGTTTTTATTTATAATTTTACAAAATACATCGAGTGGCCAAAGGCTTACCGGGATGGCGATTTTGTTGTCGGAGTGATTGGCGAATCTCCACTTTACCAAGAGCTTGTGAAAATGGCTAAAACTAAGAAAGTGGCCAACCAATCCCTTAAAATTATAAAGTATAATTCATTGAATGATTTACATAAATGCCATATTCTTTACTTGAGCAGAGGAAAAAGCTCCGAAATATATAAAGTTATTAAAAAAGTTAAATCAAATAGTACTTTAATTATTACAGAGGAAGGCGGATTAGCTGATAAAGGGTCTGGAATTAATTTTATAGTAAAAAATAATCGACTAAAATTTGAATTAAATAAAACGAATGTTGAAAAACATAAACTAAAAATAAGCTCAAGCTTAGAAGCTTTGGCCATTATTGTTAAATAAGAATGTTAAAAAGGATTTACATATTGTTTGTAGTTGTATTGTTAGTAAACAATGCATTTAGTCAATTTGTTCTTAGGGATGATGTATCCGTATCTTTATTTTATTTTCAAAAATCGGAATTAGATAGTGCAAAAAAATATATTGATCGTGCCACCGTTAATGATGAATTAAAAGTTAAACCTAAAACATGGTATTACAGAGGAATTATCTATAAAGAAATATACAAATCTCGGGAAAAGAATAATAAAAAATCACCAGCTAGATTAACAGCAATAGAATCTTTTAATCATTCTATTTCGTTAGATTCTGCGAACAGATTTACCGAAACAACAAAAAAAGGATTAAAGTATCTAGCTTTTACGCTGTATAATGATGCCGTAAGGCTCTTAAATGCAGAAGATTATACGGATGCTAAAGAAAGCTTTTTATTATATAAAAAAACAATGGCGATAGCAAATCCTTCTTTCGATCTAGTGTCGAAAGAGATAGCTTTTAAAATGGCACTTGCTACAAAACTTAGTAAACTGAAACCCGGTAAGGAGAGCCTAGACTCTAACCAAACCAAAATGTTAGAAAATATATACCTAGAAGTACTCAAGTTAGATTCTAATAATTCTGGTGCAAATTATGATTTGGCTATACTTTACTATAATGAAGGAGCCGATATCGCTAATAATATGGATTTTGACATGGATATATTTGAATTAAATAAAATTCAAGATTATTGCATAGAATTATTTTTACAAGGCTTACCTTATATGAAAAAATCTTATCAACTTCACTACAAAAGAAAAGAAACTTTACTAGGATTATCTAATATTTATTATGGCTTAAATGACATGGAAAAATCTGAAGCTTATAAAAAAGAACTTCAAAATTTGGAAAATGGACAATAGAGTTGTACGTTTATAAAATGGCATTTAGATTTACCATAGGAAAAAGAATAGGAGCAGGCTTTGGTGCTTTGCTATTTTTTGTTGTAATTGTTTTTTATACTACCTATACCACCTTAAATGCTAGTATTGAAATTAACGATAAAATTACCGAAGTAAATAACCCCTCACTATCCTCTTTAGAAGAACTTAAACTACTCATTGTTCGCTCTAAGATGTATGTATTTAATTGGGTGAAAAATCAAAAAACAGACCATCCAGATAAAGCAAAACACAAACGATTAATAAACAATAAGTATCCTCAACTAAAAAAGAGAATTTCAGCATTAGCTGTTGATTGGGGAGATGAGGATAAAAAGAAAATCAAACAAGTTTTTAAAAATGTATCCGAATTGTTTGATATGCATAGAGAAGTAATGACCATACTCCATGATTTTGATAGCTATACAGATCCTTTAAATCAATTTCAAGCTAATATGTATACGGATGATGATGGAGATATCTTTGTGAAAACGAAAGAAATACTTTTTCAATTAAATAACCTTATTGATAGCCAAAAATATCAAACAGATACCGTTACAACTAAAATGCAAAGTTCTTTTAGCTTTTTAAAACTATTATCAAAATACCTTGGATTAGCTTTAATAATGGGCGGATTTTTAATTGCCATTTATACAACAAAATCCATTGTTAAGCCAGTTAACAACCTTAAAGAAATCTTACTTGCCGTTAGTCAAGGTGTTTTTCCAAGCCATACCATAAAGGCAAGGCACGATGAAATTGGAGAAATGACCGAAGCCTTAAACAAAGTTGTTTCTGGTTTGAAAAGAACAAAAGATTTTGCATCAGCGGTTGGTGCTGGACAATTTGACGCACATTATGAACCCTTAAGCGAAAAAGATAGCCTAGGAAAGGCCTTAATTAGAATGCGTGATGATTTAGCTGAAAATGAAAGAGTTTTAGAACAAAAAGTAATTGAAAGAACCGCAGAAGTGGTGAAACAGAAAGAAGAAATTGAAGATCAAAACTCTAAAATAAGTGAACTTTACGAAGAGGTAACCGATAGTATTAAATACGCAAAAGGCTTACAAGAAGCAATTTTGCCACCAGATGAATTTGTTAAAGAAGCATTGCCAAACTCATTTGTACTTTTTAAACCTAAAGATATTGTTAGCGGTGATTTTTATTGGATAGAAGAAAAAAAAGATAAAGTATATTTTGCCGCAGTCGATTGTACAGGGCATGGTGTGCCAGGAGCATTTATGAGTATTGTTGGTTACAACGCTTTAAATGAAGCTTTAAGAAAAAATGATGACCCTGGAGGTATATTAGACGATTTAAACAAAGGAATAAGTAAAACATTACACAATAATTCAATGAATTCTAAACATAAAGACGGAATGGATTTGGCTTTGTGTAGCTATAACAAAAATACAAAAGTACTAAAATACGCAGGAGCTTTTAATCCTCTTTATTTATTAAGACAAGGAGAAATAACACAAATTAAAGCCGATAAATTTGCTATAGGCTCTTATTATGATGATAAAACTAAAAAATATACCAATCACGAGTTGCAATTAGAGCAAGGAGATTATATTTATGTTTTTTCAGATGGCTATGCCGATCAATTTGGAGGACCGAGAGGTAAAAAATTCATGTATAAAAGGTTTAAAGAGAATTTATTAGAATTAGAAGGAAAAGAAATTCATTCGCAAAAAGAGCATTTAGATAATACCATTGAAGATTGGAAAGGATCCATAGAACAGATAGACGATATCCTTGTAATAGGAATGCATGTTGTTTAAATTCAAATAATTGACCAATTTATTTTATTGAAAAATACTTGACTGCCATCGTTTAGATTTGTAGATTTGTCATTAATATGACAAAAATTACGATAATGAAACATTTTTTCTTATTTATACTGATAAATATAGTATTCTTTCCTACTGTATTATTTGCCCAAACACCACAACAAATAAACTACCAAGCAGTAGCAAGAGATTTGGCAGGAAACCCCATGATAAATGCCCCGCTAAACTTAGTATTTGAAATACACCAAGGCACAGCAACAGGAACTGTTGTTTACAGTGAAACACAAACCGACACTACCAATCAATTTGGTTTATTTACAGCAGCCATAGGTGCGGGAACAGTTACATTTGGCAATTTCTCTACCATTAATTGGGGCTTTTCATCTTTTTATTTACAAGTAACGGTAAATGGAAATATAATGCAAGCAACTCAATTGCTATCTGTACCTTACGCATTATACGCCAATTCATCAGCTAACGGACCACAAGGATTACCAGGCAACAATGGGTTAAACTGTTGGGATACCAATGGAAATGGAGTGCAAGATCCTGCCGAAGATATTAATGGAGATGGTTTTTTTAATACCCTAGATTGTAAAGGTGATAGTGGTGTAGCAGGAGTAAACGGTACAAACGGAGTTGGCATAACTTGGTTGGGAAGTTTTATAACACCTCCAGCAGCAGGTACTATGAATGATGCCTATTACAATTCTACCGATGGTATTTCTTATATTTTTAATGGAACTACGTTGGCATGGGATACATTAGTTGCTAGCGGAGGATTTATACCTGATGGCGATTGGATAATTGCAGGGAACAATATGAGTAGCGGGCTTGCTGGTAATGTTGGTATAGGAACACTAACCCCAAATAAAAAATTAAGTGTTCGTTCGGCCGCTGCAACTGGAGATGGAATTTCTATTAATAACATTGGAACAGGAGACCCAGGTCTTCAATTTGAAACACAGGGAACGCCTCGATTTGTTTTAGGTATTGACCAATCCGACAATAATAAATTTAAAATTGGTACAACTGCCGTAAATACAACCCCTCGATTAACAATAGATAATGTTGGTAACATAGGAATAGGAACAATAGCCCCAACTTCAAAACTTGATGTTGTTGGAAAAATACAAACCGATAGCATTAGAATTATTGGAGGTGCTGCCCCTGGAAATGTACTCACTTCCGATGCTTTAGGTAATGCTACATGGCAGCCACTAGCATCTTCATCATCACCATGGACAAAAACCTTTAACAATATTTATCCCACAACATTAACAGATAATATTGGCATAGGACTAAATAATCCTACCCAAAAATTAACCGTTTTTTCTCCCGATTCTGTAATTGCATCATTTACAAGTTCAAGCACGAATTTCTCTGCTATTGCCTTAACAAATACAAATAATGCAGACCTTGGAATTTTAATGCTTTCGGGTACAGATACTGCTATATTTGGCTATGTTCCTTCTCAAAAAATGCTCGTTGTAGATAATTCAACCCTTGGTGGAGATATTTCATTAAATGCCGATAATTCGGTTGGCTCTTATGCACAAGTTATTGGAAATATTGCTCAAAATCAAATATTTAATCAAACACCTGCTATTTATAATCAAACAGATACTATTTTTAACTTTTCAACTACAGGAAAAATAACTAGTGTTAATCAAGGCGATTTCCTTACAGACTCATTATATGTGTTAGGAAATAACTCATTTATGCCTAACTGGGTTTTAGCTAATGATGGAACAGGACAAGCCAAATGGACTAACCCCTCAACACTTGGTTTAGGTAGCTTATGGCAACAAAATTCTCCAAATATTTATTTTAATACGGGTAATGTTGGTATTGGAACAGCTAATCCCAACGCTTTATTAAATATTGTTTCACCTGTCTCTGTCCCGCTAATATCCTTAGAAGGAACAGGAATGCCTAACCAAACGCTAGAATTTGTTTATGGTGGCATTACAAAAGGTTATGAAATAATAAGTAGTGCTCCTGGTGGTATTGATATTGAAGCTACAGGGGCTGATGCTATAAGGTTTGAGACCAGTGCTTTAGAAAGAATGAGAATTACTAGTGGCGGAAATGTTGGTATTGGAAATATGAACCCTTTATTTCCTTTACATGTTCGAAACACTTCAGGAGTTCAAATTGCAGCAGATGTAACTAGTGTTGCAAATGGTTCAGGATTAGGATTACTAGGGGCTGGGACAGAGTATTGGCGTATGTGGAGAAATGGGACTACCAATCGCTTGGACTTTATTTATAAACCAAACAATACTAACCTAACTGCTCTTGTTATTGACACATTAGGCGATGTAGGTATTGGAACAACTACACCAACTGCCCCTTTAGAAGTAGCATATTCTAATTCAAGTGTTTTAAACCCAGCATTGATTATTAATAATACAATGGTAGGAGGAACAAGTTCTATTAATTTTAACTTTAATGGTGCTCGTCAAGCTAGAATTTCAAAAATAGATAATAATGGGTTTTTTATTGGAACAACAAATACGAATAATTTTAATTTAGGAACTAATAATATAAATCGAATATATATTAATGGGACTACAGGAAGAGTTGGAATAGGTGCTCCTGGTCCTAGTTCGGAATTTCAAGTTATAGGTACAACAACTACCGATGGATTAAGAGTAACAACATCTCCAATTACTGGATATGTACTAACCTCCGATGCCGTTGGTAATGCCACTTGGCAAGCACCTGTAGCACCACCTTCTCTTTGGGCAAGAACAGGTGTTAGCAATATGATTCATCCTGCCAACCTAATAGATAGCGTTGGTATTGGCACATCTACACCTTTAGCCAAGCTACATGTTGCAGTTGGAGGTATTTTGGCAGACTGGAGTAATACAGCAGGAGCAGACCCTAACTTAACTGTAGTTAATGTAAACGGTGGGTCTCCAGGTTATTCAGGGGGAACATTAGGGCAAGTAACTATTGTCGCTTCTCCCAGTGCAGAAAACAAATACGCCATTCAAGGTATTGCAGGAGGAACTAATGGTAATAAATATGGAGTATACGGTGGTGCTTCTGGTCCAGGGTTAACAAATTACGGACTTTATGGTTCTGCCTCAGGATCTACAACTAACTGGGCAGGATATTTTGCTGCTGGTAACGTATTTATACAAGATACTTTGGTGCTTCCAACAGGTGCAGGAACAGGTTTAGTACTAACTTCTGATTTAAATGGTAAAGCCACTTGGCTACCACCAGCAGATGATGGAGATTGGATAAAAACGGGAGCCACCTTAATAGCCTCAAACACAACACCTAACGCAGGAATAGGTGTTTTTGGAGGTAGTGTTCAACCAAATATACTCGGAATAGCAAATAACACATTCACAATATCATCGGCCAATATACAATCTGCTAATAAAATTGCATCTTTAGAATTGGTTGGAACATCTAATATATCAGGATCGCTTATGGGGCAAATTGATTTTATTGCTCTTGGAACAGGAGCAGTTGTTAATAATATTGCAAGAATAGCCGCTTTTAGCCCAACATCTCAAAATACAGGAGCACTTGCATTTTCCACATCTGATGGAACTAATTTTACCGAACATATGCGAATTACAGAAACTGGTAATGTAGGTATTGGAACCTTTGCTCCCACCACAAAATTAGATGTAATCGGAACTTTTAAATTAACTGATGGTACCCAAGGATTAGGCAAAATATTAACCTCCGATGCTACTGGTAATGCCACTTGGAAACCCAACCAAATTGGCTTTGAGGCTTATTTAATAAGTAATAGTTATGTTTTACCATCAGGCATAAATACTCCACAGGCTATTTTGTTTGATGCCTTTTCTTTTAACGATGGCAATGGATTTAATACTGCTACTGGTGAATTTACTGCTCCTGTTGCTGGTGTTTATTCTTTTCAGGTAACTTTAAATTGTTCTTTATCAGGGATTTCTACACCTGAAGATATGATGGCTTTAATCTTCTTAAATGGATCACCTGCTAAAGGCGTTCGGCAATCACTTGGTTCATCATCTTATAATGTAGTTACTTTAGCAATAACTTTAGCTTTAAATGCTAATGATACTGTAGCAATATACTCATCAGATCAAAATGGAAGTGCCACAATAGGCGGACAATCAACTTGGTTTAGTGGTCATTTAGTGTATGCATATTAAAAAAAGAAAATGAATTGTGAAATAAAGAAGCATGTCATTCGGAACAAAAATTTGTCAAAAACTTGTTTTTTGTAACAAATTGCAGTGAAGAATCTAATTAATGAAACAATAAAATGAGAACAAACAGATTCATCGCTTCATTTTACTAGGAATTAAAATTCCTGTAAAATTTTGCTCTGAATGACAATAGAAAATGAAAGAATAAATGAAATAAATAAACTTTGAGTTCTCTGCGGAATCTTTGTATTCTTTGCGGTTAAAACAAATAGAAATAAAGATAAAACAAACATTATGAAAACAAAATTA
>CAZVEW010000041.1:4270-17605 GCA_964625955.1 uncultured Vicingus sp. | reverse complement strand
TTAAGTCGTTTGTTCTTCAGATCTCATTTTTCTTTAAATATAAATAAACATACAGATATGCTTCTTGGTCCTGTAATGTTCATGGATGGAAATGGCTTCTTGTATCACTTTCAAGTGCTTGATATGCTTGCAATACAGGGCGTTGAGTTTGGGAGCTTTTATTTAAAGCAACCAATAATAAATAATGCAGCAAATTTGGCTTATAAAAAAGAACCCTATTATAAATTAAAAGGATATGACAATTATGGGACACCTTCAGGAGATGATATTTTTTTATTAGAGAAATTTAAAAATGAACGAAAAAGTGCTATAAAAGGTTTATTAAATAGTAACTTTATTGTAACAACAGATTTTCAACACACATTTAAAGCATTTTGGAATCAAAGATTAAGATGGACGTCAAAATCGAAATATTATAAAGATAAGTTTTTGATTTTTATAAGTTTACTTATACTAATTCAAAATATTTTTCAATTATTCATCTATTTTGAGTTGTTGTTTGTCGAAAAGTTTAAGTTGGTATATTTATTCTTAGTATTTTACAAATGGCTTTTTGATTTTATATTGTTACTTTTGACTTCTTCTTTTTTTAAGAAAAAGAAAAGTATAGCTTATTTTATTCCAGTTCAAGTGATATATCCTTTTTATATCATTTTTGTTGGGATTATTTCAAATTGGGCTAATTTTGAATGGAAAGAGCGCAACATTAATGGCTAAAGAGAAAAATACACATACTAATTCACTATCCTATATTGCATGGCAACGCTTAAAAAAGAATAAGCTTGCCTTGTTTGGTATGTTTATTATATTGGTAGCTATTCTTATTTCTGTGTTAGGGGCATCTATTCGACCAGATAGCACCCCAAAGGCAAATGATCAAATCATTGAAATTACAACTAAAAAACCTGGATTTACAGTTGATTTATTAAAGATTAAGAAAAACCAAGAACAAAAAAAAATAAGTTGGTGGAAAAAATTTACAGAAGGAGCAGAAAGTGAATATAAAACGATACCTATTTATGACTATACTTTTGAAGGCTATAAGATTATTGTTGAAAAATATACAGGAGGTGAAGTTAATAATGGTCAAGTAATTAAATACGATTTAGCTAATGTTGTTTATTCTCTTGATAATGACCACAATAAAGTTACAGAATCTAATGGTTTCCTTGATTTTTATACCCTTAAAGAGGGGAAAAAGCATGTTTCTGTTAAAGAGCTTCAAAGTCGTATAAAAAAAGAAAATATTATTCATCGTAAATATATCTTTGGTACGGATAAATATGGCAGAGATTTATTGAGTAGGTTAATGGCTGGAACATGGATATCTCTATCTGTTGGTTTTATTTCTGTATTTATATCTTTACTTATAGGAATTACTTTAGGTGCTATTGCTGGTTTTTATAGGGGTTGGATTGATGATGTTATTATTTGGGTAATTAATGTTGTCTGGTCTATTCCTACCTTATTATTGGTAATAGCTATAACTTTAGCATTGGGCAAAGACTTTTGGCAAGTGTTTGTAGCTGTTGGCGTTACCATGTGGGTAGAAGTTGCTCGTGTGGTTCGTGGGCAAGTACTAAGTTTAAGAGAAAAGGAATTTATTGAAGCAGGTAGAGCCTTAGGATTCACTAATTTTAGAATAATATTTAAACATGTAATACCAAATATATTAGGACCAGTAATTGTTATTTCTGCTATAAATTTTGCAGCAGCAATTCTTATCGAAGCAGGCTTAAGTTACTTAGGCTTTGGTGCTCAACCACCACAAGCAACTTGGGGTAAAATGATTTCAGAACACAAAGGTTATTTTATTACGGGGAACGCTTATTTGGCTATTTTACCTGGTGCAGCTATTATTTTAATGGTTTTTGCTTTTGTTTTGGTCGGAAATGGGCTGAGAGACGCATTAGATTCTAAACAAATAGATGATATTCCTAATGTTTAAAAAAATAATAAACAACTAAAAAAGATAAGACCTCCAATTAACATCAAAAATAAAGTATAAGGTAAAATATCTTTTGCTTTAAGTCCTGTAATTCCTAACAAAGGTAAAGCCCAAAAAGGTTGTAACATATTGGTTAACTCATCGCCATAAGCCAAAGCCATAATACTTTTCGGTAAAGAAATACCTAAGTCTGTGGCTGCTTGCACAATAATTGGTCCTTGTATTGCCCATTGTCCACCACCACTTGGCACAAAAATATTAACCAAACCAGCACTTAAAAAAGTAAAAAGTGGGTAGGTTGTAGCACTTGATACATGCACAAAAAAGTCAGAAATTTCGCTAACCAATCCTGAGCTTTTCATAATGCCCATAATGCCAAAATATAAAGGAAACTGAATTAATATGCCCGAAACACCTGAAATAGCTTTATCCACAGCTTTTAAAAAATGATAAAAGTTTTTATGTAATAAAATAGCTAAAGCAAAAAGTAATAAATTAATATTATTGGGTGTAAAAAATATAGCAAGATTACCGCCATAATCTATTATAATTTTTTTTCCAATATAAAAAAGAAGAATAGCACCCACAAACAATGAAAATATTTTGGAATGGTCTAATTTCTCAGCACCAATAAAATGTTTTGAGATTATTTTATGATTACTAGGTAAAGGGTTGAATTGGGGATAAGTTGGTTTTGTTTTTTTTGCTATTAAATACATGCTTAATGGTAAAATTATAACTAATAAAGCCATTACTACTAAATTCATTGTTGACCAAACTGTTTGAGAGTAATCAATACTTATCGGGAGTGTATCTATTTGATTTTTAGTGAGTAAACCACTCATCATTTCTTTAAGATGATTAGGCTCTGCTACTTTTGCTAAAGAAGAACCAGATAAACCTCCATGCCAAACCATTAAACCAGCATAGCCAGCAGCACCAATTATTGGATAATTAATATCCATGTTATTTTTTGCAGCATGTTCACCAACTTTTCTGGCAAATATTGCTCCAAAGATTAAACCTAAACCCCAATTGAAAAGGCTAACTAAAACAGTTAATAAGGTAACCAATGCTGCTGATTTTGCTGTATTATCACAAATCTTCACAGCATTATTAATAAGTTTATTCGCAGGTTTTGTTAAGGCTAAAGTATGTCCTAAAACTAACATTAGCATCATTTGCATGGCAAAAACCATTAGTTTAGAGTTCCAAATACCTTGTTCCCAATATTGCAATAATTCTAACGAATAATGAAGCTGATTCTCATTTTCAGGAACAGTAAACATTAAAGCTATTCCGTAAGTAAAAAAGGTCAATAGTATAGCAATAGTAAAAGGGCTAGGTAAAAGATATTTGAATGCTTTGGTATATTTTTCGGTAAAATTCACAAGGTAAAGGTAAAAAAATTAAATATTCCACATTATTTAAGAATATAACCATTTTAAGAAACTTTTCATTTTCAATTCTTTATTTATTGTTAGTAGCATCAAATGGACATTTCCCTTTCTTAAAAAACTATTCTTTTTTTAGGTCGAGGTCCTTTGCCTGGAACATGTTTATTAGGTTGGGTATAAAGGTAGCGCGATTTATCTTTTTTCTTAACTTTAATAGCTAAAGACCTCCCTTTTTGTTCTTTTTTTTGAGGTATATCTTTAACTTTAAAAGCGTCTTTTTCTTGTTGTTCTTGTTGAATAATCTTCTTTTTAGTATCTTCCTTTACTTGAGATAATATTTTCTGGTTTTCAGCCCTTTCATTTTCAGCTTTCTGGGCTTTTTGAGCTGCCAAGTCTTTTGCTTTACGCTCTTTTATTTCTTTATTTTTTGCTATTTCTTTTTCGGCTAGAGCTTTATTTTCAGCTTCTTGCCTTTTTGCTACTTCTTTTTTTGCTTTAAGTTTATCTTTTTCAGCATTTTTCATATTTGTTAAAGCTATATTTTCTTCCTCTTTGGCTTTTAATTCCGCTTGTCTTTTTAGCTCAGCTTCTTTTTTTGCTTTTGCCTTTAATTCCGCTTCTTTTCTTTCTTTAGCCTCAGTTTTAGCCTTTTCTTTAGCCAACTTTTCTGTTGCAGCTTTTTTAGCAGCAAGTACTGCCTTCTCTTTCTCTTTTGCCTCTACTGCTTCTTTAGCTAACATTTCTTTTTTTGCTTTCTCTTTTGCTAAACCTTCCTCCCTAGCTTTTTTAGACGCTAGTTCTTTTTCTGCTTTAGCCTTTTTTTCAGCTTCAGCTCTAGCTTTTTCTTCTATTCTTTGTTTTTCGGCTTCGGCTTTTTTTGATATTTCTATAGCTATTAAATTTAACTTATTAATAGGTTCTTTTTTATCAGGATATATTTTTAAAGCCGCTTTATAATTCGATGTTGCATTTTCCCAATCTTCTTTCATAAACGCTTTATTAGCAATTTTCATGAAACTATTATACTTCTTTTCGGCTGCTTCCTTTGCTTTTGCTTGTTCTTTTGCTTGTTTCTCACAATCATCTAACATTTTATTTAACGCTGCTAAACGTGGCATAGAAAAATCCATATCCCAGTCAATAACATTTCTTTTGGGAAAATAAATTGCTTTCCCTATGGGTTTTTCCAACATATCTGCCTTAATGCAGTCGTTTGGTTTAAAAAGAGTTATCTCTGCATTCATATCAGGACACCCAAATCTTTTCTTTTCTGGAACGCCAAAAGAATTCATGGTTATCTTTTTACTAATAAGCCCAGCTTTTGAAAAATTGATGGTATATTCTTTGTTAAAATCAATTACTAATTTAAATTCTCCTTTTGAATCAGATACTCCTTTTGCTATCACTTTTCCACCAACTACAGCACTTATTTTTACGCCAGAAATAATATCTCCAGAATAATAATCAGTAACTTTTCCGTTTAAGAACAAATTATCTTCATACTTAACATCTTCCTGCTGCACGCCATCTAACTGTGCGTAAACACCTAAAAATGAGAATACTAAAAAGAGAAAAAGAATGATTTTTTTTAATAACATTATAGAGGAAAAATAAATGGCTGACACAAATCTAATTAAAATAAATAATATCTAAAAAGCTAATGCTTCATTACTCTATCTATGTTTCGTTTAGCATCTTTTGTTTTTAAATCTTGCCGTTTATCGTATATTTTTTTACCTTTTGCTAAGGCAATAGCTAATTTTGCATATCCTTTGCCATTAATAAACAAACTTAAAGGAATAATGGTTAAACCAACATCTTTTTTCTTTTTAATGAGTTTATCTATTTCGTTACGGTTGAGTAATAATTTACGTATTCTACGAGGTTCGTGATTGTTGTAAGAGCCTTGCTCGTACTCTTTAATGTACATATTTTTAATAAATAGTTCGCTATTATTTACAAAACAAAAAGCCTCCATAATACTAGCTTTTCCAGCTCTAATAGATTTAATTTCGGTACCAGTAAGCACAATTCCAGCAGTAAATTTTTCTAAAAATTCGTACTCAAATTTTGCCTTTTTGTTTTTTATGTTAATTTGGTTCGCCACAGTGTAAAATTACAATTATCTACACAATTAAAAGGGGTGTTTTTATTTTATGTCTTACTTGAGAAATAGTTGTTCCAAATAAAATATCTTTAAACCATAAATGACCGTGTTTTGCTATTACCACCATATCAAAATTATTATTATTAATAAATTTAGGAATGGCTTCATTTGCTTTACCAAAAGCTATTTTAGTAGCACAATTAATATTATTCTTGGTTAATTGTTCATGATAATATTCAATATATTTAAAATCTTCAATGGTTTCAAAATCATTAGCATCATCTCCATAAAGCCTAGCAGAAGTAGATTCTACCACATGCAATAAGGTAATTTTTGCTGTTTTATTTCCAATGTTTAACGCTGCATCAATGGCTTTTTGGTCGTGAGGGGTAAAATCTACACAAATACAAATATTTTTTACTGGTTTAGTAACGCAATTTAGTTGGGCTAATTTAACGTTGCCGTGTGGCGTTTGATGTTTTTTTAGCACCATTTTTTTTAGCAAGGGTTTAATGGTTATTAATAGCAGCATAAATAACAGGGCTACAATTAGTAAAATAATAAAGGTAAAAACAACAGTATTTGCACCATTTTTGTGCCAAGAAGTCATTTCATCAACAACCAATTTAATGTTTAAAACTACAATAAGAAATGTAAAAAACCAGCCTAAAAGTTGTGTAAATTTTCCGATAGCAAAAGAGCCCATTAATCTTTTATTGCTTACAAAATGAATTAATGGTATTACCGCAAAACCTAGCTGTAAACTTAATATTACTTGACTAAGAATGAGCAATTCACCAGTCATTCCATCGCCAAAAATATAAATTACAATTAAGGCAGGAATTATAGCTAAAAGACGTGTAATTAAACGTCTTAACCAAGGTTGAATTCTAATGTTTAGGTATCCTTCCATAACAATTTGTCCAGATAATGTGCCTGTTAGCGTAGAGCTTTGTCCTGCTGCTATTAAAGCCACAGCAAAAAGTATTCTTGCCCATTTTGAGCCTAACATTGGCTCTAAATATTTGTAAGCATCTTGAATTTCGGAAACGCCTAGCATACCATTTTTATGAAACGTAGCGGCTGCTAAAATTAAAATTCCTGCATTTACAAATAAGGCTAAATTTAAAGCAATTCCTGTATCAATAATATTGGCTTTAATGGCTTCTTTTAACGATTTTTTATCAGATTTTATTTTTCGAGATTGTACTAGTGCTGTGTGTAAATATAAATTATGAGGCATTACCGTAGCACCAATAATTCCGATGGCAATGTATAAAGCATTGGCATCTGGCAAAACAGGTTTTAAACCCATAAAAATACTCGATACATCGGGCGAAGAATAAAACATTTCTATGGCAAAACATCCGCCAATAATTCCAACTAAAGCAATAATAAATGCTTCAAATTTTCTAACACCAGCTTTTTGTAAAAATAAAATTAAAACGGTATCTAAAACCGTTATCGACACACCTATCATTAAAGGCATTCCGAGTAATAAGTTTAAACCTATTGCCATACCTAAAACTTCGGCTAAATCGGTGGCAGCAATGGCAATTTCGGCTAAAATGTAAAGTATAAAATTAGTAACTTTTCCGTACTGCATTTTCGATGCTTGGGCTAAATCGAGTTTGGTTACAATGCCTAATTTTACACAAAAACTTTGAAATAAAAGTGCAATAATATTAGATAAAACCAATACCCATATTAGTTGATAACCATACCTGCTACCACCAGCAATATCTGTTGCCCAATTGCCTGGATCCATGTAACCAACGGAAATTAAATAGGCTGGTCCAATAAATTTTAACAACCTAACAAAAAATTTGGAGTGTTGACTAACAGCTACGCTTTCTCTCGTTTCCATTTTAGTTAACTTTTTTTACAATTAAGTTTTTACTTATTTGGTGCGATACGTTAATTGATTTTTGTTCGTTTATAGCCACACTTACAGAGGCATCAAAATCAATAACATTTTCTACTTTAAGTGCTGCTCCTAATACTAAATGAAGACTTTCTAAATGGTTTAAATAACTTTTTGAATGTTCTTTTACGCCCACTACAACTCCTCTTTCATTTTGTTGCAAATCGGCTAAAGTAATGTCTTTATGATGATAAATATTTCCATTTTTGTCGGGAATAGGATCTCCATGAGGGTCAAATTGTGGAAAGCCCAAAAAGGAAGCTAATCTATCGGTAAGTTCATCAGATTTGATGTGTTCTAGCTCTTCGGCAAAATCATGTACCTCGTCCCATTTAAAATTTAATTTATCTACTAAAAAAACTTCCCAAAGTCGATGGTTTCTAATAATGGTAATGGCAATTGCTCTTCCTTTTTTTGTTAAATTAACACCTTTATATTTTTTATATTTTACCAATTTTTTGTCCGATAATTTTTTTATCATATCGGTTACCGAAGAAGCTTTAGTATCTAGCTTTTTTGCAATAGCGTTGGTAGAAACAACAGCTATGCCCGATATACTTAGTTTGTATATCGCTTTAATGTAATTTTCTTCGGTAAAGGAATTCATATTATTAAGAAATTATACAAATATAAAAATATTTTTAGATTAGTCTAAAAAAAATAAATATAGCTATCGAAAATGTATAATTTTTTTTCTTGTTAGTTTACTTTTTAAAGTATTGAATTTCGGGTATTTTCTTTAATAGTAAAAGAAAAATAAAGTATCACTAAAAGTGTTGCACTTCCTGTGATAATAAAGGTTGTATTAGCTCCAAAATTATACCAAATTATACCTGCAAACGAGCTTGCCAACATGGTACAAATACTCTGAAAACTAGCATAAGTTCCAATAGCTGTGGCAGTATCCTTTTTATCGGATATGTTGCTAATCCATGCTTTTGAAATGCCTTCGTTAGCGGCAGCATAAATGCCGTAAAGAAAAAATAAGCCTATAATTACGTAAATATTTGAGCTTAAACTCATGCCAAAATATACCATCGAAAAACTAAACAAGCCGAAGATAAAAATCTTTTTTAAGCCTATTTTATCTGCTAAAATTCCGATAGGAAAAGAAAATAAAGCGTAAATAAAATTGTAAAACACGTAAACACCAATTACCATCGTATCATCGAGTCCTGCTTGTTTTACTTTAAGCAATAAAAACACATCGGAACTATTAAATAAGGTAAAAAACAAAAGTCCTATTACCACTTTTCGGTAATTTTTATGACTAACTTTCCAGTAGTGCAAAAATGAAAAAAATGTTACTTTTTTTGTCGGTGTATTGGTGGCTTTATGTTTGTCTTTAAGATAAAAAGAACTTAAAATGGCAAGCACGCCAGGGGCAAAAGCAATATAAAACAAGGTAGTATAATTGTTAGGATAAAAATATAAATAGAGTAGTGCTAATAGTGGGCCTAAAACTGCACCTAAAGTATCCATAGAACGATGGAATCCAAAAATTTTTCCTTTTGTTTTTGGCGTAGCTTCGTTAGAGAGCATGGCATCTCTGGCACCTGTTCTAATTCCTTTTCCAAACTTATCAAGTGTTCTAGCAAAGAAAATCCAAATAGGATAGGTAAAAATTGCCATCATAGGTTTTGAAATAGCACTTAAGGTGTATCCTATTCTAACAAAAGGAGTTCTTTTGCCTGTGCTATCAGAGCGTTTACCAAAATAGCCTTTGCTTAAACCTGCTGTTGCTTCAGCCACACCTTCTAAATATACCAATTAAAACAATAGAAAAGCCAATAGATTTTAGGTAAATAGGCATTACAGGATATAGCATTTCGCTAGCAATATCCGTAAACATACTAATTAATGATAAAGTCCAAACTATTTTGGTAATGTATTTCAAAATCTATTTAAATGCTTTCAACACTAATTTTTCGCCATCAAAAACTGCATAGGAATTATGTTTAATCCATTCGCCAAGATTGATGTAACGTGCATTTTTACCTATTTTAATATCTAAAGGTAAATGGCGATGTCCAAAAATAAAATAATCAATAGTTGGTATTTTTTTGATGTATTCCTTGCAAAAAACAATCAATTGTTCGTTTGCTTCACCATGAAATTTTTCATCATAGCTCAAATTAGTTTTTCTGCTACTTTTGCTCCATGCGTTGGCAATACCAATTCCTATATTAGGGTGTATTCTGGCAAATGCCCACTGACAAATTTTACTTGCAAAAACTGCTTTAAGCATTTTGTATAATTTGTCTTTATGACCTAATCCATCACCATGTCCAATATAAAACAACTTACCATTATATGTGCGGGTAATTGGTTCTCTGTAAAGTGTTATGCCTAATTCTTGGGGTAAATAATCGAAAATCCACATGTCATGATTTCCTGTAAAAATATTTATGGGAATTCCACTATCTGTTAATTCGGCAAGTTTTCCTTGCAAACGTACAAATCCTTTAGGAATGGTATGTTTATACTCAAACCAAAAGTCAAAAATATCCCCTACCAAATAAATTTCTTTGGCATCGGTTTTTATTTCATCTAACCATTTAACCAATAAAAGTTCTCGTTTACGACTTGCTGCGTAATTAGGTGCTCCCAAGTGAAAATCAGATGCAAAGTATATTTTGTTTTTAGGATTCATTTAGTGTTGTCAAAAGTAACAAAAAGTATTTATCAATTATCAATTATCAATTTCATACCTTTGGCAACATAAATTTTTTTATGTTTAGAAGTAGAGCACCATTACGATTAGGTTTAGCAGGAGGAGGAACAGATGTTAGTCCTTACTCCGATAATTTTGGCGGAGCAATTTTAAATGCAACTATTAATTTATATTCTTACGCAGTTATTAAAATAAGAACAGATAATAAAGTAGTATTTAAGGCTGAGGATAGAAACGAATATTTTGAGGCAGATGCAACCCAACACATCAAAATTGATGGCTTACTCGATTTACACAAAGGCGTTTATAATCGTTTGGTGAAAGATTTTACCAAAAAACCACTTTCGTTTGAACTTACAACTTATTCCGATGCACCAGCAGGTTCTGGCTTAGGAACATCATCAACAATGGTTGTAGCCATATTAGGTGCTTTTGTTGAGTGGCTAAAATTGCCGTTGGGCGAATATGATATTGCTAAATTGGCTTACGAAATTGAGCGTGAAGATTTAGCCATGGCTGGCGGAAAGCAAGACCAATACGCAGCTACTTTTGGTGGTGTTAATTTTATGGAGTTTTCAGCAAATAATAAGGTTATTGTAAATCCGCTTAGAATAAGGAATGATGTAATTTTGGAGTTAGAGAATAACTTAGTGTTGTACAATACTGCAACAAGCAGGGTTTCGGCAGATATTATTAAAAGCCAGACAGAAAATATAAAAAATAAAAGTGCTACATCTTTAGATGCCATGGACAAATTAAAAGAGCAAGCTTTTATGATGAAAGAGGTTTTACTAAAAGGTAAATTAGACCAAATAGGCGAAATTTTGGATTTTGGCTGGAAATTTAAAAAAAACCTAGCTTTAGGCATTACCAATCCTCAAATTGACGAAATTTATGATGCTGCCAAACAAGCAGGAGCTTTAGGAGGCAAAATTTCTGGTGCGGGTGGAGGTGGATTTTTCTTTTTTTATTGCCCTCAAAACACAAAATATGATGTAATTACTAAATTGAGCCAATTTGGAGGTAAAATAAGAAAATTTCATTTTTCTAACGAAGGTTTAACCACATGGGATACCACTAATTTTTAATGGAAAAAGAAGCAATAATATTAGCAGGTGGCTTTGGCTCGCGATTAACTAGCATAACCGATATTCCCAAACCAATGGCTCCCATTAATAATGTGCCATTTTTAAGCTATATTTTAACTTATCTTTCTTTTTATAATTTTGCTAAAGTTCATTTAGCTGTTGGTTATAAACATGAAAAAATCATTAAACATTTTGGAAATAAATTTAAAGATATTACCTTGAATTATATTATAGAAGATAAACCTTTAGGAACTGGTGGTGCTATAAAAAAAGCTTTATCCTCTGTGAAATCGGAAAATGTATTTGTTTTAAATGGTGACACCTTTTTTGAGCTAGATTTTGAAGCATTTGAAGTATTTCATAAAAAAAACAATGCAGATGTAACACTTGCCTTAAAACCCATGTCAGATTTCGATAGGTATGGTACCGTTAATTATGACAATAACTTTAGAATTATTAATTTTTCGGAGAAAAAATATTGCAACCAAGGTGTTATTAATGGAGGTATCTATTTATTGAAAACTACCATTTTTGATAAAATTAAATTCTCTTATAATTTTTCTATCGAACATGATTTTTTTGAGAAGTATTACAAAAAGAAGAAGTTGTTAGGCTTTATTTGTGAAGGATATTTTATAGATATTGGTATTCCTACAGATTACACCAAAGCACAACTAGAATTACCTAAACTATTTAATCTTTAGCTAGTATGGTCAATGGTAATTAACCAATTTCCATTAATCTTTTTCCAATATAAAGTAAAATAGCCATTAAGACTATCATTTCCTCGAGTTAAATACCAACTTCCTAGCATATAAGCCTCATCTCTATTAATTGATAGCTTTAATACCTTAAACTTTAGTTTCCCCATTAAGGCTTTATTAGGATATGATTTTTTGTAGTTATTAAGCGTATTTTCCCACCCATATTTAATACCATTCTTGCCAATAAACATTAATGAGTCAGATTGCCAATACCCTTGCATAAAAGCTTCAATATTACCATCGTTCCAATCTTTCTCTTGTTTGCTCATCACATTCATAATCGCATCTTTATCTGTATGAATATTTAAACACGACATTATAAACAAGGTTAACAAAGGGTAAATAATTCTTTTCATATTAGTAAAAACCCCATTGTAAATTCTTTTACAATGGGATTTAATGGTATTAATTTTTATACTTATTGTACAATTAGTTTCCTTGTTGTTTTTTGATTTCCAGAAGTAACAGTTACAAAATAAAACCCTGCATCAAGTTTTTTGTTAAATCTTAATGTTTTGTTGTAAGTTGTTCCCTCTGTATCTATTTGTTGGGTTAAAACTATTTTACCAAAAACATCAAATACTACTAATTCCGAATTAGTTTGTAAGCCATTTAACTCAAGGTAAATAAACTCTCCTTGATTAGGATTAGGGTAGATTTTCATTTCTAGATTATTTATTTGTATATCATCCAAAATTTTAAATGATTTATTAATGGAACTACTAGATATTCTTAAAGTAGAACCGTTTGTAACCTGACAAATAGCACCATAAGCACTCGTGTCAGGTCCAATAATAACCCTTACTTTCACATCATAAGTAATATTTAATTGAGTTCCTGGAAAATCTCTTAATCTTACAGATCTTCCTCCTGCCCATGCGGTTCTAGTTTGGTTATAACCTAAGCCAGCATTGCTCACATTAAATATATAACTAGTTGCTCCTGTTACTGGTATGGCATAAATTACATCAGAAGATGTTGATAAAGTTATACCACATTGGCTATTTAAAAGTTTTGTTGTAGGAAGAGGGTCTGGAGTCGAAATTGCAGCCGTGGTTACCTGACAAACAGAACCATAAGCACTCGTATCTGGTCCAATAACAACTTTTACTTTAACGTCATAAGTTGTGTTTAATTGAATGCCTGGAAACTGATCTAGTCTTATAGCTCTTCCTCCTGCCCATGCGGTTCTAGTTTGGTTATAACCTAAGCCTGCATTGCTTACATTAAATATATAACTAGTTGCTCCTGTTACAGGATTAGCATATGTAATATCATACGAGTGTGTTTGTGTAACTCCACATGAATTTGGATGCAATTGAGTTGTTGGAAGAGGGTCTGGTGTTGAAATTGCAGCCGTGGTTACCTGACAAACAGAACCATAAGCACTCGTATCTGGTCCAATAACAACTTTTACTTTAACGTCATAAGTT
>CAZVEW010000041.1:0-4170 GCA_964625955.1 uncultured Vicingus sp. | reverse complement strand
TTGCTCCTGTTACAGGATTAGCATATGTAATATCATACGAGTGTGTTTGTGTAACCCCACATGATATTGGGTGTAATTGAGTTGTTGGAAGACTAGGGGCTGTATTCACAGTTAAAATGGCTGAGTTAGATGTTACGCTTGGCGTACAAGTTCCATTTACAGTACACCTATATAAATATCCGTTCATTGTTAGTGTTGCTCCTGTTATACTTAAGTCAGAAGTTGTTACATTGCTATAAACACCACCATTACTTATGTTGGCAAATCCTGTGCCAGTATTTACTTGCCATTGATATCCTGTGGTATTTGATGCTATTACACTGAAGGTTGCATTATTTCCCGCTGTAATAGTTGTATTATTTGGTTGAGATGTAATAGAAGGAGACCCGTTAACCGTAATATAAGCTGTTTTGGTATTTACATTATTTCCAAAAGCATTAGTTGCTGTTAAAGTAACAGTATAGGTTCCTGCAGCACTGTAAATATAGGAAGGGTTTTGAATAGTGGAAGTTCCTCCATCACCAAAAGTCCAACTCCAAGAAGTAGGTGTATTTGTGCTTGAATCAGTAAACGAAACACTATTTCCTTGGCATAAAGTAGTTGGTGTACCTCCAAAATTGGCAACTGGTGCTAAACCCGCTGCAGGTTGAATATAAATTGCATAATCTTCTGCTTGTCCATACTGGGGGGTGGAGCAAGAATTAGCAATAAGAGGTGCTCCATACCTATCATCCAAATCAGTTATCAATCTAACTCTCACATATTTATTATATGGGATATTTGTAGGATAGGTTAAAACAACTGGTACAACAGTATTAGCTATAATATCTTGACCTAAATACTGTTGTTCGCTATTATCTAGAAAATCGCCATCGTTATTCCAATCAATCCAGATACCTAACTGTTGGAAATTTACACTAAAAACAGTAGTATTTATAGTGTTTGATATAGACGCATCTATATCAAAAAAACTAGAACAACTACCGCTCTTATCAATTGTTCCTCCATCTGCTGAAGAAGATCCAGAACTCATATTTGTTCCATTCAATTCAACATTAATAATTCCTGAATTGTTCGTTGTAGGAGATGTGATAGTACAACTAGCTGCGACAGGAGGTGCATATGTGGGGTCAGGAGCTGTTGCCCCCTTAGATGCAACTATTGATGTATTTAGTAAAGCTGCTCTAACCCTTGTATTTTGGTTGTTAGTAAACAAACTAGTACAGTTAAAATAACTCATATAATTATGTAGTGTATTTAAGCCATAAGGTGTATTACCATTACAATCATTATTTACTGGACAAGTACTTGTATGTCTTTTATGAATCTCCGTATCGGCACATCCATCACTATCTGTACCAACTGTCGCATCTGCGGGGCAAACAGTTCCATTGTTATCTCCTTGAAATGTGTGATACAAATGAAAATAATGACCAAATTCATGTATAGGTGTACTATTATCTCGACTAAAGTTTAAAGGCCATGAAGGATGAGCATTAGTTGGATCATATCCAAATACTGTGTACATCATAACCGAACCTTCATAAGCTGCTCCTTGATAAAAATTAGCATAACCTTGTATTCCAGCTCCTCCATTATTGTTATCAATTTCAGAAACAATCCAAATATTTAAATAATCAGTTTCTGGCCAACGACTTAAATCTTTAAGCGTATGTTCATCAGCTCCAACAGATTGAAGATAAACACCAGAGGATGAATAATTTGGAACTCCTGATGCATCTATTCTATCTATACCTGTAGTAGCATTACAATTAGGGTCTCTTTTTGCTAGCACAAATTGAACGCCTAAATCAATTGGACTAGCGGGGTCTAAGCCCCTATAAACAGTATTTAACCTATCGATTCCACTTTGTATTTGTGCATCAGTAATATTAGTCCCTGTTCCAATAGGCTCACCTAAATGAAGCACATGAACAACCACTGGAATTGTGTAAGTAGTGGCAGCTTTATTAGCTAGTACTCCACTCTTAATTACAGATTGTAGCTTATTTTCATCTTGTTTCTCTTTTAATAAATATGCTGAGTTCTGTTGCAATTTAGTTCTAGCAACATCAAAACCACATTGTGCTTTATAAATTACTGGAGATAAACAAAATGAAATTATTAACGAAACTTGTAGAAATTTTTTCATAGCATAAAATTTTATTAAAAATAATTATATCATCAATATCTACACAAAGAATTTAGATTAACTGATGATATATATAGACCAACAGTAGTAAAACGTAAGATTCATCAAAAAGGTTGCTAATTTAATCGATTAAAAGTAATATAAATTATAAAAAGGGAGACTAAAATTCATTTACAGCAATCTTTAGTCCTCTCCTCCATGAATACACTATGGCGTAATAATTATTTTCTTAACTATCTCCTTTTTGTCAGATATAATTTTTATAAAATAAACACCGCCCTTAAGACCAGTTAAATCGAATTGTCTTTGATTAGATTTAGCAAAAGACTTAACTAGTTTTCCTATTTGAGAATACACTAATACTGTTGAATTATTGAGTAAATTAGCAATGGTAATTTGGCCATTAGAAGGGTTTGGATAAATAACAAGTTCATTATTTAAACTATTACTCTCAATTCCTGTAACAATTCCTGTAACATTAACATTATCAATGTATAAATTATTTTCCCAATCACTTACACATTCAAATTTAACAATAATATCATTGCCAGCATATGTACTTAAATCAATAGTTTCTGTTCTCCACTGATTAGCTGTTGGCGTGAAAGCAGCTGTAGTTGAAGGGGCTGTTTTTAAGCTATCGCCAGCTTTCACATAAACTTGGGTATAAGAAATTCCACAATCAGTAGAAACCCATACTTTCAAAGTATCTGAGAATTGTAAGGGACTGGTATAGTAAGCGTAAGCTACATCAAAGGTTAATGTAGCAGAAGTTATTGACATTAAATCAATAGGAGGAGAAACCATTGCATCATGTTGACCGTTAATAGCATTGGCGTTAAAAATATCTAATTTAGCAGAAGCAGTTCCTGTACTAAAAGCTGTGGTTGTTCTTGCCCAAGTTGCATTATTTGCATTAGCTACATCTGGGTCTAAAACTGTCCAACCTACAGGAGGAAATGTTGTTCCTTCAAAGCCTTCGGTAAATGGCAATGCTGATGGCGTTACTATAGTAAAATTCAATTGCGTTGCTGCATCATTTGCTGTATTATTATCGGTTGTTCCATTTGGCAAAGAAGTATTGGCATCAAAAGTATGTACACCAACTGTTGTAGTAACACTAGGCAAAATTACAGTTGTCGTTGCATTTGAAGCCAAAGATCCAGTCCAATTAAATGTGTTTGGAACACCTCCATCTAGCATATAATTAATAGTAACTGAGGTTAGAGTTGTAGCACCAAAGTTGCTTAACGTTACTTGAGGAGTAAAAAAGGTTGAACAGGCCTGTGTTAAGGGATAAACAATGTTACTTATTCCTGCGTCTGTACCTACAGCAGCAGCTTCTTGTATTGCTAAAGTAGATGTGTAAATAATATCTCCACTAGTACTTCCATTACCATTAGCACAATTAAATGCACCATAAAAAGTTAATGCACCAGTACCAACGGCAGGAGCTGTCCAATCAAAAGACCATGTTTTTGTTCCTGTTCCAGTATTCCCTGAACTTGTGTGCCCTATATAACCACTTGCTAATATTCCTGTTTGTGTAGAAGTATTAACTATTGTGCCTATGATTGTTCCTGTTGTATTTTGAGGGGAAACTTCGAATCCAAATTTATTTCTTCCTGCATAAGTCGCTGTTGCTGTTATGGTATAAGTGTTTCCCGACACATAGCCAGAAGCAGGAATATTAGATGTAATCCAACCTGTTTGAGCAGAAGCTGTTCCTGAATGACAACCTGTACAGGTTGCTCCTCCATCGCCTGGAGACCCTGTTTTACCTGATGGAGGAAGGTTTGAATAAGAAAATACTTGAGGACTTAAAAACTGTAAAGATACATAGCCTACAAATAGTAGGGATATTAAATAAATGCTAATTCGTTTAGCTAATCTAGAATTTTTTTTTGTTTTCATAATTTGTTTTTTTATGTATGTTCGATGTGGTTTGATAATTCTTTTTTATAAAATATTAATGCAAATTAAATCATAAAATCCTTTGTAGAAAGGTGAGTTAAATA
>CAZVEW010000040.1:0-17672 GCA_964625955.1 uncultured Vicingus sp. | reverse complement strand
TATTTATTAATAACGAATACTTTTCGAGAGTTTTAAGCCAATTTGTTAAAAATTCATCTAAAAAAAATTTGAAAAAGTTTGAAACTTATGCCAATTGGACAGCACTTGATGTTAACATAAAATCTAATGCCATTATGCTTAATGGATTTACTCATTCTTCAGACTCAACAAATAATTATTTAAACCTTTTTAAAACACAAAAACCTCAATCACTTAACATTACATCAATAGCTCCGCAAAATACCGCATTACTTTATTGCTACGAATTTAGTAATGCTAAACAGTTTTTTAAAGATAGAAATTTACTTTTAAAGAAAAGAAATGCCTTTTTTAAGTATCAAAAATTCTTAACTAATTATGCCAAAACTTATGGTGTAAACTTAGCAGAAGAATTTTTACCCAATATTGGTAACGAGCTAGCCTTTATAATTACCGAACCTTTAAGTGCTACTTATAAAAATAATCAATTTGTAGTTTTTCAATCTAATAATATCGACCAAACAAAAGATAATTTACTAAGCTTAAACTTAAAAATAAATAGTAAAACCGAAAATCCTATTAAGTTTAAAGATTTTACCATAAATAAATTTAATTTAAAAAACGTTTTTAGCCACTTATTTGGAGCTCCTTTTATTGATATTGATACGCCATTTTATACCACAATAAATGATTATGTTATTTTTGGAAATAGCACATCTGCCATCAAAACATTTATTAACGATTACTCTTTTGGTAAAACCTTAGCAGAAAACGATAATTTTCAATCATTTAGCGATAATCTTGCCTCAAAAACAAATATTTTTATTTACAATAATATTGCTCGCTCAGTTAATTTGTACAAACATTATAGCAATGAAACCTACCTTAAAGAAATAGATGAAAAAACAGCCCTTTTCAGAAAATTTGAGGCAGTGGCATTTCAAGTTAATTTTGATAAAAACCAGCTTTATTACAATAATATTTATCTTAAATATAACCCTATTTACAAACAAGATACTAGAACACTTTGGGAAACAGCTTTAGATACCACCGTAAGCACCAAACCCTATTTAGTAATTAACCATAAAACAGGTGCAAAAGAAATTTTTGTTCAAGATAACGCCAATAAAATATATTTAATTAGTAACACAGGTAAAATTTTATGGACAAAAAAACTTAAAGAAAAAATGATGGGTAAACCGCATCAAATAGATGTTTACAAAAACAATAAATTACAATTATTATTTAATACCAAAAGTAAAATTTATTTGTTAGATAGAAATGGACAAAATGTAAGCTCTTTTCCAGTAAAATTAAAAGCTGAAGCAACAAACGAAATTACTCCTTTAGATTACGAACATCATAAAAATTACAGGTTGTTGATAGGTTGTAATAATAACATGGTTTACAATTACAATACCAAAGGAGAATTAGTCGATGGTTGGGAGTATAATTCAACAGAAAGCCCTGCGGTTAGTAAAATTTGGCATTTTCAGCTTGCTAATAAAGATTACATTGTAATTCCTTTGCAAAATGGTAAAATTAAAGTAGTGCAACGAAACGGAAAAGATAGGTTACAGCTTACCAATAAAATACCTTTTACAAAAAACAACTTGTTTTTAATAAAAGGAAAATCATTAAAATCTACCTATTTATTAGCTGCCGATACCACGGGCACAATTAGTAAATTGTATTTTAATAACCAATTAGCAACCATTAATATAGAAAACGCTAAAAATCAATATTTTAACTTATCAAATATTAATAATGACAACAACTATGTTTTTACCAATGATAATTTATTAAAAGTTGTAAATAGTGATAAAACAATACTTTTTAAAAAAGAACTTGACCAAAATATTAGCCAAAAACCATTGGTTTTTACCATGCCCGACAAAACAAAGCGTGTAGGAATTGTTGCTAAAAATGAAATTTATTTATTTAATGCAACGGGTAAAATAGTAGCAGATTTTCCTTTAACAGGTTCTACGCCTTTTAGTATTGCCGATATTAATAATGATAAAATATTAAACTTGGTGGTTGGCGATAAAAACATGATTTACACCTATAATCTTAAATAATTTTACTTTTTTAACAGTTTAAATTAACATTTTTGTTAAAATAAGCTTAAAAAAATTGTTTCTTTGAAATAAATTTATAAAATCCTCCCTAATAAAATAAATGAGTAAGTCTTTTAAGATAATATTTTTTTTGATACTCATTTTTAATTCCTTGGGTAGTTTTTCTCAAGCTCGTACCGAAAACAAAATGTTTGCGGGAAGAATAGCATTATCAGAAAAAAAATACAAAAATGCCATAGAAAAATTTAATTACGCCATAGCACATTATTTGCCAAATTACGAACCATATTATTACAGAGCAATAGCAAAACTAGAGTTAGGAGATATTGTTGGAGCAGAAGAAGATTTAAGTAAAGCCATTAAATTAAAACCTTTAAAAAGCGATTTATATATTATTAGAGGATCGGTAAGGGATAGGTTATCAAATTATGATGGTGCTTTTGAAGACTTTAACAAAGCCGCTTCTTTAGATGTTACCAACCCTGACATCTATCTTAATCGAGCCATAAGCTATAATTATTTACAACAATACCAACAAGCAATAAATGATTGCGAAACAGCTTTAAAATATGGGTCTAAAAAAGAACTAATTTACACTTTAATGGGGATGTCTAAATTAGGCTTAAAACAATACAAAGCAGCCATTCAAAACTTTAATGTTATTCTTAAAAATAACCCTCGAAAAGCCACCACTTACGTTAGACGAGCCACCGCTCAATACTATCTTTTGCATTACGATTCTGCTCTGGCAGATATTAATATTGCTTTACGTTTAGATAAAGAAAATGCCTATGCTTACTTTCAGCGAGCAATGGTTTACAGTAAAATTGACCATATTGATGATGCTTTAAACGACCTTAATAAAGTAATTGAATTATTACCAAATAGTGCTTCGGCTTATTACAATAGAGCACTTATTTATGCTCAAAAAAAAGATTTTAAAAAAGCCTTAAAAGACTATAATAAAACCATACTACTAAATCCTAACAACATACTAACCTACTATAACCGAGCCATTATTTTTGAACAACAACATCAATTAAAAGCAGCAAAAAAAGACATAGAAAAAGCCATTCAATTATATCCTGATTTTGTTGACGCATACAAAGTAAGAGCCTCCATAAAAAGAGACCTCGGTAATTACCGAGGCTACAAACAAGATTTACAAACAGCAGAAGTAATTCAGTTAACTAAAATAAATATTACCGATAGTTTAAAAAGAAATGAAGAGTTAAGTATTGCTAAAGTAACTTCTTTTAGCAATGGTAATTCAAATAAAAATTTGCAAGGCATTAAAAAAGAAAACAAGGTAGCATTAGCATCGGTTTATTACATTAGTTTATTGGCAACCAACAAAAACAAAAGAATTATCGATTCGTGGAATAAAATCAATAAATCTTATACTTCTTATTTTTTATTGCCTTTTAATGAAAAAGAAAAAATTAACGAATCAATAAAAAAAGCCACACTTGATAAACTGAATAAAGCCATTAAAAAAACGCCTAATAATGCCGAATTATATTTAAAAAGAGCCATTGTATTTTCTGATATAAATATATTTGATAAAGCTTTGTTAGATTTTAATAAATCTTTAAGTATTGATAGCGATAACCACATGGCTTATTTTGGTAGAGCCAATTTAACCTACAAAATCTTAAACCAATTAAATATCGAAAATAATGATAGCCCTTATTCTGTAGAAATGGTAATTAACGATTACAACAAGTGCATCGAAAGAAATTCTAAATTCTCTTATGCTTATTTCAATCGGGCTTACCTTAAATTTCAATCAGAGAACTATATTGCTGCCATCGAAGATTTGTCGGAGGTAATTAATTTATCTCCTTCTTTTGCTAAAGCATACTTAAATAGAGCCTTAATTTTATTAATTTTAAATAACAACGAACAAGCTTGTAAAGACTTAAGTAAAGCAGGAGAACTCGGATTAACTTCTGTTTATCATTTAATTGCGAAATACTGTAATCAGTAATCAGCTATTTTAATACAGCAACCCTACCAACATAATTATGCCACTTATCAAAAACATCTTTAGCCTTTATTTTATAAACATAAGTACCTGTTTGTACTAATTTACCTTTATAAGTACCATCCCATTTAGCATCTAATTGATAACCTTCAAAAATTATCTCTCCCCACCTATCAAAAACTAAAGTTTCTAATTTTTTTATTCCGTAACCTTTCATTTGCCTCAAAGCTAGCAACAATAATTGATACAGAGATTATTAGACTCCTTTTTGTCTATTAAGCCTTTATTTTTCATTTTATGGGCATCTTTCCCTTACATTAGATAGAAACGAAATTTTATTATTTAAAGTTGCCTATTAAATAATTTTTCTTTTTAGCATTCTAACTTGCTATAAATGGTAGGGATTATTCTATTAAAGTTGTGTATCACTTAAAATGGAAACTAAACAAAGTGCCATTTTCATTAGTTATTTTTAATTCTCCATGAATTTGGATGACTAATATTTGAACTAAATTTAGACCTAAAGAATCTAAGTTGTCTAAGTTAAAATCTTTTGCTAGTCCAACACCATTATCTTTATAATAAACTTCAATTCTTTCGGCTTGCTTTTTTATTCCTATTTCAATAATATTATTTAAATTTTTAGGAAATGCATACTTCATTGAGTTGGTAATCAGCTCATTAAAAATCAAACCTAAAGGTATTGCTTTTTCAACATCTAAAAAAATGTCATCTATTTTAATAATGGCTTGTATTTCTTTTCTATCGTCAATATTATCAATTAAATATTCAACCAATTGTTTGGTATAATCAGCCATATTTATTTTAGATAAATCGTCCGATAAGTATAATTTTTCATGCACCAAAGCCATAGAACTCACTCTATCTTTGGCTTTGTGTAAAGCTAATTTAACTAACTCATTATCATTATTATTTGCTTGTAAATTTAGTAAACTAGAAATTACTTGGAAATTATTTTTTACCCGATGGTGTACTTCTTTAAATAAAATTTCTTTTTCCTTCAACGATTTCCTTAATACTTCATTTCTTTTCCTACGGTTTTTGTTGTTAATAAAGAAGAAAATGATAAAGCCAACGCTTAAAATTAGCCCCATTATTAAACCCATATTAATCAAAGTTTTACTTTCTATATCTATCTTATTTTTTGCTAATTGCACTTTATTTAACTCTTCTTTCCTAGATAAATCTTGAATGGCAAGTCTCTTATTCTTATTTTCAAATTTAGCTTGTAATCTTTGAAGATCTTTAACATTTTCTTCACTCATTAAGCTATCTTTTATAGCAATATAAGATTTGTAATAGCTTAAAGCTTTTTTTGAATTTCCTTGCAATTCGTATGCCTCGTAAAACCTTTGATAACAGTCTCTTAATTGTGATGTTGCTCCAATTTTAATGGCAATTTTTTCGCTTTCTAATAATTTTTTATAGCAAATAGAAAAGTTTCCTGTTTTACTATAAATACTACCTATATTAATCAAGCTCATAGCTAATCCGTACTGGTCACCAATTTTTTTCCTTAGTACTATTGATTTTTCATAATAAACAAGTGCTTTTTTAAAGTTTTTTTGGTTTTCATAGGTTAGCCCAATGTTATTCAGCGTCATTGCTTCACCATGTATATCGTTTATTTCTTTTTTTATTGTTAATGATTTTGAATAAAAATCTAAAGCTTTGATGTATTTTTTATTATTATGATATAGCAATCCAATATTGTTATAAGTCATTGCTTGCCCATTCCTATCGCTAATTTTTTCTTTTAATTTTAATGATTTATTATAGTATTCTAAAGATTTATCGAAATTATTCAGATCTTTATAAACGTTACCGATATTATTCAGTGTCATGGCAACACTCATGGTATCTTTTAATTTTTCTTTTATTCTTAGGGATTGTATATAAAGTTGAAGTGCTTTATATAATTTTCCTTGGTCGTAATAAATTACGCCTATTCCGTTATAGCATGTTGCCATGCCCGATTTGTTGTAAATTCTGGTGTAAAATGATAAAGAAAGGTTTAAATTAGCTTTAGATTTAATCAAATCTCCTTTATAATAGTAGGAAATAGCTAATTCATTATATGATTTTGCTAATAGTAGAGCATTTTCTATTGATTTCGATAATTCGATGCTTTTTTTTGCGTATTTGATGGCTGTATCTGGGGAAGAAAAATTAAGTTGAACAAAAGTGTGTAAAGCTTTTATTTTGTTGCTATCTAATTGGTTTTGGCTATGATAAATATTGAGTAAGGAATCGTTCTTATTTTCCCCAAAAGAACAGAGACTTAATAACAAAAAAGATAATACGATGATTGGGTTAATTTTTTTCACGTAATGAATGTACATACTAATTCTAGTATAAAAAAATTCTCACTCAAAAAAAACCCAATCGTCAAGATTGGGTCCGTTTTTATGCTTCGGTTTTTGTGGCTGCTTTTTTTCGGGTAATTCTTCTTTTTGGTTTTTTTTCTTCCTCTGTTGGCTCCTTATAATTTGGGTCAAAAGCAGCATCTACTAATATTCTCCCACAATGTTCACAAACTAATATTTTTTTGTGGTTTTTAATGTCTAATTGACGTTGAGGGGGTATTTTATTAAAGCAACCGCCACAAGAATCTCTTTGAACGGTTACAACTGCCAATCCGTTTCTTGCTCCTCCTCTAATCCTTTTATAAGCAGTAATAAGTCTTTCTTCTACAACTTTGGCAGCTTTTTCCGATTTTTTTATTAACTTTTCTTCGTCACTTTTTGTTTCATTGGTAATTTCTTCTAACTCTTTCTTTTTATTGTCTAAATCAATTTTCCGACCATCTAAATATGCTTTAGCTTCATCAATCTTTACTTGTTTTGATTCTACTAAAAATTCACCCTCTTTAATTCTTTTCTCAGCTAATTCAATTTCTAGTTTTTGAAATTCAACTTCCTTTGTAATTGCGTCAAATTCTCTATTGTTTCTTACTTTGTTTTGTTGCTCTTCGTATTTTTTTATCAAGTTGTTCGAGTCAACAATACTGTTTTTTTTGTTAGAAACTTCTGTTATTAAATTTTCTATTTCTAAATTTAATTTTTCTAGTCTTGTCTCTAAACCTGCCACTTCATCTTCTAAATCTTGAACCTCTAAGGGTAACTCGCCTCTAACAGTTCTAATTTTATCGATTGTAGAATCAATAATTTGTAAATCGTACAATGCTTTTAATTTTTCTTCTATTGTTGCTTCTTTTTTTGCCATTTTAAAGGTAATTTATTGGGTTTGTATTTTTTTCCGATAAATGAATCGCAAAATTAGGAATTTTTTCGTTAAGAATATCATAAAATAACTCGCAAGTAAATTGTTCACTTTCATAATGTCCAATATCGGCAATAATTAATTTATTTTCTGCATCAAAAAATTGATGGTATTTAAAATCTCCTGTAATAAAAATATCGGCACCAGCATTTATTGCATCTTGTAACAAAAAACTACCTGAGCCACCACAAATAGCAACTTTTTTAATGTCTTTATTCAATAATTTAGTATGCCTAATACAAGATGTTCTTAAATTTTTTTTGATACAATTTAAGAATGTCAACTCATCTTCTTTGCTTGTTAATTCACCGATAACACCACTACCTACTTTAATATTAGTATTCTCTAAATTATAAATATCGTAGGCAACTTCTTCGTAAGGGTGTGTTTTTATCATTGCTGCAATTACATTCTTTAGTTGATGAGATGCAACAATTGTTTCGATTTTTATTTCTTTTTCGTGATGAATTTTTCCTTCTTCGCCAACAAAAGGGGTTGAATTTTCGTTGCCTTTAAAAGTTCCTTCACCATTGCTATTAAAACTACATTCGCTATAATTACCCATATTTCCTGCTCCATTACAAAACATCGCATTTCGTACTTTCGCTGCATAATTATCAGGGCAATAAGTAATTATTTTTTTTAATTGTTGTTTTTTAGGGGCTAATATTTTGCAATTTTTTAAGCCTAATTTTTCAGCAATTTTATAACTAACACCATTAAAAGCATTATCTATATTGGTATGGGCTGCGTAAATAGCAATATTGTTTTTAATTGCTTTTATAATTGTTCGCTCAATATAATTTGTACCATTAAACTTTTTTAATCCGTTAAAAACAATGGGATGGTGTGCAATAATTAAATTGCATCCTTTTTGCATGGCTTCAGCTACAATTTCTTCTGTACTATCTAAACACAATAATACACCGTTTACTTCTTCGTTAAATTTTCCTACAATTAAGCCTGCATTATCATAATCTTCTTGGTAGGAAAGTGGTGCTATTTTTTCAATAATATCAGTAATTTCTTTTATAGTCATTTTATGAAGTTTCTTTAGAACAAAGATAATATTATTGAAACTTTTGTGCCGATAATTTTATTGTTTTCGTCAAAAATTTGATTAGGTCCATCAATAATAAAATTTTTATTAGAAATTTTACTCGCTAAGTTTATCCTACTTTTTGTTATTTCCATTCCTTTAGAGATATGGTGTTGTTCTTTATCTTTTTTTAAAGCCATACTTTTTTCTATCCCAATACCATCATCCATTACATCTATTACAATTTTATTTTCTTTTTTTCGTACATCAACAACAATATTGCCTACCTTATCTGAGGGTAAAATTCCGTGCCAAATAGAATTTTCTATAAATGGCTGTAGAATCATTGAAGGAATTTTGATGGTTTGAGGTTCTATATCATTGTCTATCTTTATTTTGTAGTTAAATTTATTTTGAAATCTCATTTGCTCTAGTTTTAAATACAAATCTATTCTTTCAATTTCCTCATCAATATAAATTTCATTTTCAAGAGAACTATCTAAGTTCTTTCTAATCAATTTTGCAAAATTAGTAAGGTATTTATTTGCCGACAATCTATCTTGCCTATTAATGTAATACTGTATAGAGTTTAACGAGTTAAAAATAAAGTGTCTATTCATGCTAGCATTAAGAGCTTGTTGTTCTAGACTTAACATTTTAGATTTATCTATCATAAGTTGGGTATTTCTTTTCCTTTTAGCATTTTTTTCTCTATTTACAATAATTAACCAAATAATAAAAAATAAGGCTATTATACAGCTAGCATAAAACCACCATGTAAGCCAAAAAGGAGATTTAATTTTAAATTTAAATACGATGGGGGTTGTCCAACGCTTTAAATCGGTAGTTGCCGAAAGTTCAAAAGTAAAATCTCCAGGAGGAATATTTGAATAGGTTACAAAAGTTGCTTTGGTAATAGGCTGCCAAGTGTTATCAAAACCATCTAATTTAAATCTATACTTAACTTTATCAGGATTGGTGTGGTAAATTCCTATAAAATCAAAAGTTAAATGATTTTTATTGTATCTTAAGACTAATTTTTGTGGAATATTGGTGTTGTCTTTCATTTCTTTTGAATATTTTTTCCAATCTTGGTATTCAAAGAACAAACGTATTCCTGTTAATTTAACTTTAGGTACTACTGCTTTTTTATTTTTTTTATCAAGAGTATGCCTCATTAAACCTTTACTCGTTCCAAACCACAAGTTATTACTAGTGTCAATAAAAACAGCATTTTGATTGCACTCTAAACTTTTCAAGCCATCTAGGTTAGAATATCTTATAAAATCGGTACTGGTAAACGTATTTTTGGCTAATATATTAAGTTGATAAAGCCCATAATTTGTTCCTATCCACAAATTATTTGCAGTATCTAATTGCAAAAAATTAATGTTATTAGAAGCGTAATTATCGGGTAATTGTACTGTTTTAAAAACGCCATTTTCATAAATTGCTAATCCATTTTTTGTTCCTACCCATAACCTATTGTAATTATCTTTGGTAATGGTCATTACACTATTATCGGGCAATCCGTTAGTACTACCAAATTTTTTGGCAGTATGTTTTTTAATATCGTAACGAAATAATCCGTCTGAAGAACAAAACCAAATGGCTTTATTGTCTTCATGAAAAATATGCCTAATATTTCGGCTAATGCCAGCTATTTCATCATAATTATAGATGCTATCCTTTTTAATGTATAAAACAGAAAGACCATCTTTTGTGCCTATCCAAATATTTCCTTTCTTATCTTCACTTAAAGCATAAATAGTTTTAGCATTTAAGCCATTTTTTTGATTGTACGTTTTAAATTTAATGCCATTATAAACAGAAATTCCATTAGATGTTCCGAACCAAATGTTGTTGTTCTTTGCCAATAAAGAACACCAAACAATGTTATTTCCTAAGCCATCTTTTTCGGTATAATGAATAAATTTTTTGCCTACTTTTTTACAAACGCCATTGCCATAAGTAGAAAACCATAAATGATGGTTGGCATCTTCTAATATTGACATAATAATATTGTTTGGCAATCCATCGTTAACCGTGTAACTTATAAATTTTTCGTTAGAGAATTTAATAAGACCTCCTCCATCAGAACCAAAGAATAAATTTCCCTCAATATCTTCGCTAACACATTTTATATTTTCGTTGGGTAATCCATCTTTTGTTTTAAAATTTTTAAATTTTTTGTTAAAGTATTTTGAAATCCCTGTTTTAGCTACAAACCAAAACGAACCATCGCTTCTTTTTACAAAATCTCTAATATGGTTACTTATTAATCCATTATTTTGTTTGAAGTTAATGAGGCTATCTTTTGTTATTTTAAATACACCATTACCAAAAGTAGAACACCAAATATCTTGATTTTGTGTTATATATAATTTAGTTGCATTTACATTTGCTAATGTATCATTAACATTAAATGCGGTGTCAATTTTAAACATACCGTTTCTTGTTGCCAACCATTTGTTGTTTAGTTTATCGCAAACTATACTTCTAATGTAGTTGCTTTTTTTGCCGTTAGGTAGTTTAAAGTAATTTAATATTTTGTTATTGTAATACACCAACCCTCCACCATCGGTGGCAAACCACATCACACCATTTTTATCTTCGGTAATGGAAAGCACAAAGTTCTTTCTAATCGATTCTTTAAAAATTAAGTTTTTAAATCTTTTACCATCATAAACACTAACACCTCCGTTAGTCCCCAGCCAGATTCTTCCTTGTTTATCTTTAAAAATACAATTTACTTGATTGTTTAAAAGCCCATCTGCTGTAGAGAAGTTTTTAAAATGTATGCCGTCAAATTTTGAAACTCCGCCTAATGTTCCTACCCAAATATAGCCATCATTATCTTGACAAATACTTCTTACTTGAGATTGGGCTAAACCACTTTCTACAGAATAATCTACAAAATTATATTGTTGAGCAAATCCGTTAACAAACGAGGTTATAATAAGAAATGAAAATAGAAACTTGCCCATTATTTTTTTACCGAATTCATTTCCTTAAAAGTAAAATTTCTTTTGATAGTATTTTTATTAAAATGTTTTTATTGTGTTAATAAAGTTAGATAATTTTCTTCTAGCAACTGGTATTTGCTGTCCGTTATCCATAATTGCTACATTCCCTTCGTGTCGATTAAATTCTTTTAAATGATTACGCATATTAATAATATGGGATTTATGAATTCTAAAAAAAGTATTTTTATCTAAAACTTTTTCATAACGAGCAATGGTCATGCTACTTAGGCATTTTTCTCCGTCAACCAAAAATATTTTTGTGTAGCTTTCATCGGCTTCTAGGTGAATAATATCGCTTGTTTTTATGATTTCGTAACCCGCTATGGTAGGAACTGCAATTGTTTCGGATTTATTGTCATTTTTATATTCATCTAATAACTGTTTTATCATTTCAAAATTTACGTTGTTATTTTCAGCTTTATTTGTATTAATTTTTTTTACAGCAACCTGTAACTCTTCAATATCAATTGGTTTTTCGATGTAATCTATTGCCCCGGCTTTTAGTGCTTTTAATGCGAATTGATTATGTGCAGTAACAAATATTACGGCAAAGTTTTTATTTTCGATAGAGTCTAATAATTCAAAGCCGTCTTCGTTGGGCATATTAATATCTAAAAATAATAAGTCTGGTTGATGTTTATTGATTAATTCTCTGGCTTGTTTTGCTGAATCGGCTTCGGCAATTACCTCTGTTTCAGGGCAATATTCGTCTAAGATTAATTTTAAATTTTTACGTGCATTTTCTTCGTCATCAATAATTAAAGTTTGTAAAGTCATGGTATAAATAGTTTAGTGTAGTTTAAATTTACATAATTTTACTTTATCTTCTTACAAAAAAAATTTAAACCGTAGCTATCAGCAATTAAACTGTATGATTTATTGATTAAACGGTTTTTATAAAGATTTAATAATTTTCATAAAGTCGCTTATTCTGGCTCTAGCAACAGGAAGCAATAAATTAGCATTCATTTTGGCAAAATAGCCGTCTTCATTAACGTAATCAGTTAGGTAATTAATATTGATAATGTATTTTTTATGGATTCTAAAAAAACGTTCTGAATTTAAAAAATTTTCGTATATTTTTAATGTTCTTGTATCAAAGAAAGTATTGTCATTAACAAAATGTATGTTGGTGCAGTTGCCATCTCCTTCTAAGAATAAGATAGAAGAGTCTTCTATTATTTTTATTCCCTTGGTATGCGAAATGGTTATTTTATTGCTTGTATTTTGTCGTTGAATATTTTTTGAGAAATTTTTTAATGATTTAATGTAATTTTCGATGTTTGAATTATCTTTTAAAAACAACTTTTTGTAGGTTATTAATTTCTGTACAGATTGCTGTAAGTCCTCAATATCAATAGGTTTTAATAAATAATGAATGGCATTAATATTAAAAGCTTTAATGGCAAGCTCTTTAAAAGCAGTAACAAAAATAATTTGAAAATTATTTTTTGCTGCATCTTCGAGTAATTCCAACCCCTCTTCTCCACTTGGCATTCTAATATCTAAAAAAACAGCTTCTGGCTTTTTATCAGCAATTAATTGTTTGGCTTCTTCAACATTTTCGCCCATGCCTAAGATTTCAACTTCAGGACAAAAATCGTTTAGCAAAAGCTTTAAATTTTCTCTTGCAGGCATTTCATCATCAACAATAATGGCAGTAACTTTATTCATTTATCCAAATATTCGCAGCAAGAAAAATTTCTTTTTTGGTCCTTTTTTATCTTGTATTCTTTTCGCTTTTTTAGCACTTTTTTTCATTCGTTTTCTAGTTTCTTTTGTTTGAATCTTTAAGTGTCTTTTTTTGCCTTCTTCAACGGCTTTTTCTTGGGCTTTTTGCTTTTCTATTGCTTGTTTCTCTAATATTTTTTTTCGTGTTTTTACTTGTTTTGTTGCTTGTCCAAAAGCTGTTATTGAGGTGCTTATTAATAGTAAAAGTAAGAGGTGTTTAAATTTTCTCATGCCATAAATAAATTTTATTAACCCCGAATTTACTAATTTTACCATTACTATGCTTAAAAAATTATTAATAATCATCACATTTGTCGTTATTGCGGTAGGCTGCCATAAAGATAGTAATGATGTAATTCCTTTGGTAAATGTTGATTTATATATTCATACCAACGACCCAATGTTTATTGATTTAAATGCTGTTGGTGGTTGGATTTACCTTAGTGGTGGTTCACGAGGAATAATTGTTTACAGGGCATCGAATGCTGATTTTAAAGCGTATGATAGGCATTGCACTTATCAACCAACTAATAGCTGTGCTTTGGTTTCGGTAGAGGTAAATAATATTACAGGGTTAGATGATTGCTGTGGCTCTCGTTTTTTATTGATGGATGGTAGTGTGAGTAATGGACCAGCTACTTTTCCTTTAAAACAATATCAAACTACTTTTGATGGTAGTGTTTTGCACATCTTTAATTAAAAAGAGCCTCAATTTTTGTTGAGGCTCTTTAAATGCAAAAAATTATTTTTTAGTACCTGTAATGTTCTGGCTTGTAGGGTCCGTCAACAGTTACACCAATGTATGCTGCTTGGTCTGGTCTTAATTCTGTTAATTCAACCGCAATTTTTTCTAAGTGTAATTTAGCTACTTTTTCATCTAAATGCTTTGGTAACATATACACTTCATTTTTATAGGCGTCAGTATTGGTCCACAATTCAATTTGGGCTAGTGTTTGGTTGGTAAATGAGTTACTCATTACAAAAGAAGGGTGTCCTGTTGCACAACCTAGGTTTACCAATCTTCCTTCGGCTAAAACAATAATATCATTACCATTAATGGTGTACATATCAACTTGTGGTTTAATGGTATTTTTGGTATTACCATATTTGTTATTTAGCCAAGCCATGTCAATTTCATTATCAAAATGACCAATGTTACATACAATGGTTTTATCTTGCATGGCTTCGAAATGATGTCCTTGAACAATGTCTTTATTTCCTGTGGTGGTAACAATAATATTTGCTTGGTCTAAAACATTCTCTAGTTTTTTAACGGCAAAACCGTCCATTGCAGCTTGTAAAGCACAAATGGGGTCAATTTCGGTAACAATAACCCTTGCACCAGCACCTTTTAATGAGGCTGCCGAGCCTTTACCAACATCACCATATCCACAAACAACAGCAACTTTTCCTGCCAACATCACATCTGTCGCTCTTCTAATGGCATCTACTAACGATTCTTTACAACCATATTTGTTATCGAATTTAGATTTAGTAACCGAATCGTTTACATTGATTGCTGGTATTACCAAAGTTCCATTTTTTACCCTGTCGTATAAACGATGAACTCCCGTAGTTGTTTCTTCAGAAAGTCCTTTAATATCTTTACATAATGCTGGATAACGGTCAAAAACCATGTTGGTTAAATCGCCACCATCATCTAAAATTAAGTTTAAAGGTTTTCCGCCTTTAAAACCAAAAATGGTTTGCTCAATACACCAATCAAACTCTTCTTCGTTTAATCCTTTCCAAGCGTAAACTGGCACTCCTGTTGCAGCAATTGCCGCAGCAGCTTGGTCTTGTGTTGAAAATATGTTGCAAGACGACCACGTAACCTCAGCACCTAACGCTGTTAAGGTTTCTATTAAAACTGCTGTTTGAATGGTCATGTGTAAACATCCTGCAATTCTAGCTCCTGCTAAAGGTTTGCTTTCACCATATTCTGCTCTTAAACTCATTAAGCCAGGCATTTCTGCTTCGGCTAATGTTATTTCTTTTCTACCCCATTCTGCTAGGGATATATCTTTAACTTTGTAAGGTAATTTTTCCACTTCTGTGCTCATTAGTTATAGTTTTTATATTTTTAAGGTCTGCAAAGTTAAACAATAACCTAATAACTTTTATAAAATGCCTACATATCAGATAAAAAATATCTCTCAAAACGTTAAAATTGGTATTTGGAAAATTACTGAAACCAAAGAGGAATTGATTTTATTACTAACAAAAATAGGTTTTGATATTGATAATATTTTGGCAACAAACAACAAACAGCACTTAAAACAATGGGTAGCAACTCGTTTATTGTTAAACAATTTTTTTACTGATGTGAAAATTAGTTATGATGATTTTGGGAAACCATATTTAGATAATGGTTGGTTTATTTCTATTACTCACTCCAATGAATTTGTTGCCATTATCATTAATAAAAATGATAATTGTGGCATTGATATCGAAAAGATTACACCAAAAGTAGAACGCATTAAACATAAATTTTTAAACCCTTTAGACCTTCAAAACATAACTTCGTTAACACATTTAACACTTTATTGGTCGGTAAAAGAAGCTCTTTACAAATATTATGGTAAAAAAGAAATTTTGTTTATTGAGCATCTTTTTATTGAAGATTTTGATGAAAACAATGTTTCTTTTAAGGGGAAAATAGAAATAAATAATCCACCTAGCCTCCCTCAAGGGAGGAATTTCCAAATAGAATTACCAATGGCTTGGGAAAAAATTGAAAATTATGTGTTGGTTTATACATTATGAAATCAAATCACCCTTAATAATCCCCTCAAGGGGATTTCGCCATAAATTTCCGCCCTTAAGAAAGGATTAAAGTGGGTGTTATTTAATATGACAAAAACATTAAAAACCCTATCTTTGTAACAATGAAAACGAATATCATATATCAATCCATCTTAAAAAATACCAGTAACGGTATTAAAATGTTTGGTGTTTTAATTGACCCTGACAAACAAAATGCTGCAGAACTAATTAAAACCATTAAAGTTTGTAATGAAGTGAATATAGACTTCTTTTTTGTTGGAGGAAGTATTATTACCAATGGCGATTTAAACATGACTTGCCGATTAATTAAAGAAAATAGTACTATTCCTATTGTTATTTTTCCAGGTAGCCCTGATCAAATTTCTGATTATGCAGATGCCATTTTGTTTTTATCCCTCATTTCTGGTCGAAATCCAGAGTTCTTAATCGGAAGTCAAGTTCTTGCCGCCCCAGTACTTAAAAAAATAAATTTAGAAGTTATTCCAACAGGCTATTTGTTGGTCGATTGTGGAACAACTACTACTGCAATTTATGTAAGTGATACCAATCCTATTCCGCACAACAATGCCGAAATTGCAGCAAATACCGCTTTAGCAGGAGAATATTTAGGTTTAAAATTAACTTATATTGATGGCGGAAGTGGTGCTAAAAAATGTATTTCAACAACCATGATTAGTAAAACTAAAGGAGAACTTAAATGTCCTTTAATTATTGGAGGAGGTATAAGAACGCCACAAGCAGCACAAGAAATTTATAAAGCTGGTGCTGATATTATTATTATTGGAAATGGTGCAGAGAAGAACAGAAACTTAATTACTGAGGTAGCAGAAATGAAAAAAGTATTTAATTCTTTAGTGCAAAAAGAGATTACATCACTACGCATTTAACATAAGGTTAAAATTTCCCCTAAAGATAAGTTAACCTATAATTCTCTTACACTTTTTTATTCGTGTAGAAATATCTCCAGAAATGATATAATAAGGTAGTTTGTATTTTTCTAATAAATTTCTATAATTTAAAAACAATCGTTTTCGGTCTTTAATGTTTGGGTGCTCTCTTAACTCATCTTCTTCCCACCCAACATCTACATCGCATAAAAAATACAATTTATCGTTTACTGTTTTTAGATGCTCATTAATCCAATCAATTTCTTGTTTGTATTTTTCTTTTATCCAGATAGCGTAAACCGTTAAATCTGTATCTAAAAAAGTAAGCTCAGGTGTTAAGTTTTGTTCTAACCTTAATTGCTCTTTTGCCATTATCAAAACATCTGCTAACTCGTAAGGTTTATTAAGGTGAGCCTGTCGAAAAATTGATAAATATTCTCGGGCATATTCTTTTAACCAGGTAGTATTATATTCTTTGGCTAACAACTTTGCCAAAGTTGTTTTTCCAGAAGATTCCGGTCCTGTTAAAACAATTTTGTTATAAAAAGTGCCACACTTTGTTCCCTTGAGGCTATCGAAGGGTTGCCGAAGGATAGAATTCTTCGATAACTCCACCAATAAATCAAAATCATCATTAATTAATGCTTCTTTCTGTTTTCTTGTCCAGCCTTTTATTTGTTTTTCCTTTTCTATTGCTTGGTTGATGTCATTATAACATTCATTCCAAACTAATTCTAAAGGTCGTTTTTTTAAAACATAAGCCTTAGTGTTATCACCACTTTGATGTTCGGCAAATCGCCTCTCCAAATTATTTGTTACACCCGTATAATAAGAGCCATCAGAACATTTTAG
>CAZVEW010000039.1:0-17730 GCA_964625955.1 uncultured Vicingus sp. | reverse complement strand
GTTGGAAATTGTATTTTACTTTCTAAGAATTTTGCTTGTTTGTTATTTCCATAATCTTTAAAATAAATTGATGCACTATCAACAATAGTTTTTTGTGGAGATAGCAGTTGGTATTTAATTAAAATATTGGCACTAAATGTAGTATCGCCTCTTTTTTTTGTGTATAAAATATTGTTAGAATTAAACCTAAAATAGAATTCAGTAATACTGTCGTTTTTATGAAAAACTTTGTATTCTGGGTTAATTAAATTAAGACCGGGCATGTAAATTCCTGCTACATTTTTATTTACAGAACTTTGAGATGATGAACATCCAACAGTAAATAATATTGCTATTAATATTAAGTATAAAAGGTTATTCTTCAATTTGATGGTTGTTGGTTGGTAGCAAATTATCTGGTAGTGATTTTTTTGTTTTTGCTCCTAACTTTTTAATTTTTATTGTTGCATCAATTAAATTACCATTGCCCGTTTTTAATTTGTTAAAAGCACTATCGTAAGCGGTATTAGATTGGAGCAACGATTTTTTTATTTTTTCCATATCGCCAATAAAACCAACAAATTTATCGTGTAAAGCACCTGCTTGACGAGCAATTTCTAAAGCATTTTTAGTTTGTTTTTCGTTATTCCAAACCGATTTAATTGTTTTTAAAGTTGCTAATAAAGTAGATGGGGTAACAATTACCACTTTTTTATCCCAAGCATATTGGTAAAGTTGATTATCGGTTTTCATGGCTAATCCAAAAGACGATTCAATGGGCATAAATAGCAATACAAAATCAGGAGAATCAATACCTTTTGCAGCTGCATAATGTTTTTCGCTTAAGCCTTTAATGTGATTTTTTACGGAGGTAAGATGGCTTTTTAAGTAAGTTTCTTGGTCTTTTTTATCTGTAGCATTAATGTAATTTTGGTAAGCAATTAAAGAAACTTTGGCATCGACAATAATGTGCTTATTATCGGGCAATAAAATGACAACATCAGGCTGTATTCTGCTACCTTCATCGTTGGTGGTGCTGTGTTGGGTTACAAATTCTTCTCCTTTAATAAGTCCAGAACTTTCTAACACTTTTTCTAAAATTAATTCGCCCCAATTTCCTTGTGCTTTATTATCTCCTTGCAAGGCTTTGGTCAGTTTTAAGGCATCTTCGCTCATTTGGGTGTTGAGCTTTTCTAACGATTTAATTTGTTCAATTAATGTTGTTCGTTCTTTTAGCTCTTTTTCGTATTTATCTTCTACTTTTTGTTCAAAAGATTTAATATTTTCTTTTAAAGGAGTTAAAATATCAGTTAACTTTTTTTGGTTTGCTTCGGCAAATTCGGTGGCATTTTGTTTTAGTAATTTATTGGCAATTAAAGAAAATTCTTTTGTGAATTTTTCTTGAAGCGTTGTTATTTCTTGCTTTTGCTCTTTAAGTTTTAGCTCAAAATTTTGATTAGCAGTACTTAAATGGGCATTTTCGGAAATAAGAGATTTGTTTTCGCTAGTTAATTTTTCTATTAATGATTTTTGTTCTTTGTAATTATCAACAGCAGCAGCTAATCTGGCATTTAAAGTGGCGATTTCTTCTTTTAATGTGCTTGTATTTTCGGTAGTTAAGTTACTAATAGGTTTTTTCTTAAAAAGAATAAAACCAATAGCAAAACCGAGTATAAGTCCGATTAGTAAAAATAAAATTGATAGTATCATGTTAAAATTCTAAGGCAATAAAGTTAAGATAAATAGTTTAAAGTTTGTAAAGTTAGAAAGTTTATAAAGTAGAAAGTTGTAAAGTATAAAGTTGTAAAGTATAAAGTTTGTAAAGTAGAAGGTTATCAATGCGAGATTAGAAATCCCCTTAATATTTAAGAATAAGAATAGGTGTACCTTCTTCTACTAAATTAAATAATTCTATCACATCTTTATTTTTCATTCTTATGCAGCCGTGCGATGCTGGTTGACCTATAAAACCTTCTTCTGGTGTGCCATGAATATAAATATATCGGTTGTAAGAGTCTACATTTCGACCTCTGTTTAAGCCTTGCTCTTCGCCTTGCAGCCACATTATTCTGGTAGTTACATAATCTTTTTTAGCATTTACTTTATCGGTAATTATTTTAGCAATTTCCCCATTATAAACCCTCGATTCTAGAATTCCACCCAAGGGTACAGTTGATCCAATTTTTCTTTTAATAATATGAAGACCAGGAGGTGTTTTCATACTGTTTTGTTTGCTGCCAACACCATTTAAAGCGGTAGAAATAGGGTATTTTTTTATGGTAGAATCATGTTCTATTAAATATAACCTTTGGTGCTTAATAGAAACGTACATGTATTTTGAAAAATCTTTGCCTTTATATTTTAATTTAAGGTATTCCGATAAAAAATTAACAACAGTTTTATTGGGAGGGGGTGGTGGAACTTTAATAATGGGTGTGGGTTTTTCAACTTTTGGTGCAGCAATAACCACTTTACTAGATTTACACGAAAATAATAAAACAAATCCAAAAATACCTATTACTAAAAAATAAATAAATTTCATTTGGTGAAGGTACACTGTATTTAAGGTAACATTTTGGCGTAAAAGACAATACTTTTTAACTACTGATTATTAAAAAGTATCGCAGTTCTTACACAAATCAATTTTGTGTTTTTGTCTTTTAAACATTAGTTTAAGCCAGCTTCTTCTTAATTTAGAGTTATAAATATCGAATAAATTATTGTCTTTAATATTTCCTACAACCCCTTTTCCGTTTAAATCTACACAACAAACAGTAACGTTCCCATCGGGTAAAAGTACCATTTGGTTCATTAATAAACCACAACCAATTTTATGGGGTTTATTTATGCTGTTGCTAGATTCTCCTTCAATATCTACTTCTCCAGCCCAAGTATGAGGGTGGCGTAATTCGTAATTGTCAACTAGGTTTAAAACTTCAACAAATTGCTTATCCATCCAGTCTGTTTTTAAAGGATTTTCAGGGTCGATAACCGAAATAATAGAGGTTTTAATTGGAATAATTTGTTTGTTATTTTCTTCGCAGAAAAATTTTATATTTTTATAAAAAACATCCCATTTTGCCCTAATTCTCATTTCTTCAAAACGCTTAGGGCTGCCACCATCCATACTAAAACTCATCACATCAATAGCTCCACTTTTAATGAGTTCTAAGGATTTTTTTTCTAATAAAGGAGTACCGTTGGTCAATAAATTAACTGTAGGAAATTTCTTTTTATTTTTTTTAGCTATTTCTTTGTAATCGGTAATTATTTTAAATAAATCGCCTGCTTGAGGGTGTAAAAGTGTTTCGCCTCCGTTATGTAAATGGATAACTTCAACCTTTTTAAAACGATAATCTAAAACGAGGTTCTTTAAAAAGCTTTCGAGTAGCTCAGGCGTCATTCTTACTTTTGGTTTTTCGTGGTCTAACGAACAAAAAGCACAACGCAAATTACAATAACTAACAAATTCAATGTTTATTTCTCTTATGCTGCTCGAATTTTTTAATAAATTCCATTTGTAATAAAATAAATAATTTTTAACAAAAAACATGCCTTGCAAAAACTCCAACACTTTCCACAAAAAAGTTCCTTTCTTTAAATGTCGTACAAAAAAATCTCTTAAAGTAATTAACATAATTTTTTTTTAAAACCCAAAGTTAAAGTTATTAATGATTACAAAAAAATCTTTGACTTTTATTATAAGGTGAGATTAATATTTTTTACATGAAATTTCACCATTTTGAGTAGTTAATGCATTAATTTTGATATTAAATTGAATTATAAAATAGTAAAAAACAAAACGATTCATTTTGTGTCAAGATTATTACATTAAACAATTAAATGTTGATAAATAAAAGAAATAAAGAAACATTAATGAGGATATAGTCGTTCTATTTGATATATGTTTACTTATCTTAAAAATACAGTACTAATTAGCTTTTTTCTTTTTTCAGGAATAAATATTAAAGCACAATTAATAAATAATGTTAAAATTATAGAAGTAGTTGGACTAAACGATTCAACTAATTATAGCTTTGTAGAAAATCAACAACTGTATAACCAAAAATGGGATACATTGGCTCAACCCAAGTTCTGGCAAACATTAATGACTATGAATGATGATTCTGCATTAATTAATATTGGCAGTACGAGGCAAATAATCAAAAAAGTTGCTGTTGATGATTGGGATAAACTTTCTAAAGAGGAACAAAATGGGATTAGAGATAGCATTAAAAATTATTACCACCTACCCGAGGAAGCTCATATTTATATGACAACAGGAAAAAAACAGTTTTATAATTTTGAGAAAGTTATACCTAGCATAGGAAGAGGAATTAAAGTGTTTGAAGAAAATAATACAGATCCATTTTATGCACAAGCAATATTATTGATAGAAAGCCCAAATAAACTTCAAAAATCTCCAACAGGTGCTTTCGGATCTTTTCAAATAATGAAAAAAGTAGCCATTAATTTAGGCTTAAAAGTAAATAGATATGTTGATGAACGTAAAGATTTTGATAAATCAGCTTGGGCTGCAGCAAAACTCTTAAAAACTATTTGTATTCCAGAAACCAATAAAATATTAGATGCAAAAGGAATTATTTACAACCCAACAGATTTATGGTATAGATTGTTGGTGCTTCATGTTTACCATGCAGGAGCAGGTAATGTTAAAAATGCAATAAACGTAATTAATCCTACTGTTGGAGATATGAATATTATCACTAAACTTTGGCAAGTAGAAATTGGGCAGTTTAGAAACTCATCACAAAATTACTCTCAATTAGCACTGGCTTCACTTATTGAGTTAAACAATATTGTTTATAATAAGTGTAACTTTATTTATTATTGCCCTGCAATTAAAAGTTGATTTTTACATCAACCCCAAACCTTTCTTTTTTCTTTTTTAAGTATATTGCGAAACATTACATTTCGAAAAATAAAATAAAAATGAGTGACAATTTAGAATTACTAAAACAAATAGAAAAAAAATACAAAAATTTAAATCAAGACCCAAAAGTTTATCTCAAAGGATTACTCCATGCTAACCCCATAAATTACTGGGATTATATTGAAGTAGAATCTTTATTAAGCTTGCAAAAACCACGAACAAATTTCCCAGATGAGACCGTTTTTATTATGTATCATCAAGTAACGGAATTATTGTTAAATATGATGACACACGAAATGAAGCAGGTGTGTGATAAAGAAAATATTACAACAGCTTATTTTATAAATAAGTTAGGCAGAATGAACCGATACATTAAAATGCTTGCTAATTCTTTTGATGTAATGCGTTTAGGAATGGAACCAGAACAATATAACTTATTCCGTTTTACTTTAACTCCAGCAAGTGGATTTCAATGTGCATCGTTTAGAGAGGCAGAAATTTATACTACAGATATAGAGAACCTATTGGATGCAAGAATAAAAAATAATTTACCTAAAAATTATAACTTTGAGTTTCTATTTGAACATATTTATTGGCAAGCAGCAGGAAAAGATTTCAAAACAGGAGAGAAATCACTTACACTTCAATTGTTTGAAGCTAAATATTTAGCTCATTTTATTGAAATGGCAGAAAAATATAAAAACAAAAATATTTGGCAAAAGTATAAGTCAATGACAAAAACAGACCAAAATAATACAGAACTAATTAACGCCTTAAAAGGTTTAGATGTTGAATTTAACATTAAGTGGCCCTTAGTTCATTTAAATGCAGCAAAACAATATCTAATATCTAAAAGTGATGTTACAGAATCAACAGGAGGAAGTGAGTGGCAAAAATATTTACACCCAAAGTACCAAAAAAGAGTGTTTTTCCCTGCTTTATGGACAAAGAAAGAACTTGATAATTGGGCTGTAGCGTATTGATATTCCTCCATGAGAAAGGATTTTTTAAGTTAATACCGTAAGAGTAGTTTGTTCGGAAAAAGACAGCAAGACTTAAGATTTCGAGGCTCTGATTTTTATCAATTTAAAAGAAACAAAAATTCCGATTAATCGCTGCTGCGTTAATGATATAATCTTTTATGAAAATTATTTTTAATTAAAGAAAATAAGGTTACTTTTGCTGTCCTTAAAATAAAGGCTATAAATCAGCAGTAGCATTACAAACAATCTCTCGTTAAAGCTGAACTTAGAACGGGATACAAAAAAAATAAAATGCCAGAAAAAAAAGAAGAAGTTGTGCAAAAAAAAGTAACAGCTAAAAAAGCCACCCCTAAAAAAGCAGTAACAAAAACAACTGCAAAAAAAACAACAGAAAAAAAAGAAGTTGAAAGCGACAAAAAACCAGTGGCAAAAAAAACAACTCCTAAAACTAAAAAAGTTGAAGTAACTGAAAAGGCAGAACCTGTTCTTGAAACACCAAAAGAAGAAGCTAAATTTAAGCCTGAAGTAAGAAAAAAAGGAGAAATAAAACCTTTAGCAGATTTTGATTGGGAAAAAATAGGAAAGTATGAAGACGCTTACTCTCCAGCAGAAAAAGAAGAAATGGAGAAAGTTTATGACGAAACTTTAAAATCTATTCTTGATCAAGATGTTTTAGATGGTGTTGTTGTTGCTAAGTCGGCTAGAGATGTTGTTATTAATATAGGATTTAAATCGGAAGCCGTTATTTCTATTTCTGAATTTAGATATAATCCAGACTTAAAAGAAGGCGATACTGTTGAAGTTTTTGTGGTAAGCCAAGAAGATAAAAATGGTCAGTTAGTATTATCGCACAGCAGAGCAAGAACTTTAAGAGCTTGGGATAAAGTAAACGAAGTTTTAGCATCGCAAGAAATTATTAAAGGACACGTAAAGTGCAGAACAAAGGGAGGATTAATTGTTGATGTGTTTGGTATAGAAGCATTTTTGCCAGGCTCTCAAATAGATGTTAAACCAATTAGAGATTATGATGTTTATGTTGATAAAATCATGGAATTTAAAGTGGTTAAAATCAATAAAGAATTCAAAAATATTGTCGTTTCCCATAAAGCATTAATAGAAGCAGAAATAGAACAACAAAAAATACAAATCATATCTAAATTAGAAAAAGGGCAAGTGTTAGAAGGAACCGTTAAAAACATTACTTCTTACGGTGTATTTATTGATTTAGGTGGAGTTGATGGATTAGTTCATATTACCGATTTATCTTGGGGAAGAATTAATCACCCAGAAGAAATATTAGAATTAGATCAAAAATTAAATGTTGTAATTCTTGATTTTGATGATGATAAAAAACGTATTGCTTTAGGTATTAAACAACTACAAGAACATCCTTGGGATAAATTAGATGCCAAACTAAGTATTGGAGATACCATTAAAGGAAAAGTTGTTGTTGTTGCAGATTATGGTGCTTTTGTTGAGATTATTCCAGGCGTTGAAGGCTTAGTTCATGTTTCGGAAATTACATGGAGTAACCATTTAAAACCAGCCCAAGAATTTTTTAAAGTTGGAGACGAAATAGAGGCCAAAATCTTAACCTTAGACAGAGAAGAAAGAAAAATGTCGTTAGGTGTTAAACAACTTACACCAGATCCATGGGAAGGAATTGAAACAAAATATGCTGTTGATTCAAAACACACAGGAAAAGTTACAAATATTTCCGATTTTGGTGTTTTCGTAGAATTAGAATCTGGTGTTGATGGTTTAATTCATATCTCAGATTTATCTTGGTCTAAAAAAATTAACCACCCATCTGAAATTACTAAAGTTGGTGAACCAATGGAAATAGTAATCTTAGAAATAGATAGAGAAAACAGAAGATTGAGTTTAGGACACAAACAATTAGAAGAAAATCCTTGGGAAACTTTTGAGTCAATCTTTACAGATGGATCAATCCATGAAGGAACAGTTACAGAAATTACACCTAAAGGTCTAATAATTGTAGCTCTTCAGTACGGAGTTGAAGGTATCGTTACTAAACGAAATGCAGAAAAAGAAGATGGTTCTTTCTTAAAATTAGAAGATAAAGTTAACTTTAAAGTATTAGAGTTTAATAAAAATGCTAAAAAGATAGTATTATCTCACACGCATACCTTTAAGGAAACAGAAGCAGAGGTTAAAACGAAAAGTAAAGCAAAAGCCAAAAGTGCTTCTAGAGCTGTTAATAAAGTGAATAAAAATATTGAAAAAACAACTTTGGGCGACTTAGATGCTTTATCTGCATTAAAAAAAGACTTAGAAAAAGGAGAAAAATAAATTCTTGGTCTAATAAAATTTTAGAAGTCTCGGTTTTGCCGAGACTTTTTTTATAAATTTGCTTTACTAATAATAAGAAATAGTATATCTTTGCTTTTTAATGAAAGAAAATGATCGAATAATATTAGATGCCACCCAATTTGATCTAACTATTAAAAGACTTTCACACCAACTTATCGAAAATTATAATAATTTTGAAGAAGCTGTTTTAATAGGCTTGCAACCCCGCGGAATTTTTTTAGCAGAAAGAATAAAAACCGAACTAGAAAAAATCACCAAAAATACCACCATATCGATAGGAACATTAGATGTAACTTTTTTTAGAGATGATTATCGAAGGCAGCAAATCCCTTTAATTCCAAATAAAACAGATGTAAATTTTACCATAGAAAACAAAAAAGTAATTTTAATAGATGATGTTTTATTTACAGGAAGAACCATAAGAGCAGGTTTAGATGCCATGCTTGCTTTTGGCAGACCATCATCAGTAGAGTTATTAGTATTAATAAATAGGAGGTATAAACGAAACTTGCCAATACAAGCAGATTATATTGGTAAAAATGTTCATTCCGTAATATCAGAAAGAGTTAAAGTGAGTTGGAAACAAACCGAAGGAGAAGATAGAGTAATATTATATACACCTGAAGATGAGTAAATTATCTGTTAATCATGTGCTAGGCATTAAATATCTTCAAAAAGAAGATATTGAATTGATTTTTCAAACTGCAAGTCATTTTAAAGAAATAATTAACCGACCAATAAAAAAAGTCCCTTCCTTGAGAGATATTACAATAGCCAATCTTTTTTTTGAAAACTCAACAAGAACAAAACTTTCGTTTGAGCTAGCCGAAAAAAGACTCTCGGCAGATGTGATAAATTTTTCATCTTCAAACTCATCAGTAACCAAAGGTGAGACCTTAATAGATACAGTAAACAACATTTTAGCCATGAAAGTAGATATGGTGGTAATGAGACACCCAAATCCTGGAGCAGCCTATTTTTTATCGAAACATGTAAAAGCAAAAATTGTAAATGCAGGAGATGGAGCCCACGAACACCCCTCACAAGCCTTATTAGACGCATTTTCTATGCAACAAGAATTAGGCAATTTGAAAGGAAAAAATGTGGTAATTGTTGGCGATATTTTACACTCAAGAGTGGCACTCTCTAATATATTTTGTTTACAAAAATTAGGTGCAAATGTAAAAGTTTGTGGACCATATACACTTATTCCAAAGTTTATAACATCTTTAGGAGTCGAAATTATAACAGACATAAAAGAAGCCTTAAATTGGTGCGATGTTGCCATGATTTTAAGAATACAGCTAGAACGACAAGACCTTAAACTTTTCCCATCATTAAGAGAATATGCCATAATGTACGGTGTTGATAAAGCAATGCTAAATTCTTTAGCTAAAAAAATAATAATAATGCACCCCGGCCCAATTAATAGAGGAGTAGAAATGACAAGTGATGTGGCAGATAGCAAACAATCAATAATTTTAGAACAAGTAGAAAATGGTGTTGCTGTTAGAATGGCAATACTTTATTTATTAGCAGGAAAAATAGAATAAAAATAGTGTATAGTGTATAGTGTTTGGTGTTCAGTGTATAGTGTAACACGATAAACTAAACACCAAACACCAAAAACTAAACACCAAAAACTAAAAACTAAAAACTAAAAAAGAATGAAAGCAATAATTAAAACAGACAAAGGCGACATGACAGTAGAATTTTACGAAAAAGACGCTCCTAAAACAGTAGAAAATTTTACAACTTTAGCCAAAAAAGGATATTATAATGGATTAACATTTCACAGGGTAATCCCCGATTTTGTAATTCAAGGAGGTTGCCCAGATGGCACAGGAATGGGAGGCCCGGGTTATACTATTGATTGCGAATTAGATGGCGGAAATCAATACCATGATAGAGGCGTGTTATCTATGGCACATGCAGGAAGAAACACAGGTGGTTCTCAATTTTTTATTTGTCATAGCAGAAATAATACATCCCATTTAGATAAAAACCATACTTGTTTCGGAAAAGTAGTTGATGGACTTGATGTAATTGATGAAATTACGCAAGGTGACAAGATGAATAGTATAGAAATTATTGATTAACACACGTTTTATTAATTAAGAAAAAGCTTCTTATACTATAAGAAGTTTTTTTTTGTAAAAGATAGGTTTAAAATACTATCTTTAGTGAGTTAAAATCACCGTTAGTCTTAGTCTAGATTAAGCTAATATTCAAAAATAAATATGAAAAAAACGATAATAATTTTATTATTAATAAGCTGTAATTTTTTATCTGCCCAAGAAAAATATAAAGGATTACTTTGGGAAATATCTGGTAATGGACTTCAAAAGAACTCTTATTTATATGGTAACATGCACATTAGTGGAAAAATTGCCTACCATTTAGGAGAAGAATTTTTTAAAGCAATTAAAGGCGTTGACGGAATTGCTCTTGAATCCAATCCAATTTTATGGTTAGACGAAATTATTGATTCAGAATTTGCTAACGATTATTTAGGTAGGTATGAAATAAATAAACAACCATACAAAGGCTTTTATCAAGATGCTTTTGAAGTAAAAATAATTGAGAACAAAACATTGGCAAAATCAATTGCAAAAGACCATTATTTAACAAATTGGTTACTTTATCGCTCTAACAAAACTAATTCAGAGTTTGAAGAAAATACATTTTTAGACATGTTTATTTACCAAGCAGGAAGTAAAAATAATAAACCAATATATAGTTTAGAAAACTTTAAAAAAACATCAATAAGTAACAAGTTAGCTAAAATACCAGATTACGATACTAAAGATGTTCCCGAATGGTACACTAAATTAACCAAAGAAAAATCGGGATACGAACTACTTTTAGATGCCTATAGAGATAAGGATTTAGATATGCTCGACTCAATTCAAAAAGCCATTTCTACAAAAAATTATGTAAAATACATGCTTTATAATAGAAATATTATAATGGCTAATAATATTGATTCTTTAATACAAATGCACAAAAGCCTGTTTATTGGTATAGGTGCTGCCCATTTACCAAAAGATAAAGGAGTAATAAGTTTGTTGAGAAAAAAAGGATATATAGTTAAAGCAATGACAACAACGATTTCTGTTAAATCGAAAAAAGAAAGAGAAGAATTGAGTAAAAAGAAAAAAATTATGCCCCTAAAAAATAAATTTAGTAGCGATTTATTTTCATTAAAGATACCAGGAAGAATGTATGAAACACCTTCTTTACCAAATGTTAGACAGTTTTTTTCTCCAGAATTAACTAACGGAACATTTTATTTAGTAAACCAATTAAGCACCTACGATTATTTTAAAGGAATTAATAGAATTGATTATATTAGTAAAATAGATAGCCTATTATTTGAAAATATTCCAGGGAAAATAATCTCAAAAAAACGAATAATCAAAAATGGTTTTAAAGGCATTGATATTGTTAATTTAACTAAAACAGGAAACTACCAACGTTACCAAATTATTGTTTCTCCATTGCAAATTTTTATATTTAAAATGGGGGCAAATGATGATTATGCTCAGCAGCAGAGCAATAATTTCTTTAATTCAATAAAGCTAAAAGAGTTAACCGATAAATGGGAAATAGTTAGCCCAATAAAATCGGATTTTAAAGTAAAAGTACCAGGATATTATCAGATTAAAAATAACACAAAAATTACTTCATTATACGAAAATACCGAATTAGAAGCTTACGATGAAAAAGATAATAACTATTATTTCCTTAAAAGAGCATCATTATTTGATAATGACTTTATTGAAAAAGATAATTTTGAGTTAAAGAGAATTATAACTAAATTTTGCAAACAATTTGACATAGATTCTGTTCAAAAAGTAATTTTAAAAAATACAAAATATCCTACCATACTAGCTTACGCAAAAACAGCAGATAGTAGTAGTTTTTTAGCCTTAAAATTGGTCATAAAAGGTGCCTATTATTACTTAATGGCAAACATTTCGCCAACGTATAAAAAATCAAACCCTTTTTTCGATTCGTTTCAATTAACCGATTTTACTTATACATTCGAATTTAAAGAAAAAATAGACTCATTATTGTATTTTAAAGTTAATTCTAACTATTTACTACCTAACGATTATAAGCAAGTAATAGAAAAAGCTTGGGATAGAAAAGACGCAAAAAAAGAAGTAGAAGATACCTATTTTAAAAGAAAAAGAAAAACAGATTCTTTTTACTCAGAAAATTTTGAACAGATAGACGTAGAGTTTATTAAAAACCATCGTTACCGAGAATATAAGAATATAGATTCTTTATGGAATTCAGAGTTACGCTATGTTCAATCGGAGAATAAATTAGTCTTAAAAAATAAAAAATCCTACAAAAAAAATGACATCTATTATCTAGATGCAACTTTTACAGATACAGGAAGTGTTAGGTCAATAATAGTAAGGCTTTTGTTAAAACAAGGTGCACTATACACTCTTAGAACTACTTCTGATACAATTAGTAAACCAAGTAAATTTGTAGCCCAATTTTTTAACACCTTTACTCCCTTAGATACTAACATAGGAATCTCTCCTCTGATAAGTAAGTCAGAAATGTTTTTTAATGCAATCAATGGTACGGATAGCCTAGAAAAAGAAAGAGCTTTAAAATCTGTAAAAACCCACGTTATTTTTAAAGATAAAGATGTGCCTAAATTAATGTACACAATAAGTAATTACCCTTTTCCGAAAACAAACATTGAAGCGAAAGAACAAATGATTAAAGATTTAGGAGCTAGAAGCAATCCTAAAATTATTCCGTATTACGAAAATTTATACAAAAAGGTAGAAGATACAGCCATGTATCAATTAGCAATTTTAAAAGGCTTATCAAGACAAAAAAGCAAAAAAGCAGAAGATGTGTTTTTAAAGTTATTAGATTACGATATTCCATTATCTAGCTCAACTTGGGGGATATCTTCATTAATAAGGTCGTTTAATGATTCATTACCTTTGGCCCAAGAACTTTTTCCAAATATATTAAATTACACTTTTGTTTCCGACTACAAAAAACCAATATACAAATTGCTAGCTACGCTTATTGATAGCAATCGAATTAAACCTAAAAAGTATGCAAAGTATTACAAGCAAATACTTAGAGAAGCCAAAATAGAATTAAAAAGTCAGATAAGTTATGAGCAAAAAAAACAATCAGAAATTAATAAAAAAACTTATTACTACGCTAGCTATAAAAATAAAGGAAACAACTTGTTAGTTAATTATACTACAATGTTAATTCCATTTTATGTAAAAAAAGATGTAAAAGAGTTCTTTATAAAGTTAAAAAAGGTGCAAGATTACAAGGTGCAAACTAGCATTAATTGTAAATTAATTAAAAATAACATAAAAGTTAATAACCAAGTTTGGAAAAAGTTAGCAGAAAACACCATCAATTTTTCTTATTTATATGAGCAATTACAGAAGATTAATCGCTTAGATTTATTTCCAACAGAAGACAACATTCAATTTAAAATGGCTAAGTCTTTACTATTCCAAAATAATTTTAATTTTAATAAGGATAGTTTAGTTTTTATAAAAACGGTAAAAGCTAATATTAAAAATAAGAAAGGACTTGTGTACTTTTTTAAAGCGAAAAAACAAAAAGATGAAAAATGGAAGTTAGCATATATAGGTCTAGAACCCTTAGACCCCAGAAAAGTTAATTTAGAAACTGAAGTCGAAAAGAAAGGAATTAAAATTAAAGACGGCAAAGATATTAATGAATTAATAAATGATAAATTAAGAATTATTGAAATAATAGGGCATAAAAGAGCCAGAGAAAAAGATAAAAGAAGATATTCCTCCTATTATTAAACTAATTACAATTATTTATTAAATAATCTCGTTATAGGATAAAAACACCTTATATGTCGAAATGTCACTATTTTGTCAGTATAAGACTCTAATAAACTAGGGTGTTCTGACAATATTTCTTTTTAATTTACTAAAAACTTATTGGCATATAATTTGACTAAACTCAAATCAGTAAAAATATTGTAAATAAAAAATATATATTATGGCTAAAATAATAGGAATAGATTTAGGGACAACAAACTCATGCGTTTCAGTAATGGAAGGAAATGAACCAGTTGTGATTCCAAATGCAGAAGGAAAAAGAACAACCCCTTCTATTGTCGCTTTTTTAGATGGAGGCGAAAGAGCTGTTGGTGATCCAGCTAAACGACAAGCAATAACCAATCCTCATAAAACAATTTCATCTATAAAAAGATTTATGGGAAATTCTTTTGATCAAGTATCCGCAGAAATAAAAAGAGCATCTTACAAAGTTGTAAAAGGCGATAATAATACCCCACGAGTTAAAATAGATGACAGGTTATACACACCACAAGAAATCTCAGCAATGGTACTTCAAAAAATGAAAAAAACCGCTGAAGATTACTTAGGACAAGCTGTTACAGAAGCTGTAATTACAGTTCCAGCCTATTTTAACGATTCTCAACGACAAGCAACTAAAGAAGCCGGAGAAATAGCAGGTTTAACAGTAAAGAGAATTATTAATGAACCAACTGCAGCAGCTTTGGCTTACGGTTTAGATAAAAAAGAAACTGATCAAAAAATTGTTGTTTTTGATTGCGGAGGAGGTACTCATGATGTCTCTGTTTTAGAATTAGGCGATGGTGTTTTTGAAGTGAAATCTACCGATGGAGATACTCATTTAGGAGGTGATGATTTTGACCACGTAATTATTGATTGGTTAGCAGACGAGTTTAAAAAAGATGAATCTATTGATTTAAGAGAAGATCCAATGGCTTTACAACGATTAAAAGAAGCCGCAGAAAAAGCCAAAATTGAGCTTTCTAGTACATCACAAACAGAAATAAATTTACCTTATGTTACCGCAACCGCTTCAGGACCTAAACATTTAGTTAAAACTTTAACCAAAGCACAATTTGAACAATTAGCCGACAATTTAATTAAAAGAACAATAGAACCATGTAAATCTGCCTTAAAATCAGCTAATTACAGCACCAACGATATTGATGAAATAATTTTAGTTGGTGGTTCTACAAGAATTCCTGCTATTGTTGAAGCCGTTAAAAAATTCTTTGGTAAAGAACCTTCTAAAGGTGTAAACCCTGATGAAGTAGTTGCTATTGGAGCTGCTATTCAAGGTGGTGTTTTAACAGGTGAAGTAAAAGATGTATTATTGCTAGATGTTACGCCTCTTTCTTTAGGAATTGAAACCATGGGAAGTGTAATGACAAAATTAATTGAAGCAAATACCACTATCCCAACAAAAAAATCGGAAACATTCTCTACTGCCGCAGATAACCAACCAGCAGTTGATATTCATGTGTTGCAAGGCGAACGCCCAATGGCAAAAGATAACAAATCTTTAGGAAGATTTCAATTAGCAGATATTCCACCAGCACCACGAGGAGTACCGCAAATTGAAGTAACCTTTGATATTGATGCCAACGGAATTATGAATATTTCGGCAAAAGATAAAGCAACAGGAAAAGAACAAAGCATTAAAATAGAAGCATCTTCAGGCTTAAGCGAAGAAGAAATAGCAAAAATGAAACGTGAAGCCGAAGAAAATGCTGACGCTGATAAATTGGCAAAAGAAAATGCTGACACCGTAAATCAAGCAGATAGCTTAATTTTTCAAACAGAAAAACAACTGAAAGAATATGGCGATAAGTTGCCAGCAGATAAAAAACAACCTATTGAAGATGCTTTAGCTGAATTAAAAAAAGCACATGAAGCAAAAGATATAGCAGCAATGAAAGCTGGCACTGAAAAGCTAAATACTGTTTTTCAAGCAGCTTCTCAAGAAATGTATGCACAACAACAACAAGGAAGTGGACAAGCTGGAGCTGATAATACATCCTCTGAAGGAGCTGCCGCAGGAGGAGATGGTGAAGTTACTGATGTTGATTTTGAGGAAGTTACAGAAGAACCCAAAGCAGAAGATAAAAAATAATTAACTGCTTTATAAACAAAAAACCTGATGAATTTCATCAGGTTTTTTGTTTATAAAAATTATTTTAATAAATTTATCTTCAATAAAAGACTTTTTGTACTTTCACAAAATGCAACAAGAAAAAGCTTTATCCATCTTAAAATCAGGCAAAAATGTTTTTCTTACCGGTTCAGCAGGAACAGGTAAAACTTATGTATTAAACCAATATATTACCTATTTAAAAGAACGTAAAATTCCTGTTGCAGTAACTGCCTCAACAGGAATTGCAGCAACCCACATGAATGGCATGACTATTCATTCTTGGGCAGGAATAGGCGTTAAAGAACATCTTACACAAGGAAATTTGGTAAGCATGAAATCGAAAAAATACCTTAAAAATCACTTAGAAAAAGTGAAGGTATTAATTATTGATGAGATTTCGATGTTGCATAAAAATCAATTAAATTTGGTCAATCAGGTTTTACAATATTTTAAAAATAACAATGAAGCTTTTGGAGGAATTCAAGTAGTATTGTGTGGCGATTTTTTTCAATTACCACCCATCGGAAAAACAGGAGAAACAAGCCGAGATAAATTTGCTTTTATGTCGGAAGCATGGTTGCTAGCTAAATTATCAATTTGTTATTTAACCGAACAGTTTAGACAAAGCGACAATGATTTAAATGTAATTTTAAATGAAATTAGAACGGGAGGAATTTCAGAGAAAAGCTATCACCAACTAAAAGATGCCTCTAGCAATAACTTAGAAAACAATAATGAACCCACTAAACTATACACACATAATTTTGATGTAGATAGAATAAACAATGAGCATTTATCTACTTTAAGTGGAATAGCTAAAAAATTTAAAGCAACAACCAAAGGAAATAAGAAATTAATTGAGACTTTAAAGAACTCAGTTTTGGCAGGAGAAAATTTAGCATTTAAAATCGGTGCAAAAGTAATGTTTGTAAAAAACGACAACGAAAAACGATATGTTAATGGCTCACTTGGAACAATTTTAGGCTTTACAGATAAAGGATTTCCTTCGGTAAAATTAATGAATGGAAAAACCATTACCACAGAAATTGAAAATTGGTCAATTCAAGATGATAATGGAAAAACTTTAGCCAGTTACAATCAAATTCCCTTGCGTTTGGCGTGGGCAATTACGGTGCATAAATGTCAAGGGATGACACTTGAAGCAGCCGAAATTGATTTGTCAAAAACATTTGAACGAGGACAAGGTTATGTAGCTTTATCACGACTTAAAAAGTTAGAAAATTTACGCTTAATAGGTTTAAATGAAATGGCTTTAAAAGTAGATGATTTGGCATTTAAAGCAGATAAACGTTTTAAAGAACTCTCAGAAGAAGCAGAAAATGAGTTTAGATTTGTTGATTTAGCTGTTTTGGCAATGGATTTTGTAAAAAAATGTGGAGGATTAACCGATACCAAAGAAATTACAAAAACCAAAAATAAACTTAAAGAAAAACAGCAAGGAAAAATTTCTACCTATGCTACAACGCTGTTGCACTTAAAACAAAATGTGCCATTAAAAGAAATAGCTAAAGCAAGAGGCTTATC
>CAZVEW010000038.1:0-17958 GCA_964625955.1 uncultured Vicingus sp. | reverse complement strand
AATAAATCAAAAAGTATCTTTATTTTCGCATTATTAACCCGACAGCAATTAATCGGAATGCTTGTTTCTTTTGAGTTGATGAAAATCAGCGTCTTGGAATCTTGAGTTTTACGGTCTTTTTCCGTCTAGTTAATATATCATTTACTCATTAAAATATTATGAAAATATACCACAACCCACGTTGTAGCAAAAGCCGACAAACTTTGCAAATAATTAAAAATGCAAATATTGAGGTAGAAATAATTGAATACCTTAAAAAAATTCCCACAAAAAAAGAGTTAAAATTACTTTTACAACAACTTAACTTAAAACCTTTTGAACTAATTAGAAAAGGAGAGGCTATTTACAAAGAGAAATTTAAAAACAGTAGTTTTAATGAGGAAGAATGGATTCAAATAATGATAGAATACCCAAAATTGATTGAAAGACCAATTGTTGTAAAAGGTAATAAAGCCGTTTTAGGACGACCCCCAGAAAATGTTTTATCGCTTATTTAGACATTGCTAAATAAGTGGTTCACTCATCTTCTAAACCTGCTAATTCTCTAATAAATTTTGGAGCAATGTTGTTAAGCATCCACAACGAAATGGCTTCAGGAACAATTATTGTAAATAAAAATATTAATATCCACATAGCCATAAAGAAAATAAAAAAGAAAAATATCCAACCTAAAGCAATCAACATTTTTTTGTGTTTTTAAGAATTAAAAGTAAACAAAGGTAAAAAATAATACTATTCCATTCTAAAATTGACAAATTATTTTCAAACTTTCCTTAAATATACTTTTTTGCACTGCAAATAATATAAATATTAAAGGTCTGCGAAAAAATCATTTCCTTTATCGTCACAAATAATAAAGGCTGGGAAATTAACTACTTCAATTTTTCTTACTGCTTCCATTCCTAACGCTGGAAAATCAATCACTTCAACCGATTTGATGTTTGATTTTGCTAAAATTGCAGCGGGGCCACCTATAGAGCCTAAGTAAAATCCTCCATATTTTTTACATGCATCGGTAACTTGTTGCGAACGATTACCTTTTGCCAACATTATCATGGAGCCACCATTTTTTTGAAATTCATCTACATAAGGATCCATCCTACCAGCCGTTGTTGGACCAAAACTTCCTGAAGGCATTCCTTCTGGTGTTTTTGCAGGTCCAGCATAATAAATAGGGTGATTTTTAAAATAATCAGGCATTGGTTTACCGGCATCTAGCATTGCTGCAATTTTTGCATGAGCAATATCTCTAGCAACAATTAGGGTTCCTCTTAAATTTAGCCTTGTTTTTATTGGATATTGAGAAAGAATTTTTAATTGTTCTTCCATTGGTTGGTCTAAATCAATAGCAATAGCAGGCTCTAAATGAGGTGCTTTTTCTGGCACTAATCTTCCTGGATTTGTTTCTAATTGCTCAACAAAAAGACCTTCTTTGGTGATTTTTGCTTTAATGTTTCTATCAGCAGAACAGCTAACCCCTATCCCAACAGGGCAAGAGGCTGCATGTCTTGGTAAACGAATTACTTTTACATCGTGGGTAAAATATTTACCTCCAAATTGTGCTCCTATCTGACTCTCTTGACAAATTTTTTGAATTTTTTCTTCCCAGTCTAAATCTCTAAAGGCTCTTCCCGACTCATTTCCTGTGGTCGGTAATTCATCATAATAACCTGTTGAGGCTAGTTTTACAGCCTTTAAATTTGCTTCCGCAGAGGTTCCTCCTACAACAAATGCCAAATGATAAGGTGGGCAAGCAGCTGTTCCTAAATCACGGATTTTGGCAGTAACAAATTCAGTCATTGTTTTTTCGTTTAACAAAGCTTTAGTTTGTTGATACAGATAAGTTTTATTTGCCGACCCTCCTCCTTTGGCAACAAACAAAAACTTATATTCGTTGCCTTCTGTAGCATAAATATCTATTTGAGCAGGTAAATTAGTTCCTGTATTTTTTTCGTTAAACATAGTTAAAGGAACAACCTGAGAATATCTTAAATTTCGCTTGTTGTAAGTGTTATAAATGCCTTTTGATAATTGTTTTGCATCGTTTGTTCCTGTAAAAACATTTTCTCCTTTTTTTGCCATAACTATTGCTGTTCCTGTATCTTGACACGAAGGTAATTGACCTTCTACTGCAACTTGTGCATTTTTCAACAAAGTATAAGCTACAAATCTATCATTATCTGTTGCCTCGGGATCTTCTAATATTTTAGCAACTTTTTCTAAATGAGCCGTTCGCAACATAAAAGAAACATCAGCCATTGCCTGCTCAGCAATAATTTCAATTGCTTTTGGGTTTATTTTTAAAATCTCTCTCCCATCTACATTAACCGTTGTAACATATTCTGAAGAAATTAATTTATATTTTGTTGTATCTTTTCCTAATGGAAATGGATTTTCGTAAATAAATGCAGCCATTTTTTTATTTTTTATTACCCTGCAAATTTAATACTTGTTAGTCGATTCTTTGTGTTAAAAATCATTAAATATTAAAAAGAAATGATACGAGAATGAATGCATTAATTATCACTATAATCAATTAATATTTCTTTTAGTTTTTGAAGGTCTAGTAAGGTAATATGTTTGCCATTAGTTGCTATTAGATGTTCGTTTCTAAATATAGAGAGTTGTTTAATTGCCCTATCTGTACTAATACCAGCAACAGCAGCAACATCTTTTCTAGAAAGTTGTACATCCAATGTTTTATTATCTTTTTTTAAACCAAAAGCTTTTTTTAGAATTATCAATGCTTCAGCAATCTTTTCTCTCACATTCATTTCTGCCATGTCTCTTAGCCTAGTTTCCGTATCTTTAAGATTATTAACGTATTGTAATAAAATTTTAAAATGAAATTGGTGATTATTCTTTAAAGTTTCGAAAAAGATGTTTTTTTCAATAAAACATACTTGGGTATCTTGCATTGCTGTTACCGAAAGTTTATAGGTAGAATTTTCCATACAAGAGCGATAACCTAAAACATCTCCTACTTTGGAAAAGCGAATAATTTGCTGATGTGTATTAATGCCATTTTTCCATAATTTTACCTTACCTTTTATTATTATGTAAACACCATTTACAGGATAATCTTGATAAAATAAAACTTGTCCATTTTTACAATTTATAATTGAATTATTTTGGGCTAATATTTTTTTTTCTAGCTCGCTACAATATTCTTTAATAACAGAAATTTTATTAATTACATCTATGTTACTGTTTTTATTCATTGTATTTAGAAAATAAGAAACTCCTCTATATACTTAATTATAGAGGAGTTTCTTGTGTTAACATAAGATACTTTTTTTCATTTTAACCTGTACCTACATTTTTTAAAAATGAATGTACTTAGTTGTATCTTGTCCTGCTACTAACAAGTCTCTTACGTTTTGTTCTGTAATAGTTGAAACCCCTGGCATCATGTTATCTGCAGTACCAAATTTAGCATGAAAAACTATTTCGTGAGGTGTGGTTCTGATAAAGTCTCCTAATGACATTGTTCCTCCTTCAAGAGCAATTGTATGTCCATCAGCACCATGACAACCTGCACAGTTTGCAGCAAAATAGGCATCACCAGCAGCAACAGTACCAAGCCCTTTACCAATATTAGTAAAAGTAATTGTTCCTGTAGGATAGGTTCCTGTAACTTGCATATCATAAACATTGTAAGGGTTTAAAGCCTCTTCTTTAAAAAACTTAACAATATCCCAAATTTGAGCATCTGTTAATAATTTACCAAAATCTGGATGATCATCATTTAAAGTAACATTTGTGGCAGCTAACCTACTTCGCCCACCTGTGTTTTTAATTTTATCAAACATTTCTTTAATGTTATGCAATGCAGTATATGACATTAAATTGTTTGGTGCAGTACTAGGACTAGATCCAGCCACAGGAGCTTCATCTATGTAAGCACCTTTAGAGCCTAATAAATCCCATCCGTGACATTGTTTACACCTAAAGAAGCCAGGGTTACCAGTAATATCTGGATTTGTAACATTTAAGTATTGAAACCAATTATCATACAATTTTCCACCAACAAATCCATCGGCAGCATCGTAAGCAGCTTGGTCTGCTGCACTAACAGCATTTGCATTTGTTCCGTTTGCTCCAGGGGTGCCATCTGCACCAGCAGGTCCTGGGGCACCGTCTTTACCACTACAAGAAGTCATTAGTGCAAAACTTCCTACAGCAATAAACATTAATACTAATTTTAAATTTTTCATGACTTTTAATTTTAAGTTAATAATAAATTGTTTAATTTTTTTTAATGATTAATAATAATTTTTATATAAAGTGTTTAGTTATTCTATACAGCAAAGTAAACACCCTTTTTTTTGTAAATAAATGACACGAGTCATTCTACAACCTGTTTTTTAACAGCTTTATTCTGTTTTTTTACAGAACAATGGGTGTAACTTCATTGTTATGAGTTGTTTAAGAGCAGAAAGATAGATTGTTATAAAATAAAAACCCCTTCGAAATTTTCTTTTCGAAGGGGATTAACTTAAAATAATCTTTTAAATATAAAGTTGAATAACAAAATATTTAATAAAAATTATTTTGCCTACCTATCAACGGTTTTTTAGTTAAAAATGGATGTATTTAGTTGTATCTTGTCCTGCAACTAATATATCTCTTACATTTTGTTCTGTTACTGTAGAAACTCCCGGCATCATATTGTCAGCAGTACCAAATTTAGCGTGAAAAACTATTTCGTGAGGTGTACTTCTGATAAAGTCTCCTAACGACATTGTTCCTCCTTCAAGGGCAATAGTGTGTCCATCAGCACCATGACAACCTGCACAGTTTGCAGCAATATAGGCATCACCGGCAGCAGCCGTACCAAGCCCTTTACCAATATTAGTAAATGTAATTGTTCCTGTAGGATAGGTTCCTGTAATTTGCATATCATAACAATTATACGCATTTAAAGCCTCTTCTTTAAAAAACTTAACAATATCCCAAATTTGAGCATCTGTTAATAATTTACCAAAATCTGGATGATCATCATTTAAAGTAACATTTGTGGCAGCTAACCTACTTCGCCCACCTGTGTTTTTAATTTTATCAAACATTTCTTTAATGTTATGCAATGCAGTATATGACATTAAATTGTTTGGTGCAGTACTAGGACTAGATCCAGCCACAGGAGCTTCATCTATGTAAGCACCTTTAGAGCCTAATAAATCCCATCCGTGACATTGTTTACACCTAAAGAAGCCAGGATTACCAGTAATATCTGGATTAGTAACACTTAAGTATTGAAACCAATTGTCATACAATTTTCCACCAACAAACCCATCAGCTGCATCATAAGCTGCTTGGTCTGCAGCACTAACAATAGTAGCATTTGTACCATTTGTACCATTCGTGCCGTTTGTACCGTTTGTGCCATCAATTCCGTTTGTGCCATTTGCTCCGGGGGTGCCATCTGCACCAGCAGGCCCTGGAGCACCATCTTTACCACTACAAGAAGTTATTAGTACAAAGCTTCCTACAGCGATAAACATTAATATAAGTTTTAAATTTTTCATGACTTTTAATCTGTTTTAGTTAATATAAATTGTTTAATTATTTTATGTCACAAAGTAAATTGTGATTGTTTAATTATTTAATGAGCCTACTCATTAACATAGCTGTTATTTATCTTGTGTTAAAAGTTGATAAACATCTTTTGTTGATGCATTTGTCTTTTTATTTACTGCTATTCACCCTATTTACAGGTATAACCACCTCTTTATGTTGTAGTTAAACATTATAAAGAAGAGAACTTTTTATCTCAACTTGCTGAAAAAGGGTTGAGATAAAAAGATGTCTCCTTAAAAACTAGAGCTTCTTTTGGTGTTGAATTTATGTTATTGTAGTTGTGATTTTACGAGGAAAAGAGTGGTTTTAAAAAAATTAATATAATTTTAACCCGTGATTTTTAACTCTATAGATTTTGCGGTTTTCTTACCAATAGTTTTTCTATTGTATTGGTTTGTTACAAATAAAAATTTAAAACTTCAAAACCTTTTATTACTCGTGGCGAGCTATGTTTTTTATGGCTGGTGGGATTGGCGTTTCCTATCACTCATATTTTTTAGCTCTTTTGTCGATTACATAATAGGCGTAAAATTATCTTCGCAAGAAAATAAAAGAAAAAGAAAATGGCTATTACTTACAAGCATTTTTGTAAATATTGGTTTACTAGGCTTTTTTAAATATTATAATTTTTTTGTAAGCAGTTTTGTGTCGTCCTTTTCCTTTTTTGGATACGCCATTAACCCATCACGATTAAACATTATTTTACCCGTAGGAATTAGTTTTTATACTTTCCAAACTTTAAGCTACTCTATAGATGTTTACAAAAAAAAATTAACAGCAACTAAAGATATGTTATCGTTTTTTGCCTTTGTAAGTTTTTTTCCACAATTAGTTGCCGGACCTATTGAAAGAGCCTCCAACTTATTGCCCCAATTTTATAAAAAACGGCAATTCAATGTAACACAAGCATCAGATGGCATGAAACAAATTTTGTGGGGACTGTTTAAAAAAATTGTTATTGCCGATAATTGTGCCAACTATGTGAGCCAAATATTTGACCACTACACAGCGTATTCGAGTTTTGTTTTATTTTCGGGAGCAGCATTCTTTGCATTCCAAATTTATTGCGATTTTTCTGGTTACTCCGATATTGCTATTGGAACAGCACGATTGTTTGGCTTTAACTTAATGCAAAATTTTGCTTTCCCCTACTTTTCGAGAGATATTGCCGAATTTTGGAGACGTTGGCATATCTCACTTTCTACTTGGTTTAGAGATTATGTTTATATCCCACTAGGAGGAAGCAGGGGCGGTGTTGGGCAAAAAATTAAAAATACCTTTATTATTTTTTTAGTGAGCGGATTTTGGCATGGTGCCAATTGGACTTTTGTAATTTGGGGATTTATAAATGCCTGTTACTTTTTACCGCTAATGTTGTTACATAAAAACAGAGAAAATACCAATACCGTTGCCGAAGGAAGAATACTCCCTTCTCTTAAAGAGTTTTTTCAAATTAGCATTACCTTTTTTATAACCACAATTGCTTGGATATTTTTTAGGGCAGCAACCATTGAAAAAGCACTTTTATACATTAAAAGAATATTTTCTATTCAAAATTTACATACCAGTTATTACGAAATTCAATCCATTGGCTCGAGCGGAACATTAGTTTATCATGTAATATTTATATTTTTACTCGTTATTGTAGAGTGGGTGCAACGGACTAAACAACACGGACTAGAAAGTAATAATAGCAAAATTCCTAAAGTAATAAGATGGGGTTTTTATTACGTTTTAATTATACTCATTTTTGGTTTTGGAGGTAATCAGCAAGATTTTATTTATTTTCAGTTTTAAATAATTATGAAATCGTTTATATATAAATTAATACTTTTCTTCATTCCATTAGGAATTTATTTGCTGTTGGCGGCAATTATCGACCCATATCATTATTTTAAAAACAATACTTTTATTAAAAATGATGTAAAAGCTAACATTTCTTACAAAATTCATTACCCACTTTGGAAATTAACTAACTTTAAAACACACCCAACAGCCACTATTTTGCTTGGCGATTCTAGAACAGATGCCATAAGTACAAACCTAATAACCAAATTAACAAAAAAACCATGCACCAATTTAGCGTATGGAGGTGGCTCTTTACAAGAAATTATTGCTACTTTTTGGGAAGCCAACAAATACAGTAAACTTAGCCATGTTTACATCGGTATTAACTTTAATTTATACAACAGCTACAACAACAATAACCGCGTAGAAGAAGCACTAGAGTTAAATAAAAACTTTTTTGCTATTGCTTTAAATAGGTATGCTTTTAAGTCTATTTTTTATATGCTTAGGTTCAAATTTTTTGGCATACCTTACCATAAAGAACGTCCAAACATGACCAAAGATGAATTTTGGAACTATCAATTAAATACAACCATTAAAAGTTTTTATAAAAGGTATTTGTATCCAAAAAAATACCATGCAGCATTGTTAAAAATTGCAAACTATTGTAAAAAAAATAACATTCGCTTGGTATTTTTTATGCCTCCTACCTACATTGGTTTACAAAAAAAAGTGGGCGAATTTAATTTGCTAAAAGCACAACAAAAATTTAAAACCGATTTAAATAAAATAGGTAAAGTTTACGATTTTGATGTTCCATCGGTACTAACCAAAAACAAAGCTAATTTTAAAGACCCTTTTCACATAAAACATCAATTTATTAACCAAATTTTTAAAGAAATTTTAACAAAAGAAAATCAAGTTAAAGGGAAGGGCACTAAAATACCACTAAATCTGAGGTAGTAATTTTATTGCTTTTATGCAAAGTTCTATCTTTTATATAAATCTCGTAACGAAAAGTATCTGCATTAAAATTAAAAAATAAATTAACAGCGGTTTTACCCTCTAATTTTTTTTTGGCAAGATTTTCAATAAAAGGCATTCTTAAATTTAACGAAGTAGTATCAAACTTATTATCGGTGGTATTCCATGTAATTACTGGCGATTTTAACATCCAAGTTCCATTAATTTTTTCATAATAATCTACAAAAACATTGTATTGATAAGCCCCTGTATTTTCATCTTGCTTTAGGCCTAAATCACCATCACCATCAAAAAATTCGAAATTAACAATGCTATACGATTTATCGGGCGATAAATTTGCATCTAAAAAGGTAATAATTGGTGCAACAGGCGTTGGATCAGATTTTTTACATCCAAAAGAAAGGAGAATAGTAAATAATATAGCTAATTTTGTTAACGCATTCATACAATAAAATTACGCATAATTTTTTTGAACCTTAAAGACCAAATATTTAAAATTAATTCTGATAGTGAATTTAACGCAATTTCGCTCGAAATGTTTAATTATCAATATAAAAATAATGCTGTTTACCACCGTTTTTGTAATTTATTAAAAATTAATCCTGCGGCTATTAAAAGCATTGAGCAAATTCCGTTTTTACCAGTAACGTTTTTTAAAAATCACAGCATTAAAACAGGCAAATTTAGTGCGGAAATAATTTTTTTAAGTAGTGGTACAACAGGGAAAAACCAAAGTAAACATTATGTAAAAAATCTTAAACTTTATGAAAATAGTTTTAACAATAGTTTCCAGCAATTCTATGGAAATATGCAAGATTATTGTATTTTAGCTTTACTTCCATCGTATATGGAAAGAGAAGGTTCTTCGTTAATTTATATGGCAAAAAGCTTAATAAAAACAAGCCAACACCCAGCAAGTGGTTTTTATTTAAATAATTTTGATGAGTTGGTTAAACAGTTACAACTGCTCGAAAAACAACATCAAAAAACAATATTATTAGGGGTATCTTTTGCGTTGTTAGCTTTGGCTGAAAAATATCAATTAAAATTAAAAAATACCATAATAATGGAAACTGGTGGCATGAAAGGCAAAAGAAAAGAATTAACTAGAGAAGAATTACATGCCATTTATAAAGCAAATTTTGGTGTAAAAAATATTCACTCAGAATATGGTATGACAGAATTATTATCGCAAGCCTACTCGAAAGGAAATGGCATTTATGAATGTCCGAATTGGATGAAAATTTTAACCAGAGATATTTATGAACCAACAAAAATATTAAATACAAATGCCACAGGCGGAATTAATGTTATTGACCTAGCCAACATCGATTCTTGCTGCTTTATTGCCACACAAGATTTAGGAAAAAACATAAATAAAACACACTTTAAAGTTTTAGGACGATTTGATAATAGCAATTTACGCGGCTGTAATTTGTTAATCAATTAAAAATGAATATTTTTGTTTGGAATAATTTTTGATAAAAAAGATTTAAAAAATAATATTATGAAAACTAAGGCAAATAACACATTGTTAATTTTAATGCTCGGAGTAATCACAATTTTTAGTGCATGTAAATCTACCATTCCTTTTACAAATACAGTAAGAACCAAATATAATTTAGATGAAGCAAAACTTAAAAAAATGCAATTCTATATTTCTACCGACATTACTCTGCAAAGAGGCGAACGAAGTAACGATGCACAAGAATTAGATGCCGATGGTAAATTAGTAGTATCTAGCTCAGCCACTTTAGACAATATTTTAGTCGATGGAAAAACCCCCGGTGTTTGTGTTAAAGTGCTAAGTGGAAACAAATTAGCCATTAGTTTTTTTGATACTGATGATAAATATTTAGTTTTTGGTGACCCAAACAATAGAGGAAGATATAACTTAATGGGTGCCGAATGGAAAAATGGAAAAGGCAAAATAAATTTTGGAGGTAAAGTTTATTACATTATGCCCGGTGGTGCAGGTGCTTACCTTAAATTTGAGATGAAAAAAGTGAAAAACTTTAAAACCACCACTACTAAAGCAAAAGGTAGAACCGTAAATTAATACATCTTTATTCTTATAAAGAAATCCTTAAAATATCTCGTGCCCTGTGCGGGATATTTTTAATCATAAAAAAAAGTAATGGAAGCAAAATTAAACCAAGCGGTAAAGTACCTTAAAAACGAAGGGATAGAAAATCCAGTAATAGGAATTATATTAGGAACAGGTTTGGGAGGTTTAGTTACCGAAATAGATATTATTAAATCCATTGATTACGATAAGATTCCTCATTTTCCTGTTTCAACAGTAGAATCTCATCACGGCAAGTTAATTTATGGTACAATAAGTAACAAAAAGGTGTTGGTAATGCAAGGTCGTTTCCATTATTACGAAGGTTATAATATGAAAGAAATAACTTTTCCTATTCGTGTAATGAAAATGTTAGGCATAGCAAATTTACTCATCTCTAATGCCGCTGGAGCTGTAAATTTAGCCTATAAAAAAAGCTCCTTGATGCTCATTACAGACCACATTAATTTGTATCCAGATAATCCGCTAATTGGAAAAAACTTAGCTAGTTTTGGTCCTAGATTTTCTGATATGAGTGAGCCTTATTCTCACAAACTCAACAATACATTAAGAGCAATAGCCAAAGAAAAAAATATTCCATTGCACGAAGGTGTTTATGTACCCGTTGCTGGTCCAAATTTAGAAACCAAAGCCGAATATAAAATGATTAAACTATTGGGTGGCGATGCGGTTGGCATGAGTACTGTGCCAGAAGTAATTGTTGCCAACCACATGAAATTGCCTTGTTGTGCCATTTCTGTTTTAACCGATGAGTGCGACCCAAAAAACTTAGCACCTGTTGCTATTGAAGATATTTTAAAAGCTGCTGCTATTGCAGAACCTCAACTTACCACACTTTATACTGCATTAATTGATAGGTTGTAACTTAATATACTGATGGTATGTAATAAATTTTGTGAAAAAATACAAACTTTGAATTTAGCACAAAACTGCTATTATTTTTATACCTTGTTATCTCTTGTTATTTTTTATTTGCGATTCTAAGTATATCTCCAAAAACTCCTCTGGCAGTAACTTCTGCACCTGCCCCTGCACCAATTATTGTGATAGGATTTTCCTTATATGACTCAGTGTATATTTCAAAAATAGAGTCAGAGCCTTTTAAATTTCCTAAAGCACTATTTGCAGGTACAGTTACTAACTGAACTTTTAGTTTTCCTTTTGTTTTTTGTAAATTACCTGATAAATCAGCAATATAACGGAGTACTTCACCTTTTTTTAATTTTTCTTTTATAGCTATGTAGTCTTTATCAATTTTTTCAATATTATTTAAAAAATATTCCGTTTCACCATGTCTTAATTTTTTTGGAATTAAGTTTTCAATTTTAATTTCATCAAACTCATTTTCTAAATCTAATTCTCTTGCTAAGATTAATAATTTTCTTGCGACATCATTTCCACATAAATCTTCTCTTGGGTCAGGTTCTGTATATCCTAAATTTATGGCGTTTTTTAAAAAATAACTAAACGGTTTTTTGCTTTCAGAGAATGAATTAAACAAATAACTCAGTGAACCTGAAAAAACACCTTTAATCCGTGTAATATTTTCGCCCGATTCGTGTAAAGTCTTTATTGTGTCAATTATTGGAAGCCCTGCTCCTACATTGGTTTCATATAGGTATTGTTTTTTGTATTTCTTTAGGCTTTCTCTTAATTTTTTATACCTGAAATACTCTTGAGTGTTTGCAATTTTATTAGATGAAATTAAATCGAATCCATTTTCAATATATAAGGTGTAGTTTTCTACAAAAGTTTTGCTAGATGTATTGTCAATTACAATTAAATTTTCTAGGTGATGTATTTGTGCGTAATCAATAATTAATTTTGTGTTATTTTTTGACTCAGAAATTGATTCATACTTTTTTCTCCAATTGTCAGAAAAACCATTCTTATTTAAAATAACCTTTTTAGATCCAGCAATAGCGAAGATATTTAAATTGATATCTTTGTTATTTAGTATTCTATTTTTCGATTTTAAGATTTGATTTATTAAAGAACCACCAACAGTTCCTTTTCCAACTATTGCAATGTTAATTGTTGTAATGGCTCCAAATATTTGTGAGTGAATAACATTAACTGCCTTTTTTACATCATTTTTGTAAACAACAATACTAATATTGTTTCCACTTATTGTACTATTAATAAGAAGTATGCGTATGTTATTTTGCTTTAAATAAGCTAAAGAGGAAGAAAAGTTACTTATGTTTTGTCCAACAATTGTTACTACAGAAATATCATTTATACTTTTTATTTCTTGAATATCTTTAGTAGATATTTCATATTTAAACTCGTTTAAAAGAATTTTTTCAGCATTTTCAGCATCTTTTTTTGGAATAATAAAGCTAACACCTCTTTCTGAAGATCCTTGCGAAATTATTCCAACGCTAATCTCCTGATTACTTAAATTAGAAAAAATTCTGGCGTCAATTCCTTTTTTTCCTAATAATCCTTTTCCTAAAATACTAATCAAAGAAACATCATCTTGAACAGAAATGGATTTAATTCCTTTTGGCGTTTTTGTATTGCTAATAAGTGTTCCTTCATTCTCTTTATTAAAGGTATTTAATATCCTTAAAGAAATATTTTTTTCAATTAAAGGGATTATACTTTTTGTGTGTAATATGGAAGCTCCAAAGCTAGCTAATTCGCTTGCTTCATTATAGTTTATATGTTTAATAATTTTTGCATTATGTACTATCTCAGGATTGGCAGTAAAAATACCATCAATATGGGTATAGTTTTCTATGCTTGGTATATTCAAATAATTTGCTAAGATAGAAGCAGAATAATTTGAACCGTTTCTACCTAAGGTAGTCGTTTCGTTTTTGCTGTTAGAAGCGATAAATCCTGTAACAATTGGAATTGTATTTTTAGATAATGCCTTAAAATAATCAACTGTTCTTTTTTCAGAATCAAGGTGATTAATACTTGCGTTTCCAAAATTGTTATCTGTTTTTAAAAACAAACGACTATCAATAGGCATACTTTTAACACCTTGATTATTTAATAATTTTGATATTGTTTTTACGGCAATCAACTCCCCTTGTGCTAAAATTAAATCTTTTGTTTTTAAGCTATAGTCTTTTGTTAACTGAACACCTTTTAAAATATTTTTTATTAGTTTAAATTCTTTGTTTAAATCCAGGGTTTTTATAGCGGTTTTTTGGTATTTTTTTAATGCTTCGAATTCTTTTTGATAATCTTGATTCCATTTAGCTAACTCTAATAAAGTTTCTAATTTGTTGGTTGTTTCTCCTCTTGCAGAGAGTAATACAATTATTTTTTCTGGGTTCTTTTTTTCATGCTTAATTATAGAAATTACATTATGTATTCCTTGTCCATTTGCTAGTGACTTTCCTCCAAATTTTATTATTTTCATTTTATTTATTTTTAAATATTGGGCTTAAAAATGCTGTTATTTGTTTGTGTTCTATTAAAAAGGCATCATGCCCATCTATTGATTTTATTTCGTGATATTGATTATTGATTTGTAGCTCATCAAGTATTTTTTTTGTTTTTATATTTTCTTCTGGAACAAAAAACAAATCGCTATTAACACTTATTTGTATTATGGTAGATTCTATTTTTCCGAGTGTATCTTTAATCGTTTTTTCTTTACCAATTACATTAATTGAAGTTAGTAGGTGATTCATCATTAAATAGGCTTTTACATTAAATCTATTTTCCAACTTTTTTCCATGATGGTTTAACCAAGACTCTACGTTATAGATTGAATTATCTTCTACTCTTGTCCTATTAAACTTTTTAGTGAAAGATAAAGGAGTTCTATAAAAAAGCATAGCCATTTTTCTAGCATCTTGCAATGGTTTTTTTGAGTTAAGTAAAATGCTTTCTTGTATATGGTTATGCCCTATTATCCAATCGCTCGATTTATAATTGGAAGCAATGGGAATTATATAATGAGCAAATTTTGGGAACAAACATGCCATTTCCCAAACAATTCCACCACCTAATGACCCTCCAATTATGGCAAATACGTTATCAATTTTTAACTGTTTTAAAACGGAATAAAAAATTGCAGCAATATCTTTGGTAGAAAAATCTTTATAATTATCTATTAAACTCCCATCATACCCGTTGCCAGGTATGTTAAATGCTATAACAGTATATTTTTGTGTGTCAATAAGTTTATCCTTTCCTACAATTTCTTTCCACCAACCTTTTTTGTTACTTATTATATCTGAATTTCCTGTTAAAGCATGGTTCACTAAAACAATTGGTGCAGTGTGTATTTTTTTTCCAAATACTTGATAAGAGATGCTCAATTTTTTATATTGAGCACCCTTATACGTTTTGTAATTGTGTATTGTATGTTTATTAAGACACATCTTATTAATTTGTTTGAATTAAAATAGTAACAGGAGTCTTTGTAAACAAGTTGTCTTTTACAGGACATCTTTTATTTATAGCCTCTAACCATCTATCTAAATCTGATTTGCTAGCTTGAGATTTAAATGATAATTGTATGTCTATACTTTTGTACCCTGCTCGTTCTTTATCAGAAATACCAAGAAATTTGTTGATATTTATCTCTCCCGAAGTTGTTATTTTTAACTCCTCAATAACAATTCCTATTTCATTTGCGATGGTATGGGCAACTACATTAATACAGCCTGCAAGCCCAATTAGGACGTATTCAACTGGGTTTGGAGCTTCATCTTTTCCTCCCAATCCTTCTGGTTCATCTACATCTACACTAAAATTTCTAACTTTTGTAGTTAATTTAGTATTGCTAACACTTGTTCCTTTTACTTCAAATTTTATAGTACTCATAATCTTTCTATTTTAGTGCTTGTTTTAAATCGTTTTTTAAATCTTCAATATCTTCTAAACCTACAGACAATCTTATTAAATCTTGGCTAACACCAGCAGATAATTGTTCTTCCTCGGTGAGTTGTTGATGTGTTGTACTTGCGGGATGAATAATTAATGATTTTGTATCTCCAATATTTGCTAATAAGGAAAATAATTTTGTAGCATCAACTGTCTTTTTCCCAGCCTCAAAACCTCCTTTTAAGCCAAAAGTAACAATCCCACTTTGCCCTTTAGATAAATACTTTTTAGCCAATTGGTTGTATTTACTTGATTTTAAACCGGGATAGTTTACCCAAGTTACCACATCAAGACTTTCTAACCATTGTGCTAACTCTAAAGCGTTTTTAGAGTGCTGCTGTATTCTTACTTCTAAAGTTTCTAAACCTTGTATTATTTGGAAAGCATTATATGGGCTTAATGCTGCACCAAGATCTCGTAACCCTTCTATTCTTAATTTGACTATAAATGCAATCTCACCTAAGGCTTCAGAATATTTTAATCCGTGATATCCTTTTGATGGCTCTGTAAATTCTGGAAATTTCCCATTTGTCCAATCAAAAGTTCCTGCGTCTATAACAACGCCACCTAATGATGTTCCCTGACCTCCAATAAATTTAGTTAAAGAATGGATGACAATATTGGCTCCATATTCTATAGGGTTCAATAGAGCTGGAGTGGCAATGGTATTATCTACAATTAAAGGGATATTATTTTCTTTAGCAATTTTAGCAATGGATTCAATATCTAAAACATCTAATTTTGGATTACCAAGAGACTCAATGTAAATGGCTTTTGTATTTTTTTGTATTGCTTTTTCAAAATTTTCGAGATAATCTGCATTTACAAAACTCGTATTGATTCCAAGTCTTGGAAGTGTAACATTTAATAGATTAAAAGTTCCACCATATAAACTACTTGACGAAACGATGTGGTCTCCAGCTTTAAAAAGAGTTAAAAAAGTGGAAGAAATTGCAGCAGATCCAGATGCAAAGACTACCGCTCCTAGCCCCCCTTCTACAGCGGATAATCTTTTTTCAAGAATATCATTTGTTGGATTATTTAATCTTGTATAAATAAATCCAAACTCTTTTAAGCCAAATAAGTTGGCAGCATGTTCTGTATCGTTAAATACATATGAAGATGTTTGATAAATAGGTACAGACCGAGTTCCTTCAGTTAATTTTGTATCGTGTCCTACGTGTAAAGCTTTTGTTTTTTGTTTTAAATTATTCATGATTTTTATTTTAATGTTAATTTTTAGTAAAAAAAAAGTCCCTTATGGATATGTATTACCAAAGGGACTTTAAATTTTTCTATTTATTTTTTTAGTCTGGGTAATACTTTTGCGTTATATGCATCATACACATTTTCATTAGGAAGCAACAAGTAGTAGTATTCATTTATTTAAAATTTAATCAAAAAAAAAGCCTTTGCTAACGCAAAGGCTTTTGTAAATTTATATGTTATTATTTTATACAATAGAGCCTTTGACGTAAATTTCTTTACACATCATACAGTCCATTATATCTTTTTTTATTAATTTCATCGGCACAAATGTAATTATTATTTTAGAATATCCAATTTTTTTCTTTTTTAATCCGAAAAATTCATACTTTTTTATTTGCGATACTACAATACATCTTTCATTTCTTATCTTTCCCTTACGGTATTTTACCTTGTTGCTATTTTTCAATTGGACTCGGGTTCCTATTTTTATCCATTTTTACATATTTAAATTCGCCTTCGGTAACTTTTATTCGGGAGTCTTCAAAATCTCTGTTTACATAAGCTTCAATATAAACAGTAATGGAAGTTCTGCCAATTTTAACTAAAGAAACATAGCAACAAAGGGTGTCTCCAATAAAAACAGGGGCGTTAAAAGTAGTAGAGTCTATGGTAACGGTAACCACTCTTCCTTTAGCTATTCTCCTACAAAATACACCGCCCGCTAAATCCATTTGAGAAATTAACCAGCCTCCAAAAACATCTCCTGCAGGATTGGTATCTTTAGGCATGGCTACTACACGTATGGCTAATTCACCTTTTGGTTTTTCGTTCATAATTTATTTTTATACAAGATTAATGAAATACATTTTGACAAAAGTAATGTTTTGGGTTCACTTTTTATGTATTAAGAACTTCGTCCGCGTTTACAAAGCGGACGAGGTTGGGGTAGGAAATCATTGTCAGTTGAAATTCTTACATCGAACTTAGGTTAATAAAATGGCATGGTTGTCGTCTTTCCAAAACTTATACTTACTGTTTCTTTTTATTCTGCTTCCAGCATATTCAAATTTATTAAGCATCCATTCTCTTGTACTTTTGTTAATTTCAGTACTATTTTTGATGCTCTTTTCTTATAAACACATCTACCCAATCGATTACCGTAAAGGTTAAAAAATAAATGGCATTTTGATGATGAATTTTATACCTATCTCCTGACATAAACTGTTTTTTGCGTTACAAACGCTAATTAAAATCCGTCCGCGTTGCAAACGCGGACGAGGTTGGGGGTTCATTTTCTTTTTATTCTTTCATGATTTTCTAACATTCGATAATCAGTCTTTCCAATTTGATTGTCTTTAATTTCGCTGAATGAATCAACCTCAAACAAAAATGTTTGCGAATTGCTTGAAAAATTACCGAATGTGAATTGTCGAGTAACCGCTCTCAAAAATAATTCT
>CAZVEW010000037.1:0-17964 GCA_964625955.1 uncultured Vicingus sp. | reverse complement strand
TTAACGATAAATATACAAAAAAATAAGATTAACAAAAATAAATAAGTTAAAAATATTTATCCTTCTAAATATTTAAGCCATGTTTTCGTAGGATAATTTAGGGTAGTTCTAAAAATTCTGGTTTAACTAATTACATTGATAACCTTAACTTGGTAAACTTAGTTTAGAAACTCATTTTTTAATTGAATAGTAATTTCTAAGCGAGTTCCTTGTTTTGGTTGAGAGGTGAAATTAAAGGTTGATCCTATTGCTTTAGCTCGTTGAGACATGTTTTTTAAGCCAATTCCTGTAGATACAGGGCTGTTAATGTCAAAGCCAACCCCATCATCAGTTATTATAAAAGTTAATTGTTTGTTGTTGGTAGAAATATTAATGTTTAAATTTTTAGCGTTGGCATATTTATAAGTATTATTATAAAACTCTTGTGTAATTCGGTAAAGATTAAATTTAACAAATTGGCTCACTTTTTTGTTTTTAAGACCTTTGAAATTACAATTTATTTTAAATGAGTTTGTTTTATCGTGTTTTTCAATAATACTGTTTAAGGCAGATTCTAAACCATACTCAATTTCTTTTGGCAATAAATTATGCGAAATATTTCTGGTTTCTGTAATTGCTTGAAGAACCAATTCTTGTGTTTTATTAAAATAACTTTTCACTTCTTCAGGAATCTCCTCTTTTATACTGTTCAAACTCATGTTAATGGCGGCCATATATTGGGCTATACCATCATGTAACTCTTGAGCAATTCTTGTTTTTTCTTTTTCTTCTCCTTCAATCATTGCTATTAGCATATTTTTTTCATACAGTTTGTTTTTTGTGATATCTATAATGGTAATGAACACTTGATTGGGTGTACCATCTTCATTATAAAAACATTTGGCTTTACCTTTAATCCAAATTTCTTTATTTGTGTTGTAGTTTATTATTCTATGTTCAATACTATAGGTAGGAACTTGATTTACAGTATCTTTAAATGAATTTCTTACCAATTCTTTATCATTTGGATGAATTGCATTTCGTATGAGATTAGCATTAAATTTTTGCTTGTTATCAGGTAAACCAAATAACTTATTTGTTATAATAGAAGTTTCTACTGTATCTGTTTTCAAATCTAAAAGAATAAAACCAACTTTAGCTATTTTCTGGCTTTGGCTTAATTTTGCTTCACTGGTTTCGAGCTGTTTTTCTCTTGCTTTTAGTTCGGAGATATCAACAAAGAGGGATAACATTCCAATAATTTTATTTTTACTATTAAAATAAGGATAGCTATTTATTAAAGAGGTATTGGTGTTTTTATCTGTATGCTTTATTAATAACTCTAATGTGCTAGATTTTCCTGTTTTAATTGTATTAAGATGCGTAATTATTTTTGGTTTATCGCTTTCATTTGCCAATAACTCAGTTATTGGTGTGTTAAGTATATTGCTTTTATTATAGCCGTAACTTGAATAAAATGATTTGTTACTGTATTTAATAATTCCCTTATTATCCGTTATCATAATTCCTTCTTGTAAAGAATCGAAAATTTGCTGAATTACTGAAAAAGGGGAGTATTCAAATAATTTATATTTAACCAAACTAAAAATTGTTGTTACAGAAAAAATAGTAACGAAAGTCGTTGTTAAAGGAATTTCTTTAATATGGAATATTAGAGGAAAAATAACTTGTGTTAATATACCTAGTATTGCAGGAATAGAAAAACCAGCAGCCAATAATACAGCTCCTTTATATTTGTTTTTATCGTTCTTATCTATATTAAAACAATTTTTTATTAAAATTATCATCGTTAGTATGGTTATTATCCCTATCCAAGAGCTTATAACAATGTCGAGTATTCCTTTTCTAGCATATATGTATCTCCACAATTTAGAAGGGACTAAATCTCCTTCGTTTAACTGAAGTAAAGTAGCTAAATAAAAAATAACAGATGGTAAGTATATGATTGTTAAAATAAGGTTTGTTTTGTATTTATTAAGCTTATTGGTATATAGTAAACTAAAATGCAAGCTAGAGGGAACTACAAATAGTAAACCAAAAAATAAGGCATGGTAAAGTAGTGTTACATTATTAAAATCATCAATAAACCTAATTAGCACATCACTAATTTGCCATATTGCAGCAGTTACTGTTAAAAAAGAGAAGGCTAATATTAAATTGGTTCTCTCTAAAAAATAAAAAGTATAAATAAAAACACCAATGCTAATAATAGCAGGAATTAAGGCTAACAGTATGATAAAAATACGATAAGAGTCCAATGGCTTTTCGTTAATGTACTAATCAGTAATTATACAAAATATTTATAGCTTATTTGTACGTGTTTTTACTTAATTTGTTATCAGTAAAATTACGGAATAAAATATTTGCTTTGCTTAACTCTTAAAATCAGTTAGTTAATTATTAATTTCCAATGTTTCTCTTTGGTGTTTGATAATATGCGAAGGGTATAAATTCCTTTACTTAGTTTGTTGGTATTTATTGTTGATTTATTGGTTTTAAGCATTAATCTACCACTAATATCGTATAAATAAACGGTTACATTGTTAAAATTATTTTTAATATTAATACTATTATTATTTTGTATTAAAACAGGCTCTTTTTCCTCTAAAAATTGTACGGCAATAATAGAGGAATAAGAACTTTCTCCATTAAAATCAACTTGTTTAAGTCTGTAATAATTAGTTCCATTGTTTGGTGTTAAATCAAAACTTTTATAATTGTTTTGGGTGGTAGAATTTCCTGCTCCTTTTTGTGTGGAGATGCTATTAAAGAATATACCATCAGCACTTTTCTCAACATCAAAATAATCGTTATTAATTTCAGAAGCTGTAGTCCAATTTAGTTTAACAACTTTACCTACAGTTTGTGCTTTAAAGGATAATAACTTAACAGGTAATACAACCGTATTGTTTCCAACGATAAAAGGACTAAAACTAGTAATTCCATTGTCGGAACAAGTGTAAGGCCCAACACCAGCTCTTGCAAGAAATGTTTCGGCAGCCCACGCACCTGATTTATAATGGAAAATATTACTTGTTGTTCTAACAAACGAGGAGTTTTCGTGGGAGGCATCCCATTGCAAAGTTAACGAAGCTGTTGTGCCTCCTGCAACACTTTCAGAAATATTCCAAGTTCTATTAACAAATTCTAAATCATGAGAAGTGGTTGGGTTAACTCCCACTTCAACTCTTGCAGAGAAATCATCTATTGTGCCTGTGTAATTTAGCGTTATAGGGTTGTATGAGGTTAAGCTTGTGCCTATAGGGAAAGTGTATGCCGTACTATTTGCTAATTGAGTTTTAATATATGAACCAGCACTTTCTGTGGAAACATATTTTGAGCTTCCAGCACCTAATTCAACCCCTGGAGAAGTGCTTGAACCTAAAGTAATATCTGCGGCTCCTTGCAAGCGAATATGTCCATTATCAAATATAAGAGAATCTGTTGCAATAAAATTACCAGAAGCAATTATTAAATTGGCAGCATTTTTTACATGAACATTCGATAACTCTATCGTACCTGTATTTGTAATGGTTTGTGTGCTAGTTCCAGTAAAATTAAGTCGTGTATGTATTTGGCTGGCGGTGTCTGTTGCAACATTAGTGTTAAGCGTTGCTCCTGTAGCCACACTTAAATTACCAAATAACCTAACCCGTAACTCTGTTAAAGCAAGACCAATATATGCTGGGGCAAAATAATGTAATATAAGTACTGAGGGGTTTGCTCCATTTATATTTTGTACATCAATATTTCCTAGTATATCTATTTGTTGGTCTCCATCTTTAGAGTAATTTACACCTATCGAAGCGTGTCCTTGCTGAAGAATAAAGTTTCCACCAATAGAGGCTATGGGATTTTGTACTTTATTAGCTGTTAAAGAAACATATAGGGTTGTTGATTTGTTATTAATGGTTAAATTATGGCAAAACTTTAAAGGACCTGTTAATGCTGGTAAGATAGTTTGATTATTAGTTACAGGGGTATAATCGTAGGTTAAATTACCTACTATATAGCCATTTCCGCTAGAGTTTACAGGTATTTGATAAGTAGGGTTTAAAAAACTTCTTAGTTGTACTGAAGCAGTATAATCCCAATTTTGAATAATTATTTCAGAGTTATCTTGAAAATCTTCTGTTCCTGCCCACATCATATGTGTATTAATTATAGATGCTCGATTTAAATACATTTTACCACCATCTAAGATATTTAAAGACCTTGTGTTATCTCCCATGTCAATATCTCCTTGAACTCTTAGAATTCCTCCTGATTGTACTTCTAATTTTTTTCCAGTCGCCAAAAATGGGTTCCAAGTTGCTGTTATTGAACCTGTTTTATTTCCGTTTAAAACTAATTCTCCACCAGTTATTATAATAATATCGTTGTATTGAAATGTTCTAGTTCCTGTTCCAACATTATCACTAGCATCGCAACCAGCATGTCTTATAATTATTCTTGAAGGAGCACTTGCTAAATTTTCTGGTGCAGTTGTTTCTGTAGTCCAAATGGTACCATTAAAACTTTCCCAACCTGAACTATTTACTCCAAAATTGGCGTTGGCAGCAGTAGATCTCCAATCTCCAGCTAAGTAGGTAAAAACAGTAATATTAAATGTGTTAGAGGTGGCAGCATTGTTACTTAAACATGTTTGGGCTGTTGCAGTTAATGTAATTGCGGTGTTTGCAGCAGAAAATTGTATGTCAGACATGGTAACAACACCACTTACAAAAGTGTAAGGAGAGGTTGATGTCATCCCTACACCAGAGGTAGTTAATGCAATTGTGCAAGTATTTTCATCTAAATCTATATTTCCATTTACATCTACAGCATTAACCGTTACAGTTGTTAGGTTGGTGTTGGTAATTTGACTAGCTGGTTGAGTTCCCCAAGTTATTGTTGTCGCTGTTACTTCAATTCTATTATTATCTCCTACAGTTGAACTAACTGCTCCTCCAGCATTAGCTGTTCCAAAAATTGAACCATTTACATCTGCAGAAGCACTATTAACAGTAAAAGAAAATTGTGTATTATCTGTTACTGAAGTTTTAAAAGTAGCTCTTAAATTAAGTGTTTTTGAGGTATTGTCAAGGGCAGCGGCAGTTAGTCCAGCAAAACTAATTGTTGCTGATGCTGGTACTTCGGCTATTTCTGTTGTTCCGTCATACAAAGCAATTCTATCTAAAACGCTAAAATTAGTTACTCCAAAAGTAATATTATTTAAAATTGTAGATAAAGCATCAGCATCTACAACTGCACCACCATCTCTAATATCAAATTGATAGACTTCAATACTATTTGTTGTGGTAATATTTGCTGTAGGAGGGTAAAGTGTGTAGTTGATGTTTGTTGGATATGTAAATGTAGTGTTAGCAATTATATCAGAAGTGCTACTTCCTGCAACACCAACGCCTGTAAAATTAATTACGTAACTACCTTCGTTACTATCGTTATTAGAAATGGTTACAGCACCTGTTCTTGTTCCCGCAATACTTGGGGTAAATCTTACAGTAAAAGTAGTTGTTCCACCAGCAATAACAGGAGAAGTAGGTTGTGTAAAAATGGTGTAATCACCGCTTCCTGTTAGGGGAGTTGTAATTGTTAAATTTGCAGATCCTGTGTTTTCAATAGTAAAGACGATGTCGTTATTGCTTCCTACAGCTGCACTTCCAAAATTGTAAGAACTTCCTGTAAGATAGTTAGTAACGCCTTGTTTTATGTTGATTTCAGGACCAGAAGAGCAGAATAATTGTACGTCATCTAAATAGCAGCTTCCGCCAGTTCTTGGGTTTTGGGTAAAACGTATATAATAATTACCTGTTAATCCTAGTGTGATGCTTTTTTGGCTGTAAGTTGTTGTAATTGCTCCAGAATTAGCACCATTAGCAGAATAAGTAGCTGCACTAGTCCAAGTAATAGCATCTGTTGAATATTCTACATTAAAAGAGAAATTAGAAGTTGTTCCTGATGCCCTAACCCAAAAGGTTAATACATTAGGGTTTGTTTGTATGTCTGTTCGCAGTTTATCTGTACTACTGTTAAAATTGGCATAAAAAGTTCCTGTATGGGCATTAGTTGCATTACTAATAGTAGTAACGCTTGTAGCTGTCCAAGTGCCTGGAATACCTGTTTCAAATCCTTCATTTATGCAAGGAGCAGTAAGTGTTGTTTGGTTTCCAGTTAATGGGGTTAAATTATAACAAGTACCACCAGTACCATTATATTCATAAAGGGCTACGTAATAGGTTGTTCCAGAGGTTAAACCAGTAATAGTTACAGATGTTCCAGTGCCTTGATAAACGACATAGTTTCCGACACCTATTTGAGTACCCGATCCAAAAATTGTATTAGCAGTATAAACGGTACCTCCTGTTGGGTTTGTACTAACAGCAGAGCCTTGTTTTACTACTGCTAAAATGCCAGCTCCATTACCTCTTGTCCATCCGATAGTTAGGGAAGAGGAGGTGACTGCACTAAAGTTAATTAGAGTTGCCTGACTTGATGGGGCTGTACATGTTGTGGATTGTAATCCTGCCAACTCTGTTAAATTATAACATGTGCTAATTGTATTATATTCATAAACGGCAAAATTATAATTTGATGCATTTGCTAATCCAGTAACATTTACGGATGTTCCAGTGCCTTGGTAAACAACATAATTTCCAACACCTATTTGAGTGCCTGAACCAAAAACTGCATTTGCAGTGTATGTAGTGCCACTTGTGGGGTCAGTTAGGGTAGAGGTGTTTAATTTTGCAACGACAATTACACCAGCTGTACCATTTCCTCGTGTCCAATTTACGGTCATGCTTGAACTTGTTATTGCACTAAAACTCATAGCACTTGCTTGCACAGTTGGGGCGGTACAAGATGCCATGGCTGTCCATGAAACATCATCAATTACTGTTCTTTTTGTAGCATTTCTTAGCTCTAAGTTAAAATTACCAGCAACATTAACAGGAATAGAAGCAAGTGTAGGTGTTGTAGATGATACCGTAATGGTTGCACCATATTGAACGCCATTTATAAAAACTTTTAAAGTACTATTACCTGTAAAAGCCCTTTTATAATTAAAGGTTAAGGTTCCGCATCCACCAGGAATTGTGTTACAAGTTACAGAACCATTTCGTAAGGTAACAGCAGTTCCTGTTAATGTTTGATCTGCTCTTGAATCAGTAGATGACCATGCTAAACCGTTATCTCCTGTCCAATTTCTTGTTAAATAGGATGTAGCACTAGTTGTTGTTAGATTTGTAAATGTTTCTGTTCCTTGTCCAAAAGATAGTTTGGAAAATACAATTAACAAAGTTGTTAAAAGAAAAATTCTTATTGTTTTCATAGTAAGAAAGTTGTTAAAACGAAGACGAATCTTTATAAGAAAGGTTGGCTGTATTTTACTTTAAAGATATAATTTATCTATAAAAATAATAGTGCGGTAGTGGTTTCATGCTAACAAGCAATCAAGGTTATCACCATACACTTATGCGACTAAATTAATAAAAAGTATGTTGAGAAACATTATTTTTATTAACTTTTTTGTTTTTTTTATCAACAATTAAAATTAAAAGGATGTTTTTTCTGCTTGTAGTATGTTAAAAATAATTTTGCTAGCACCAATTCCATTCTTAATGTAATTTTTTGCATTCATTTTTGCTTTATCTAAATTATCATCAACTTCTAAATGGTTAATAATTGCAATTAAATCATCTGTATCAGCAATATTAAAGGCGGCATTTAATTTTATTAATTCATCTGCTTCATGAAATTTACTATGCTTTTTACCAAATAAAACAACATTAGCAAAGCTTGCAGGCTCTAGAATATTATGTAAACTTCCTGTAAATCCTCCGCCAATAAAGGCAATATCTGTATATTGATATATATTTGCTAAAATGCCAATATTATCAATAATTAATATTTTATAGAAGGCAATATTCTCTTTTTTTGCTTCAGCATAACAAATAAAATTATCGGAGAGTAGTTTTTTTATATTTTGAATATGATTTTTGTTGATGTTGTGAGGAGCAATAATAAATTTATAATCTTTTTTGCAAGATTTGATGTACTCGGCAATAATTTCTTCTTCTTTTTGCCATGAACTTCCCAAAACGATAATTTTTTTATTTGCTTTAAAAAGTTTAATTAAAGGGAGTGGTAAAGGAGTTAAAGAATTACTATAAACCCTGTCTAATCTTGTATCTCCACTTAAACTTACATTGTTAAGGTTTAAATTTTTTAATAATTTTCTTGAGTTTTCATTTTGTACAAAAAAGTGAGTAAAGTAGCTTAACATTTTTTTGTGAAGTGTTCCGTACCATTTAAAAAATATTTGTTCTTTTCTAAAAACGCCAGCAATTAAAAAGGTAGCAATTTTTTGCCGATGAAGCTCAGCAAGATAATTATACCAAAATTCATATTTAATAAAAAAAACTTGTTTGGGTTGAGTTAAATCAATAAACTGTTTGGCATTCTTTGGCGTATCTATTGGTAAATAACAAACCAAATCGGCATTTTTATAATTTTTTCTTAATTCATAGCCTGAAGGAGAAAAAAAGGTGATAACAATTTTACAGTTTTCAGTTGTTGATTTTAACTTATCAATAATTGGTTTTCCTTGTTCAAATTCGCCTAAACTAGCACAATGAAACCAATAAATATTATCATTTTCGGAGAACTTGTTTTTAAGTAACTTGAAAATATTTTTTCTACCATTAATCCATAATTTAGCTTTAGGGTTAAAAATAGAAGCAATTAAAATCGCTAAATAATAAAGGTAAATACTTATTTGATACACAATAATCATAAAATATTTACAACAAAGTTAATTATAATAAAAACTACCCTCTTGTCGTTTGTTAAAACGAATAATCCAACCAATCCTAAAGCCATACAACAAATCAGAATAGGTAGAGGTGTCTGGTAATCTAGTATCGAAATTAAATTTACGTAAACTTTTAGTCCAAGCTTGGGTGAAATCAAATCCACCAAAAAAATTAAATAACCTGTTTTTACTTAGGTATAAATAGCCAATAAATCCATTAAAGGCATAACCCAACGACAACCTATCATAACCTTTTTTATGTTCATCAGAAAGAGCTGAAATATTATCTTGAAATTTAATACTTATTTTATGTTGTAAAGTACCAATTCCTCCATACAAAAGAATGCCAGAATTTTTATTTGGAGCAAAAACATTAAACATTCTCCCTCCTAAAAAAAAGAAAGAAGAGCCTCTTTGCCCTAAATAAACTGTTGTTAATTTTCCTTGGTCATCAATAACATAACCGCCCGATGTTCTAATGTTGGCTAAAATATCTGGTTCTTTTACTTTTCCTCCCCATAAGAAATTTCCTTTAAAGCCATAAATCCAATTATTTTTTGTTTTTACTATAAAGCTACCACCAACATTATTATTAGCACCAAACCTATTTGCCATATCTGAGCCTGTAAATTGTCGAGCATAAGAAACGGTAATCATAGGAATGGTATAAGCAGAGTCTGTCGGTTGTTTATTTCTAACAGATTGACCCTTAGTAATTATGGATAATAAAGTTAAAGAAATTACAAGTAAGCTTTTCATTTATTAAATTTTTAAGAACAAAATAACGAATAATTTTTACTGATATTACTATATAATTTTATTATTGAGTGCTTTACTTGATAAAAGCAATTTTATTCATATTCACATGCAAAGGCTTAGGATAGAAAGAGAGAAATATAACTTCTAAAATCTATCAATATGAAATTCATATATTTGTCGGATAAGAAATGATTATTTTTATCCTAAAATTGAATCTTAAGATTTTAAAATATAATCCCAATATCCTTTTATGCTAAGTTATAAATGTTTTGTAAAAAATTACTCGTTGGTAATTATTTGTTTAATAAGCTTTAGCAAAGATGTTATTTCACAATCACCAAACAAGCAACAAGATGAACGTAGTTTTTTAACAGATGTTGAAATTAAGGCTACAGTTGGCGGACTTTGGTTTTATGGTGATATATCTTCTCATTATTTTTTTCCTCGCATCAATGATTTTGGTACAAGTTTAAGAGGGGGCTTTGATTTAGGCATAAAAAAAGCAATTACAAAAAGATTTTCTGGAGAAATATCTTTCCAAAAAGGAAGTCTTTCTGATGTAAAAAATATTTCATCAACAGGGCTTAAGGAGATTCATTTTTTAAACAATTATTACACGATTAAAGCAACAATTAATTATGATGTTACAAAATTAATATTCAATAAAAAACCATTAAAAAGGTTCCACTTTTTGATTAATGCAGGAATAGGATTAAATAGATTTAGATCTTATTCGTGGATTGTTAATCCTAATGTTTTATATGATTTTTATGGCTATAATAACAATAGAAATGATAAAGCAAATAGGGAAAATGCAATGGTAATTCCAACAGGATTTAGTTTCCAATATCGGTATAATTGTAGAACATCGTTGTATTTAGAGTATCAATTAACTAATACATTTACAGATAAATTAGATGCTTTTACCAGAAAATGGACTTCAAAAGATAAATATTCATACTTAGGTGTTGGTATATCTTTTAATATTAAACCATCCAAATCTTTTTGCGATTTAGATAAATACATTGACGAGAACGATTTTGTAGTAATAAAAGGAAAAGTCGAAAATTTAATCGATTCTATCCAGAAAATAAATGTTGTTTTAACGGATACTGCAGGAATTTTTGTTTCCGAAACGATAACCTCAAGAGAAGATGGTAGTTATGTGTTTTTAGCACCTCTTGATTCAACTTATCTAATCCATTATGAATATAAAGGGGTAGAACTTGGAGGGACAGACACCATCAATCTTTTAGAAAATAATAAAAATGATAATGCGAAGCAGAAATCTATTTTAAAAATCTTAAAAATAAAACCTGCGATTATTAATAAAAATGATTTAACTAGGTGGCAAATAATAGGAAAATTAATTCCTAAAAATACAAAAGTACAATACCTAGATAAACAAGGAAAAATTTTGTATGAAGAAGAAATTGCTGAAGATCAAACATTTGAATTTAATAAATTACCAGATGGAGAGGATTATAGAATAAAGTTGATAGCGGAAAATGAACTGTTGCCATGCGAAGAACTAAAAATAGTGTTAAAGCAGCCAAAACAAGGAGATAAACATTATTTAACAGCCTCGGATACAGCTTGTATATTTAAGGAAAAACCTTATTGGGAGCTTAAGAATTTACCAAAAAATAAGAGCTATTTGGTAGAATATTTAGATGAAGATGGAAAAATTGTTTTTCAAGATTCGACAGATAATCAAGGGCGAGTAAAATACAAACATTTGGCGGATAATAAATTTTACGCACTCAGAATAGTAACACCTGATACTAATTTTCCATTTAAGAAGATACAAGTATTACTTCGTTTAAAGCATTTGCCACACGATACATCAACCATAGAATTAATGTATGAAGATGATGGTATTTATAAATACCAGTTAGATGCGATAAAAAAATGGAAAATACTAGGGGGAAGTCTTCCGAAAAATGTAAAAGCACAGTATTTAAATACCAAAGGAAAAATTTTGTATGAAGAAGAAATTGTTGAAGATCAGACATTTGGATTTCATAAATTGCCAAGAGGAGAAGATTATATAATACAATTATTATCAGAAGACGAAACAATACCATGCGAAGAATTAAAAATAGTGTTAAAACAAGGAGAGCAACATTATTTAACAGCCTCGGATACAGCTTGTATATTTAAGGAAAAACCTTATTGGGAGCTTAAGAATTTACCAAAAAATAAGAGCTATTTGGTAGAATATTTAGATGAAGATGGAAAAATTGTTTTTCAAGATTCGACAGATAATCAAGGGCGAGTAAAATACAAACATTTGGCGGATAATAAATTTTACGCACTCAGAATAGTAACACCTGATACTAATTTTCCATTTAAGAAGATACAAGTATTACTTCGTTTAAAGCATTTGCCACACGATACATCAACCATAGAATTAATGTATGAAGATGATGGTATTTATAAATACCAGTTTGAAACACCTACTAAAGAAAAACTATTATTACAATATTATTTTAATTACAACGAACATCTTGTTCCTACAACAAACAAACAGTATTTAATATTACTAGATTATATCATTAAATCTATTAAAAAGAACCAACAAGTGCGTATTTCTATTGAAACGAGTTCTTCTAAAGTCCCCACAAGAACGTTTGTATCAAACCATCATCTATCTATGCAGCGTTTAAGTAGTATGCAACAAGAAATTATAAATTCTTTGATATCAAGAAATATGGATATTTCTAAAGTTGATTTTAACGTAAAATCAATCTTGGTTCAAGGAAAAGAAGACAATAACAAAAAGAACAAAAAATTTCAATTTGTTAAAGTGTATTTTGTTGGTAACTAAACGGTTTCTTTTAGTAACCCAGCTCTTTTTAGTAAAGCATCATTATCAGGAGCTTGTCCTCTAAATTTTTTATATAAATTCATAGGGTGTTCCGTTCCTCCTTTACTTAGCACATTATCTTTAAATTTTTTGGCTATGGTTTGGTTAAATATGCCGTATTCTTTAAAATACTCAAAAGCATCGGCATCTAAAACTTCAGCCCATTTATAGGCGTAATATCCTGCGGAATATCCTCCCTGAAAAATATGAGAAAAGGAGGTACTTACGCAGGTACTTTTAATGTATGGGTAAATTTGTGTTGCCTCGGTAGCCATTTTTTCAAATTCGCCAACGGTACTAATTTCTTTAGGATTTGTAGTGTGCCAAGCCATATCTAACAAACCAAAATTTAATTGACGCACTATTTGTGTAGCCTCCATAAAGTTTGCCGAAGCCTTAATTTTTTCAATTAAAGTAATGGGAATAACTTCTTTTGTTTTGTAATGAAAAGCAAATAATTCTAATGCTTCTTGTTCATAACACCAATTTTCTAATAGTTGGGAGGGTAATTCAACAAAATCGCGATAAACACTTGTGCCAGATAAACTTGGGTAAGTTGTATTGGCTAACATACCGTGTAAAGCATGTCCGAATTCATGAAAAAGAGTGGTTACCTCGCTAAAGCTTAATAAAGATGGCTTGGTGTCGGTAGGTTTTGTAAAGTTGCAAACATTAATAATGTGCGGACGGTTATTTTTGCCATCTTTAATAAACTGATTATTAAAGGAGGTCATCCAAGCACCATTTCTTTTGCCTTTTCTTGGAAAATAATCACCATAAAAAATAGCTATTAAGTTGTCATTTTCATCAGTTACCTTAAAAGTTTTTACATCTTTATGGTATTTATCTATGTTAAAAATTTCGGTAAAAGTTAAGCCGTACAATTTTTTTGCAACGGTAAAAGCACCTTTTATTACGTTTTCTAATTGAAAGTAAGGTTTTAGTTGTTCATCATCTAAATTAAATAATTTTTGTTTTAATTTTTCTTTGTAATAAGCGATGTCCCAACTTGCTAACAATTCAATTCCATCAATGCTGTTGGCAAATTCACACAGGGTTTTATATTCATCTAAGGCAACGGGTTTTGCTTTAATAAGTAGGTCGTTTAAAAAAGTTTTTACGGTGTTAATATCGGTTGCCATTTGATTTTCTAAAACAAAATGAGCGTGCGATTTGTAGCCCAACAGTTTGGCTCTTTGGTAGCGTAATTTTACAATTTTTAATACGTTTTGTTGGTTATCGAATTCGTTATTTTTAAAAGTTTTATTGCCATTGGCTTTTACAATTTCTTCACGTAAATTTCTGTTATCGGCATAGGTAACAAATGGTTGGTAACTAGGAAAATCGAGTGTAAAAATCCAACCTTCTTTATTTTTTTGTTTGGCAATAGCTTTTGCTGCTTCAATAGCACCATTTGGCAAGCCTTTTAAATCGTTTTTATTAGTAATATGTAGCTCGTAATTGTGTGTTGCTGCCAATACTTTTTCGCCAAAATTTAACGATGTTTCGGCAAGTTGTTTATCAATTTCACGTAATTTATTTTTATCGGCTGCACTTAAATTAGCTCCATTTCTAACAAAGCTTTTGTAGTTGTTTTCGAGTAATGTATTTTGCTCGGTGGTTAAATTTAAAGTGGCTTTAGCATCATGTACTTTTTTAATACGCAGAAATAAACCTTCGTTTAAAGCTATATCGTTACTAAATTCTGATAGGAGAGGAGAGATTTCTTGTGCTATTTGCTGAATTTCGTCAGAAGTTTCGGCAGCGTTTAGGTTAAAAAAAACATTTGTTACTTGGTTTAATAACTGTCCGCTAAAATCTAAGGCTACCAATGTGTTTTTAAACGTTGCTGGTTTAGGATTGTTTACAATGTTATCTACTTCTTTTTTTGCTATTTCAATGCCCTGTTTTATAGCAGGTTTAAAATGTTTGTTTGCTATTTTTGAAAATGGAGGAGTTCCGAAAGGTGTGTTAAATGCTGCTAATAATGGATTCATATTTTTTATTTTAATGATGGCAAAGGTACGGTTTCTGTACGATTTCCTAATTCAATTACTTCTAAATTTTTTATGTTTTTACCATCAATGGTAAATCTTACGACAGTTTTTACTTTATGAAAGCCACTTTTACCAGCCGAACCGGGGTTAATATGAAGTAAATTAAGTTTTTTATCATAAATTACTTTTAAAATATGTGAGTGTCCGCTAATAAATAAATCTGGTGTAGAAATTTTTATTTTATCTTTAACTTCTTTGCTATACCTGTTAGGATAGCCGCCAATATGGGTTAGCCACACTTTTACTTCTTCACACTTAAACTTTAAATGTTTTGGAAATATTTTTCTAATATCTTGACCATCAATATTACCATAAACGCCTCTAAGAGGTTTAATTTTGGCTAATTTTTTAAGCACATCAATGTTACCAACATCGCCAATGTGCCAAATTTCATCGCAGGTTTTAAAATATTTTTCAATTTTTGGATCTAAGTAACTGTGGGTGTCCGAAATTAATCCAATACGTATCATAATTACAAAAATAAATATTGCTACAATTTATTTGGTAAGAAGTAGCTAAAATAATTAATTTCACCATTTACATACTAAAATCTTTTTAAAACAGTTTTAACAAGAATTATAAAATCTTACACATGAAAAAGAAAATAATATCACTTACTTTAATACTAATTTCAACCACAGCAATTTTTGCACAACAAGATACTTTAAAACCTGTAAAAGGCGATTGGGGAATTAGTTTAAATATAACAGGGTTAATTAATAACATAGCAATTCAAAATAATAAAGATGTAAATGATAATTATAAAATATTTGCAGAAAAATATTTAAAAAATGACAAAGTTTTGCGATTAGGTGTAGGACTTAATTACCTAAAAAATAAGTGGTTTAATGCCGATAGTATAAGTGTGGCATCAGGCAATAGAGCATTGCAAGAGGTAGATTCTGTTAAGTCGCGATTTGATTTTAGCATTGCTGTTGGTTTAGAAAAGCATTTTGGTAATTCAAAAAGATTAGAACCTTATTTGGGTGGCGATTTTATTATTGGACGCTTGGGAAATACAAAAATCAATACAACCACTAATATAACAGATGTTACGGGAGTTGATAATATTCAACATATTATTCAACAAGATGGAGGTTTTACTTTTGCTTTAAGCGGATTGGCAGGTTTTAACTATTTTTTCTCTAAAAATTTAAGTTTAGGGGTTGAGATTTCTTATGATTTTTCTTACAATAAAATGGGGGGAGATTTTAGCGAAAGCACAGTAGAAACGCCAGTGAGTGGAGCTCAAGTTTCATCGTTTGTTAAAGGAAAAGCACGAACATCTACAACTACCATTGGAGCAACACCTACAGGAGGAATTATGTTGTCTTTTTTCTTTTAATCAGCACACTTTAACTCGAATTATTCAGTCAATGAATAATGCTATTAGGCAATATCGATAAAGTAAAATGCAAAATTATTTTCCATGCTCAAGAAGGAGATAATTGTGTGGAAACGACTATTTGGGCGGTAACGGAAAAACATGTCTGCTTAAAAGGAGGAGTTCATCTTTCTATATCTTCAATTACAGAAGTTATTTTGTAAGCTTGGTTAGATTTATAATTTATGCATTCTGAGTTAGACCTTCAATCTCTGTAGTTAAACAATTTAATACATTTTTACTAAGTTCTAAATCGCTTAAAATGTTATTTTTGGTGGTTTCAAATTTATCTTTTAAGTCCGAAAATAAATTAGCATAATACTCAATCCCTTCTTTTAAATTTTCAGAAAAAGTTATTAAATATTTTTCTTGTTTGGCCGACATCGATTCGGTGGCTTCTTCAATTCTATTGCTTAAATAATCTAAATAAAGGTTAAGTTCTTTAACGAACATATTTGGTCTGTCTGTTCTTGTAATTACATTAATTTTGCCATAAATGTGGCTTGTCATTTCTTTTAAACTCATTTTTTTAGAGAAATAAGCCATATTAGGTCCGGGGCAAATAGAAACGCCTTCTCCTTCTACTTTTGTGCTTAAATGATTAACCAAAAGAGATGGTGTTCCTAAACCAACACAAATACACGATTTATCAACTATCTTATCAAATGCTTCTTCGTATTCTTTTTTAGGTAGATTTTTAGTGTCTAATTCTTTTAATTTTAGGTGTTGATATTGCCTTGAAGCCAAGCAAATTGGTTTTTCTGTAAATTCGGTGTTAGATATTAAGTATTTTTTTGGGCAAGAACTTCCTGGTCTGTTTTTAAGAATATTTGTTAGTTTTTCTTCATCTTTTGTATTGCCTCTTAAACTATTAAAAGGTACGCCAATAGGCGAAATTCCACTCAAATATAAATCATCTTCTTTGGCTTTTACCAATTGTTCTCTTGTCGGTTCGTCAACGGTAGTTACTTCGGGTACTAACAAAAAGGGTGTTGCCCAACCTACGGAATCAATGTTGTAATGGTCAATTAAAAACTGATGTTCTTCTGCGGTGCCAACACCTCCCTGTGCGGTTACCGTTAACGGAATTACCTTGTTTGGTACAACTTTATTTTTACTTTTTAAGGCATTGCATAAAATTCCATGCACTTCATCAATTAATTCTTGTCGGTGTTTGTTAAACTCACATAATATTGGACCTAGTAAAAATCCATCAGAGGCAAAGGCGTGTCCACCACAATTTAAACCAGATTCTACTCGATATTCGGAAACCCACAATCCTTTTTTTGCTAAAAATTTTCCTTGAATTAAAGCCGACCTGTAATCGCTTACTTTTAATACAATTTTCTTTTTTATTTCGCCATTTTCGTTTGGAAAAAAATCTTCAAAATTCTCGATATAACCGTATAACCTAGGGTTCATACCTGCCGAAAGAATAATAGAGGATGATAAATCGCTTTTAGCAAAACCTCTTATTCCTGCATGGGCATCATTGTATTCGATAGGTAATTTTTCGCCATTGCGGTAATTTGACCTGTCTAATTTGGTCATAATATTTACATCAACACTGCCTTGGTATAAATTTTTGTTTAACCAATCTTTTAATTCATCAAGGTTTAAGTATTTTGAAGTTAATTTGTTAAATTCTTGTTTAATGGTAGAATAATCTGGCAATAAATCAAAATATTCTTTTAATTCTTTACTAATTCCTGCAGATACATTTTTTATTTCTTCAAATTTTTGGTCGGTTAATTTTCCAATTAAGTTGAGGTAAGAGGTAATTCTTTTTGCCCTAAAATCTTCTATTTTATCTGAAATTTCATGGTAAGGAATTGCAAATTTTTCGCAATACATTTTCCTTAGTCTTTCTAAAAGCATATCATCTCCTAAAGAAAGCACAGAATCTATTCCCAAATGAGCTATCTTTAAAGGTGTATCTATGGTAAAAGCTATGCCCATTACTGGGATATGAAATGTATGAGTTTTTGTCATAATAGAAAAATTAACAAACGCAAAGTTACTTGATTTATATGAGAAAAGTGTTAAACAACGTAAAAAAATCGTTTACTAATTGGTGTTA
>CAZVEW010000036.1:0-18070 GCA_964625955.1 uncultured Vicingus sp. | reverse complement strand
ACTAACATATTAGTTTCATCATATACTAAATAACTATTTTCTGATGAAAAACTTCCAGCAGTATAAACAACAGAAATAACATCAGCTATATTAACGGGTAATTGTGTTCTTTCAGGACCAGCTCCATTTAATAGCGTTAAACTATCTGTAAATGTACCATTAACATATACTTTTATATATCCGCCATTCCATCCATCACCAAACGAATCTTTTAAATCAAATGAGAAAAGACCACAGGTTCCAGCTGTCGTAAAAGTAAAAGGACCAATCCAAACACTATTTCCATTAGTTCCTCCGCAAGCAGCTCTTACATAGTAATCATAAGAAGTGCTAGCTGTTAAACCTGTTAATGTATGTGGATTTGTAGTAGTTCCTGTTACCATGGTTCCTGTTCCTTGTGTAAAACCAGTGGTGTCCCACTCTATATCCCAAGCAGTAGCAGTACCATTTTCTGTCCAACTTACATCTGTAGTAGTTGCTGTTTGATTTGCAGCAGAAAGTGCAGAAGGAGCTATACATGATGGAGGTGCTGCGAATACCAATTCTATATACTCTAAATTTCCAGTATCACCACCAGCATTATCAGAAACATTAACTATCCAATTACCAGTTGGGGAAGAACCATCATTAAAATTTAAAAAAGATTTTTGTGGAATGTAAGAGCCAATAAAATTACCAGCTCCTGCAGTAATAGGCGTTGAGGCACTCATAATAAAGTTAGTCATAGATGCACAGCTATCGCCATATTGTTGACCACTACCACCATTACCACTTGTTAAGGTATCGGTTACTCCATTTGGTGAAGTAATTGTAATCGTTAAATCAGAACCCCATGTGTGAGTAGCATAAAGGTTTACTTGTTCAAGAATAACATCTGTCCCTAATGCCGTTCCAGCACCAGTTACCACAACTGTGTCATTAATACCAGTAGCTAAATTGTCAGGAATTGCAAGCCCCATTGGACAAGCCCCACCATTAAAAGTTTGTGCCATTCCTTGCCAACTCAAGAGCGTAAGAAATGCGATTAAGAAAGTAATTTTTTTCATAAGTTTAATTTTTTAGGTTAAAATAGGTTAATAAATAGTTTAGCCACAAAATTAAGGTAAAAAAATCACTTACTAAAAAATTCTTTATTTGGTAAATTATTTGATAAAAATTCTTTTTACCCTAGGAGAATAGGCTGTAAGTATTTCGTAAGGAATTGTTTTTATTTGTCTTGCGATTTTTATTATTGGATTTTTATCACCAAAAACAACGACATTATCTCCTTCTTGGCATTTAATATTGCTTACATCTATCATAACCATATCCATGCAAACATTACCAATGGTTGAAGCTTTTTTACCATTAAGCAACATCTGCCAATTGCCATTTCCTAATTTCCGATTTAAACCATCGGCATAACCCAAAGGAATGGTGGCTATTTTTAAATTTTTTGATGCTACTCCATTTCTCCCGTAGCCTATTGTATCACCTTTTTTAATATTTTTTATTTGTGCTATTTTCGATCTTAAAGTACTAACTGATAGTAATTTGTTCTGGGTGTTTTTATCAGATGAAATGCCATACAATCCTATTCCAAGCCTAACCATATCCATTTGTGAATCATTAAAACGAATAATACCAGTAGAATTTAAAATGTGTTTATCAATAGGATAATTAAATTGCTTGGTAATTATTTTTGAGATTTCGATAAATTTTTCAATTTGTTGTTTGGTAAAATTATCATGTTTTTTTTCGTCAGATGCTGCTAAATGAGAAAATATAGTTTCTATTTTTAAGTTGGTATTTTCTTTTAATAATGCTAAAAGTGTTGGTATTTCTTCTTCAGCAACCCCTAATCTGTGCATTCCCGTATCTATTTTTAGGTTAATTAAAATAGGTGTTTTGGTAAGTAATTTTTTATTGTATTTAAGAATACCTAATAAAGTTGTTAGTGAGTGAATCGAAAAAATGGTTGGACTTAGGTTAAAAGTTAACATCAACTCAAAGCTTTCAATTTCTGGTTTCATTACCATTATTGGTAAATTAATTCCAGCTTTTCTTAATTCAATTCCTTCGTAAATATTGGCAACGCCTAAATAATCTACTTTATTCTCTTCTAAAGTTTTTGCCACCTCGTAAGTTCCTAAGCCATAAGAAAATGCTTTTACCATTACCATTATTTTGGTTGTGGGATTCAATAATGATTTAAAATAATGGAGATTAGCAACTACATGTTTTAAATTAATTTCTAAGGTGGTATCGTATATTAGTTGAGGTTCAAGGTTTGAAGTTTGAAGTTTGAGGTTTGAGGTTTGAGGTTTGAGGTTTGAGGTTTGAGGTTTGAGGTTCAAGACTAATTATTTTTAGTTGTTTGATTTTCTGTTTTATTAAAACAATTTCTGCAAAGTGGTTCATATTCATCGAGTTCGCCTAACAAAACCAATTCTTCTTTATCAATAATTCGATGTGAATGATGAGCCAACTCGCCACATTTTACACAAATGGCATGCACTTTAGTTACATATTCTGCAGAAGCCATTATCCCTGGCATCGGACCAAAAGGAGTTCCTTTAAAATCCATATCTAAACCTGCCACAATTACCCTAATACCGCTATTTGCCAATTGGTTACACACTGCCACCAACCCATCATCAAAAAATTGGGCTTCATCAATACCAACCACATCAACATTGTTTGCCAAGATTGGAATATTAGAAGATGAAGGCACTGGCGTTGAATGTATTTCATTATCGTCATGAGAAACAACCAACTCTTCATCGTATCTAGTATCTATTGCTGGCTTAAAAATCTCTACATTTTGTTTTGCAAATTTTGCACGCTTCATTCTTCTTATCAATTCCTCAGTCTTACCCGAAAACATGGAGCCACACACTACTTCAATCCAGCCTTTTTTATTTGATGGGTTGATGGTATTTTCTAAAAACATGCTATTTTTTTAAGACACAAAATTATAAAAGAATTTTTATTAGTTTTATAGTAATATTTTTAATTATTTAAAATAATTTGCCTCGAAGTTATGGAAATTGAACAATTACGCAAAGAGTTAACTCATTTATTAGATAATGTTGTTAGTCATTCTCGTCATTTTTCTGAAGGAAAACAGATTCCTTCACTAGAAATAAGCGTTGTTCTTGCAAAAATTAATAGAATGCAAGAATATTTAGCCGTTTTAAAACATTTACTCGAAAAACAAGAAATAAACGATTATTATGAAAACAAAACAGAAACAACAAGTAGCGTTAAAAGTACCGATAGAAGCTCAAATAAAGATGGGTTATATACTAAAGAAAAGGAAACAACAACAAAAGAAAAAGAAAAGCTAACAACTGTAAAACCACAAGAAGCAATAACGCAAAAGGTTGATGATGAACAACACATATCCTCTGTTTCTGAAAAATTGCAACAAACACTTACGGGCAAATTAATAGATGCTTTTACCTTAAATGATAGGTATTTATATGCCAATGAATTGTTTAACAAGGATATGGCCGCTTTTAATGAGTTGATTAAAACATTGGATAATTGCGATAATAAACAAGAGGTACACCAAATTTTGCTAAACACAAAAATAAAATTTAGCTGGGAAGATGAAAATGAGCATTATGTTTCGTTTACAGAAATTATAAGCAGAAAATTTTCTTAAAAAATGCAAAAAGTATTAGCTGTAATACTGTTTTTTTGCTGTTGTATTAAAATTTATGCTCAAGATATTGCTTACGCTCATAAAATTGTAGATACACTAACCACTAAATATTTTTGGGGAAGAGGAGCATTAAATAATGGCGAATTAAAAGCAGCGAAATACATTGCCAAAGCATACAAAAATTTAGGGTTAACAAACTTTTCTAATACCTATTTTCAAGATTTTACCTATCCCATAAATACTTTTCCAAAGGTTTTAAAAGTACAAATAGATACTACCTTGCTAAGGGCAGGAAAAGATTATATTGTTGCAGGAAATTCAGGGCAAATTAGTGGAAATTTTCAGTTGGTTTGGTACAATAAATCAAATATCCCAACAAAAAAACAATTTAAAAAACTAACAGAACGAAATTTCTTCATCAATAAGTTTATTGTAATTGATGACGCTGAAGTTAATCCTAATAACGAACTTTTTCAACTGCTTAAATTAAATGTGTTTGGAGCTGTTGGTATCATTATTTTAGAAGATAAATTAACCAAAGACCTATCCACAACATTTGTAGATTATGCTATTTTAAAAATGGATAGGAAAAGTATAAAAAGAAATAGTAGAACAATTACTTTAGAGCTACATCAAAAATTTATTCGCAATTATCAATCTCAAAATGTGATTGCTTATGTAAAAGGAACTATTTATCCAGATTCTTTTATTGTAATTTCTGCTCATTACGACCATTTAGGTATGATGGGAAATAAAGTGTTTTTTCCGGGTGCTAACGATAATGCCTGTGGCATTGCCTTTTTATTGAATTTAGCAAAATATTATGCTAAAAATCCTCCAAAGAAAACAATACTATTTATTGCTTTTGGAGCTGAAGAAGCAGGACTTATTGGCTCAAAATATTTTATTGAACACCCATTAATTGATTTAAAAAAAATAAAATTTGAAATAAATTTAGATGTTATTGGCACAGGTTCAGAGGGTTTAATGGTGGTTAACGGAGCTGTTTATGAAAAACAATTTAAAATGATGCAGCAAATCAATATTAAAAACAAGTATGTTGTTGCAATAAAAAAAAGAGGAAAAGCTGCGAATAGTGACCACTATTGGTTTTCTGAAAAAGGAGTGCCAGCATTCTTTATTTATGCTTTAGGCGGCATTAAAGCCTACCACGATGTAAACGACATTGCTAAAACTTTACCTTTAACCTACTTTAAGAATAATTTTAGGCTTATTCGCGATTTTATAGCTAAGTTGTAAGTAAATCCTCAGCTCTTTTATTTAATTTCGCAACATGAAAACAAAAACAGCAGCCGCTACAATGGCAACAATGACCGAGATTGTTTTGCCAAACGATACCAATACCTTAGGAAATTTAATGGGAGGCAGATTATTGCATTTAATGGATATTTGTTCGGCAATATCTGCTACACGATGTTCTAACAGAATTGTTGTAACCGCATCTGTTAACAATGTTTCTTTTACCCGACCTATTAAATTAGGAGATATTATTACGCTAGAATCAAAAGTTACCAGAACTTTTAATTCTTCTATGGAAGTTTTTATTGAGGTTTTTGTCGAAAACCATAGAACAGGTGAAAAAGAATTAAGCAATAATGCCTATTATACCTTTGTGGCTGTTGATCAAATTGGAACTCCAATTGAAGTACCAAAGGTGGTTCCCGAAACCAATGACGAAAAAAAAATGTTTGAAGGTGCTTTACGCAGAAGACAACTTAGCTTAATTTTAGCTGGTAAAATGAAACCAGATGATGCTACCGAACTAAAAAAAATATTTGAATAAGTTTAATATCCCAGTTTTTTTCTTACCCTTTGCAAAACAGGTTGAGCAACCGTTCTTGCTTTTTTTGCTCCAGTTTTTAGTGCTTCATCTAAGTCGGTAAGGTTGTTCATGTAATAATTAAATTTTTCCCTTTCTGTCTTAAACTTTTCGCAAATTAATTCAAATAATGCCTGTTTTGCGTGTCCGTAACCATAATTTCCACCCTCATAATTTACTTTCATTTTAGCAATTTGTGCATCATTGGCAAGTAACTTATACAAAGCAAAAACATTGCAAGTTGTTGTATTTTTAGGCTCTTCTAATGGAGTACTATCTGTTGTAACAGACATAATTTGTTTTCGTAATTGCTTATCGTTTAAAAAAATATTAATTAAATTATTTTTAGATTTGCTCATTTTACTACCATCAGTTCCCGGAATTAACATACTGTCTTTCTGAACAATAACATCTGGTAATACAAATGTTTCGCCCATTTGATGATTAAACCGATTGGCAACATCTCTGGTCATTTCTAAATGTTGCATTTGATCTTTGCCAACAGGAACAAGTTCTGCATCATACAACAAAATATCAGCCGCCATTAACATGGGATAGGTAAATAATCCTGTATTTACATCTTCTAATCTATCAGCTTTATCTTTAAAAGAATGTGCCAATGTTAATCTTTGATACGGAAAAAAACAGCTTAAATACCAAGCCAATTCCGTAACTTCTGGCACATCAGATTGTCGGTAAAAAATACTTTTATCAGGATTTAACCCGCAAGCTAACCAAGTAGCTGCAGTACTATAAGTGTTCTCCCTTAAGGTTTTAGCATCTTTAATTTGAGTTAAAGAGTGCATATCGGCAATAAATAAAAAGGCTTCGTTGTTGCTATCGTTTGCCATTTTTATTGCTGGCAATATAGCCCCTAATAAATTACCCAAATGTGGTGTGCCTGTACTTTGTACGCCTGTTAAAATTCTTGCCATACTACAAAAATAATATTTCTTTTTTAATATTTTCTTTACCAAGAAGTTCAAATTCATAACTTTGCAAATAATGAAAAAGATAAAAGAGATTTTAGGTGGCTTATGGAAAATTTATGTATTTATATGGTTTACTATATTACTCGTCCTTTTTTATCCTTTATACCTTATCTTTTTATTAAACGAAAAATATTTTAATAAAGGCTTTAATTTATTACTAGCTCATACATGGGTTTTGATGTGTGTATCTGGAATTTTTATGCAAATAAAAAATAAACACTACATCAATAAACACGAAACTTATGTAATTACTCCTAACCATTCTTCTTATTTAGATATTTTAATTTTATATCAAACATTTAGACAATACTTTGTTTTTATGGCAAAACAAGAGTTAGCATCAATTCCTGTGTTTAATATTTTTTTTAAGAAGATGAATATTACGGTTAACAGAAAAAGTGCAACTTCAGGGAAAATAGCAATGCAAAGGTGTGCTAATGAGATTGATAAAAAGCATAGTGTTGTTGTGTTTCCAGAGGGGACAATCCCTGATGGAGTTCCAAATATGTTACGTTTTAAAAATGGGGCTTTTAAATTAGCTATAGAAAAACAAGTGCCAGTTATTCCTATTACTTTTTTAACCAATTATAAGCGATTAGAGATGGCAAGTTTATTTAGAGGAAAGGCAGGTCCTGGTTTAGCTAAAGCAATTATTCATAAACCAATATCAACCAAAGGAATGACACAAGAAGATGTTGTGCTGCTACGTGATAAGGTTTTTAATATTATAAATGCTGAAATACAAAAGAATAACAATTAAGCTTAAAGATGTCCATTATTTGCTTAAATAATTTCTTTATAAAATTCTTCAGCAGCTAACTGCTCGGCCTTTTTTTTAGAGTAAGCACTGCCTTTTCCTTTGCTTATTTTATCAATTTGTAAATTAGCAGTATAAATTTTATTGTTATCTTCATCTTTTTCTGTAATAATAAATACTAATTCTTTTTTTTCTTTTTGGCAGAACTCAATAACCCTACTTTTAAAATCAGTTTCATTATGCATTACCTCTTCAACATCAACATGGTTCTTTAGTAACTTCTCTATCACAAACCTTTGCGTTACCTGATAACCTTTATCTAAATAAATTGCCCCTATTAGTGCCTCTAAAGCATCCCCAAAAATTGTTTTGGTTTGTTTATCAAGGTTTGATTCTAGCAATTCGTTTAAGCCAATTTTAACCCCCAAATTATTGAGCATCTGTCTGCTAACCAATCGAGAGCGATGCTGGGTCAAGAAACCTTCATCTTTAAAAGGATATTTAGTAAATAAATAATGTGAAATAATAGCATCTAGAATAGCATCTCCTAAAAATTCGAGTCTTTCGTTGCTTTCAAAAGTTTTATTTTTAGTGTTGCTTAAAGCAGATTTGTGTTTAAACGCCTGTTGATATAATAAAATATTAACAGGAAAAAAACCCAATAACCTTTCTAGTTGAAGGGCATATCGGGATTTCTTTTTAAATAAGTTTTTAAACAATTAAGCTTTAAATTTTTTAAATATAATAGAAGCATTGTGTCCTCCAAAACCAAAAGTATTACTTAATGCAGCACGTACTTCTCTTTTTTGAGCTTTGTTAAAGGTAAAATTTAATTTAGGGTCAAAAGCTTCATCATCTGTAAAGTGATTAATAGTTGGAGGAACAATATTTTCTTTAACCGCCATTAATGTTGCAATCGCCTCTAAAGCTCCTGCTGCACCTAGTAAATGACCAGTCATAGATTTTGTAGAACTGATGTTTAAGTTGTAGGCATGTTCACCAAAAACAGCCAAAATAGCTTGAGATTCTGCAATATCTCCCAAAGGGGTTGATGTTCCATGAACATTAATATAATCTATTGCTGAAGGCTCCATTTCGGCATCATCTAAGGCATTAATCATTACATTTTTTGCACCTAAACCTTCGGGGTGAGGGGCTGTCATGTGATGAGCATCGGCAGATAAACCACCGCCAACAACTTCGGCATAAATTTTTGTACCTCTAGCAATAGCGTGTTCATATTCTTCTAAAATAACCGAAGCACCACCTTCTCCCATAATAAATCCATCTCTATCTTTATCGAAAGGGCGAGATGCGGTTTCAGGAGAATCATTTCTAGTGGATAATGCGTGCATAGCGTTAAAACCTCCCATTCCGGCTTCGTAAACTGCTGCTTCCGAACCACCAGCAACAAAAATATCGGCTTTACCTAATCTAATATAATTAAAGGCATCGATTAATGCGTTGGTTGATGAAGCACAAGCAGCTACTGTGGTAAAATTTGGTCCTCTAAAACCAAATTCCATAGAAATTAATCCAGAAGCAATATCTGCTATCATTTTAGGAATAAAAAAAGGATTAAAACGAGGTGTTCCATCTCCTCTAACAAATCCAGCAACTTCATCTTCAAAAGTTTTTATTCCACCAATGCCTGATCCCCAAATTACACCAACTCTATCTTTATCAACAGTTTCAAGGTTAATTTCTGAATCAGCAACAGCTTCTTTGGCTGCAATTATTGCGTATTGCGTAAAAGGATCCATCTTCCGACCAGTCTTTCTATCAAAATAATCTGCCACATTGTAATCTTTAATTTCACAGGCAAATTTAGTTTTAAATTTAGACGCATCGAACCTTGTAATAGGAGCACAGCCACTAACACCAGCTTTTAAATTTTTCCATGTTTCAGGAAAAGTTTTACCTAATGGCGTAATTGCTCCCACGCCAGTAACAACGACTCTTTTTAATTTCATTTAAAAAAATTGTAATTTATAGTATAAACAGAAAAAGCTTTGAATCGATGTTCAAAGCAATTTCAATTAACTTTGTTGTGATGCATTAATTATTTTGTGTTATCTTCAATATATTTAACTGCATCTCCAACGGTAGCAATTTTTTCTGCTTGATCGTCTGGAATTGCAATATTGAATTCTTTCTCAAACTCCATAATCAATTCTACTGTATCCAATGAATCTGCGCCTAAGTCATTTGTAAAACTTGCTTCCATTGTTACTTCGTTTTCATCAACGCCTAATTTGTCAACGATAATTGCTTTTACACTTCCTGCGATATCTGCCATTTTATTCTATTTTTTAAATTAATAAGATGCAAAGGAAAATATTTATCTCTACATTATCAAATTATTTTTGATTATTCGTACATAAACATTACTTTTTTTAATGTTTTTCTTGCAATAACAGGTATTTTTGCTGTTTTTGAAGGGTATCCTACAGGTAATAATAAAAAAGGACGTTCGTTTGCTGGTCTTTTTAAAGTTTTAGTTAAAAAAATCATCGGACTAGGTGTGTGTGTTAAAGTAACTAAACCAGCATTATGAATAGCAGCAATAAGTATACCAACAGCAATACCGACAGATTCGTTTACGTAATAATTGTTATGTTTTTCTCCATTAATTATCTCGTAAATCCTTTTAAAAACAATTATTAGGTAAGGAGCTTTTTCTAAAAATGGTTTTTTCTCATTTGTTTCTAAGAATTGTAAATCTTTTAACCACCTTTCGCTCATTCTTCCATTGTAATTTTCTTTTTCTTCTTTTTCTGCAGCAATTCTAATTTCTCGTTTTATGCTAGGATTAGCTACTACACAAAACGACCAAGGCTGTTTATGTGCTCCAGAAGGTGCTGTAGAGGCAGATTTTATTATGTTTTTAATAACATTAATATCTACTGGTTTGTTAGAAAAATCTCTTATTGACCTTCTAGTATTTAACCAAGTATAGAAATCATTACTTTTTTGTAACTGTTCTTCTGCTTTAACTTCTTTGTGTTGAAAGGGAATAAATTTATTCGCCATAATAATTGCTTTTGAGTTTTTGAAGTTAATAAAAAAAATGAATACAATAGTATTTTTTGCTTCCGATAATGGATCGAATACTGAAAATATTTTTTTTAACGTTCCGCCCTGTCTTGCATCTTATTCATTACCTTCGTTTTTTTACAGCAATGAATTTTTAGAGCTCCCCTTTAATTAAATTAGTCAGCTCAATAAACTGTTTTACACTTAATTGTTCTGGGCGTAAATTAAAAATTGTATTACTTTTAATTTCATCATTAATTAAGCTTTTTAAAGAATTTCGCATGGTTTTTCTGCGTTGGTTAAATGCCATTTTCACGACTTGTTTAAACTTTTTTTCATCGCAATTAAGGGTTGATTTTTCATTTCTAGTTAAACGAATTACGGCAGATTGTACTTTTGGTGGAGGGTTAAAAACCCCTGGTTCAACGGTAAATAAATATTCAATAGTATAAAATGCTTGTAATAAAACACTGGTTATGCCATAAGTTTTAGAGCCATGTTTTGCAGCAATCCGTTCAGCAACTTCTTTTTGAAACATACCAACAACCTCTGGAATTTGGTCTTTATAATCCAATACCCTAAATAAAATTTGCGAAGAAATATTGTAAGGAAAATTGCCAATTACTGCAAAAGGTTTCTTTTCGACAATGTCTTGTAAATCCATTTTTAAAAAATCGCCAAAAATAATATTCCCTTTTAAAGTTGGGTATTTGTCTGCTAAATAACCAATAGATTCTCTATCTACATCAATTGGAAATGTTTTGTAGCTTTTGTTTTTAATTAAAAATTGTGTTAACACGCCCATTCCGGCACCAACCTCAACAACTTTATTATATTGATTGGTTAGCAAAAGACTGTCAACTATTTTTTTTGCAATGGTTAAATCGGTTAAAAAATGTTGCCCTAAATATTTTTTTGCTTTTATTTTTTGCAATATTATTAACTATTTTAGCGTTTCTGTTTTACAAAGGTAACCAAACAAGTTTAATGCGGGTTTTTTATTTTTTATTTCTTTTTTGCTGTTTACAATCTTTAACTGCACAATCGTATGATGCTTTGGTTAGCGTAGATCCTACTTTTGTTGATGAAATAAATTTAAATACTTTAACCAAAAATCAGTTAGCCATTATAACGCCTTTTGCCAAGTCCATTCTTCTTAATCCCGAACAAAAAAAGCTAATTAATGATAGGGTTGTGATAAAACTACAACTTGTTTATACTAAATATCGATTGGTTAAATCTTTTAACCAAAAAAGCTTAAATAGAAAACGATTTACTGAACTCGAAAAATTATTACCCAATTTATTTAAAAATCGATATTGGAATTACGAACTAATTAGTCAAACCAATGGTAATTCTCCAGAAGTTTGTAACAAAATGTTTCATGGTTTTATTCTCACATTTAGACCCAAATCAGATGCTTCAACACAAAAACAAGAAGCTAATTACCTAGAAAAAGTTACGAAAGAATTGGTAAAAGCTGATAGTTCTTCTCCTAAAAAAATAATGGACATTAAAACACATTGGAACAACACTACAGGCTATGTACACGATACTATTTGGATAAAAGATACCATTAAACTTGTTCCGCTTCCCGATTTTTTAAAAACACCAAGCTATACACAAGATAGTACGGTACTGAAAATTTTGAATAGAAATACAAACTGGAAGAATTATCTTTTTGTGGTAGATGCTACAGGTAGTATGTCTCCCTACATATCTCAAGTTTTTAATTGGTTAATGAAATCAGATAAAAAAGAAGCTAATGGTTTTGTTTTTTTTAACGATGGTGATGGAAAATCTGATAACAGAAAAGAAACTTTAAACACGAGAGGAATTTATGTAAGTAAAGAAAAGAGCATTGTTGACCTCAACAAATTGGTTAAAAAATGTATAAAAAACGGTAATGGTGGTGATACTAAAGAAAATAACATTGAAGCCATTATTGAGGGACTAAAGTACTACCCAAAAACTAATGAAATTATTTTGGTAGCTGATAACTACGCCAATATGAGAGATTATGCTTTTATTTCAAAAATTAAAATTCCAGTACATATTATTTTGTGTGGAGCAGAAAACAGAATTAATACCCAATATTTAAATTTTGCTTATCAAACCAAAGGCTCTGTTCATACCATAAATAGTGATGTGTATGATTTACAAAATCATACCGAAGGGCAACATTTTTTTATTGATAATAAAGAGTATATGTATAAAAATGGGAGGTTTTTTGCTATTTATGGCTTGAGGGATAAATACCGATAAATACTCGACTTTTCTAAATCTTCTATTGTGTCAATGTCATTTAAAATATCTAATAAAGAATAACTAATCTGCTTTTTGTTCAATTCATTAAGTGTAGTTTTTAATAAATTTTCGGTACTCCACTGTTTATTTTGAAAAATACAAAAATGTTTTTTAGTCATTCCAACTAAATAGTAACCACCATCTTGGGCGGGACCAAAAACGACTTCATGTTTTGTTAATTTATCAAAGCCTTCTTCTATAATTTTTGTAGAAATATCGGGTAAATCAGAGCCAATTAAAATGATTTTATTAAAACCATCTTCAAAGCCTTTTTCGATAGCATTTTGCATTTTTTCGCCCAAATCTGCTCCTTTTTGAATAAAATTGTTCTTTTTTTGCCATTTTTCGTCAATTTTTAACGAAAAATAGATTCTTTGCTCTATTGCTAGTTTAGCAACTTCATTAAAAGTGATGTTTAACAGTTTTTCATAAACAGCCAATGCTTTTTCATTACCAATTACTTTGGCTAAGCGTGTTTTTACCTTACCTAAAATAGGATTTTTTACGAAAACTAGGAGAAGGTTTTTCCGTCCGTCATTGCGAGGAACGAAGCAATCTTGTTCTTGTGTATGGTGTTGCTTCACTCCATTGTATTCCGTTCGCAATGACGTATTTATATCACTACTCATACACCTTTTCTCCTTTTATTAACCATTTTCCCCACGATTTATTATAGGGGTGAACTTTGTTTGTTGGCTCATTTTTATTGTTATAAACAGTAAACCCTTTATTTATCCAACCAAAAACACCTCCATATAAATTAAATACATTTTTATAGCCTGCCTTTTGTAGCTTTTCGGCAATTTTTTCGCTTCTATAGCCAACCGAACAATAAATAATTATGGTATCTTGTTTTGTGAAGTTTTTTAAAAATTTTACCCGAAAATTATCGTAAGCATCATTTTTTGCTCCTTTAATGTGGCTTACCTTAAATTCTGCTGTTTCTCTCACATCGATTAAGTTTACTTCTTTAATTTTCAGCAAACTATCTAATTGATAAACATTTATTTTTTTTGCACTTCCTTTTGCCATAGCTGTCGCCATCTCATCAAAATTATTATACTGCTGAGCACAAGCCGAAAAGGTAAAAAGTACCACAATAAGAATTAAAAAATTTATTTTCATAATTTAAAATTAAGCTAAACTTCCTTGACAACTAGAGCCTGCACCAGCAGTACACCCGTAGCAATGTTGACCTACAACAATTTTTCTTTTTGCTAAAACCTCATAATTAAAATTAGCAATATTTTTTGGTGTTTTTTCAAAAGTGGGTAATTCCAACATTTGGTTAAAATCACAATCAAAAAGCTTGCCGTCCCAACCTACCGACAGCGTGTTTCTGCACATTACATTTTTTGCTGCTTCAGGATTAAAAGAAGCAATTAATAACTCCATATAATCTTCATACTTTCCTTCTTTTTGCAAAAAATCTAAAAACCTGTTAATGGGTAAATTTGTTATGGTATATAAATTGTTAAATTCAATATTAAATAAGGTTTTTAATTCTCTTTTATAATCTAGTTCTAAACTAGCTTGATTACCCGGAAGGTTTGCGCCTAAAGGATTGTAAACTAAATCGAGTTCTAAATCTGTTCCCTCTTTTCCGTAGCCCAATTCGTTTAAACTTATAAGAGCTTGTATTGAACGTTCAAAAACTCCGTTACCTCTTTGTTTATCTACATTTTCTTTGGTATAACAAGGCATGGAAGAAATAACTATTACCTGATTATCTTTAAAAAATCTAGGTAAATCTAAGTAATTTTTATAGGTAAGAATGGTTAAATTACTGCGTACAATTATTTTTTTGCCAAGTTTTGACAATTCAGTAACAAACCACCTAAAATTAGGGTTCATTTCTGGTGCTCCACCTGTTAAATCTATGGTTTTTATGTTTGGATTTTTGGCAACAACTAAACATTTTTCTAAAATAGATTTTGACATTACTTCTTTTCTGTTTGGTCCAGCATCTACATGGCAATGTTCGCAAGTTTGGTTGCAAAGTTTACCTAGATTAATTTGTAATATTTCTATGTTTGTTGGTTTTAGAGGGTGTAAACCAACAGTATTTAGCTTGTCTTTGAAAGCTATTTTGTTAGTTTGTATTACTTGCTGTTTTTCCATATTATCTATTTATGAAAAGTAAAATTAATTAAAAATTAAAAAGAATTTATGCCCAATATAACTAATAGGCAACACTTTGTCAAATATGCGTCAAAGACACAAAAAAATATCATAAAAAAAGTTAACTTTTACTTGATATATAATTTACTATTTCTACATTTGTCCTGTAATTCATCAAGAAAACTTATTGAAATGAGCAAAGGAATCTTTAGCAGTTCTATCGGAAGGAAATTTGTTATGGGACTCACGGGTCTGTTCTTAATAACTTTTATTTCTCTCCATTTATTAATTAATTTATTTTCCATTAGCAGTGCAGAACTTTTTAATAAAGCATCGCATTTTATGGCTACAAACCCTATAATACAAATTATGCAATATGTATTAGCTTTAGGATTTATTATCCATATTTTTATGGGAATAACTTTGTCTAATCAAAACAACAAAGCACGATTAATTGCTTATGCGATGAATAAACCCGGAGAAAATTCAAAATTTTCTGCGAGAAGCATGATTTATACAGGAATCTTAGTGTTATTGTTTTTGGTACTCCATATTAAAGATTTTTTTATTGAATTGAAATTTGGCAATATCGAGGACGTTACCTACATAAATAATGGTGTTACAACAATTTATGAAAATGCTTATGGAGAACTAGTTGAAATTTTTTCAAATCCACTTTATGTTGGCATTTATGTAATTGCTTTTATCCTTTTAGGGATACATTTAAACCATGGATTTCAATCCGCATTTCAATCGTTGGGAGTAAACAATAAAAAATGCACCCCTATTCTTAAGGGTTTAAGTGTATTATTTTGCTTTGTTGTTGCTATAGGGTTTTCTGCGATTGCACTTTTTCACTTTATTAATTCTCTAAACTAATTTTTATATAAAAATGACAAAATTAGATGCTAAAATACCAGAAGGACCAATTGCTGAAAAATGGGATAATTATAAAGCCCACACTAATTTGGTAAACCCTTCCAATCGTAGAAAAATAGATGTTATAATTGTAGGAACTGGTTTAGCTGGGGCTTCAGCAGCTTCCACTTTGGGAGAGGCTGGTTACAACGTAAAAGTATTTTATTTTCAAGATAGTCCACGTAGGGCACACTCTATTGCTGCCCAAGGGGGAATAAACGCTTCTAGAAATTATCAAAACGATAACGATAGTGATTATCGCTTGTTTTACGATACGGTTAAAGGTGGCGATTACAGAGGTAGAGAAGAAGATGTATATCGTTTAGCTCAACTAAGTGGCAACATTATTGATCAATGTGTGGCACAAGGCGTTCCTTTTGCTCGAGAATATGGTGGCACTTTAGCCAATCGTTCTTTTGGTGGTGCACAAGTTTCACGAACCTTTTATGCCTCTGGAGCTACTGGTCAACAATTATTGCTTGGAGCATATAGCTCTATGAACCGACAAATAAAAGCAGGCACTGTAAAATCATATAACCGCCACGAAATGTTAGATGTGGTAATTGTGGATGGAAAAGCAAGAGGAATTATAACTAGAAACCTGATTACGGGTAAAATTGAACGTTTTGGTGCTCATGCTGTAGTTTTAGCAACAGGTGGATATCCTAACGTTTTTTACCTTTCTACCAATGCAATGGGCTGTAATGTTTCTGCTGCATGGAAAACTTACAAAAAAGGAGCTTTCTTTGCCAACCCAGCGTATTGTCAAATTCACCCAACTTGTATTCCTGTTTCTGGAGAACATCAAAGTAAATTAACTTTAATGTCAGAGTCATTACGTAATGATGGCAGAATATGGGTGCCAAAAAATATAGAAGACGTAAAAGCAATTCGTGAAGGAAAATTAAAGCCTACACAAATTGCAGAAGAAAATAGAGATTATTATTTAGAAAGAAGATACCCTGCTTTTGGGAATTTAGTACCTAGAGATGTTGCTTCAAGAGCTGCTAAAGAACGCTGCGATGCTGGTTTTGGCGTAAATAAAACTGGTTTTGCTGTGTATTTAGATTTTGCCGAAGCAATAGGCAGATTAGGAAAAGATGTGGTGAAAGAAAGATATGGTAATCTTTTTGATATGTATCAAAATATTACAGGAGACGACCCTTATAAAACACCAATGAAAATTTATCCTGCTTCCCATTATTCTATGGGTGGCCTTTGGGTAGATTATGAATTAATGACCACTATACCAGGGCTTTATGCAACAGGAGAATCTAATTTTGGTGTTCACGGAGCTAATCGTTTGGGAGCATCTTCTTTAATGCAATGCTTATGCGATGGTTATTTTGTATTGCCAGCAACCATATCTAATTATTTAAGTAACGAAATTCACACAGGAGCAATTAAAACTGACACCCCTGAATTTGAAGAGGCTGAAAAAGGGGTAAAATCAACTATCGAAAAACTATTTGCAGTTAATGGAACAAAATCTCCTGACTATTTTCATAAAAAATTAGGGCTGTTGATGTGGGATAAAGTTGGCTTATCTAGAAATGAAAAAGGCTTAAAAGAAGCCATTGCAGAAATAAAACAAATTAGAGAAGAGTTTTGGAAAGATGTAAAAGTTACTGGAAAAGCAAACCAATTTAATACAGAGTTAGAAAAAGCAGGAAGAATTGCCGATTTCTTAGAAATGGGCGAATTAATTGCTGTTGATGCTTTAAACAGAAATGAATCTTGTGGTGCTCATTACAGAGAAGAATCCGTTGAATTAGACGGATCACAAAAAGGAGAAGCAAAACGAAACGACAAAGATTACATGTATGTTGCTGCTTGGGAGTACACAAATGGAGAAGCAAAATTGCATAAAGAAGCTCTTGAATTTAAAGCAATAGAAGTAAAACAAAGAAATTATAAATAGAGTTATTAGTTTTAAGAGAATAGAAACTAGTTATTGTGAATAAAATAAACTCATACAAAGACTTAATCGTTTGGCAAAAAGGAATAGAAATAGTTTTATGCTCGTATAATATTTCTAAATCATTTCCAAATGAAGAAAAATTTGGTTTGATTTCACAATTAAGAAGAGCGGCTGTTTCTATCCCATCAAATATTGCAGAAGGATGGGGAAGAGGATCAAAAGCACACTACACTAACTTTTTAAAAACGGCTAGAGGTTCTTTGTTAGAATTAGAAACACAATTAGTGATAAGTGAAAAATTAATGTATTTAAAAAATAATAAAACGATTTTTTCTTTAATAGATGAAGAAAGCAAAATGCTAAATTCGTTGATTAAGAAAGTTGAAAACTAGTAACTAACTACTAGTTACTAAAAACTATTTAAAAGATATGGATTTTACTTTAAAAATATGGCGTCAAGAAAATGCTAATGCTCAAGGAAGCATGAAAGAATATAGGGTTACTAATATTTCGTCCGACACTTCTTTTT